>NZ_JAJDJW010000006.1:0-105862 GCF_020567645.1 Enterococcus sp. CWB-B31
GCGTACCCGAATTTTCTTACTCAACGGCCTTATTCAATACAAATAAAAAACACCGGAGAAGGAGTTCGATTCCTTCTTCCGATGTTCATTGGTGATACTATCAGTCCGATTTGACAAAGAGCCTGAAAATAGAAGCATATAAAAAATAGGGATCAATCTCTTCTAAAAAAGATTGATCCCTATTTTGCTTCTAGTTCATTTTTACCTGATCTTAATCCTAAATAATGACTCGCTTTAATTTTAACAAACTATTATTAGACAATATCCCTCATTTATTCCAACTATTTAGTAGTATTTTTTCGACGGTTCTACAACCAAATAGCGGTAAGGTTCATCACCTTCAGAATGTGTTTTAATATGCTCATCTTTACTTAAAGCAAAGTGAATCTGTTTTCGTTCAAAGGCTGGCATAGGCTCCAGAAAGACCGGTTGACCGGTACGTTTCACTTTTTCAGCTGTCCGATCTGCCAAACGTTTCAACACCGCCTGACGCTTCTCACGATAGTCACCTGCATTAACAACTACTGACAATTTATTCGCCGCTGCTCTATGGATAAAGACCTGTGCCAAATACTGCATAGCATTGAGAACTTTTCCATGTTTCCCAATCAGAATCCCCTGCTTATTGGAATCTAAATGGAAAATCACATGATCTGTTTCGCGTTCCACACGAACCATCGCCGGAGCATTTAACTCCTTGGAAATATTGGTCAGATATAAAGCCAACTCAGTAATAGCCGCTTCATCTTCCAAATTTTCCAATGATTCTGCCGGTACAGAAGAAACTTCTGTACTTTCCATTTCTTTTACTGCCTGTTCCATCCCTGATGCTTCATCAATTGCAACGATATCCTCCACGACATCTTCTACTGCTTCAGAGATGTCTTCACTAACTGTAGGTTCAACGGAAACTTGTGCTGCCTTTTTTCCAATTCCCAGAAAACCTTTCTTTCCTTCAGATAAAACAGTAATTTCTACAGCCTCTTTCGTTAGCTGCAGGGCACTCAGCCCTTTTAAAATTGCTTCTTCAACCGTATTGCCTTCATAAATCGGCATGTCAAAACCCCCTTAATTAGCGTTTTTTATTTCTTTTTTTCTTAGGATTTTTAGCTTTTTGAAGGGCTCTTTCAAGCTCTTTCTGCTGACGAACTTTTTCTTCGCGTTCTGCTCTGATTTTAAACGGATTGTTAATCATCAGTGTCTGCACTACTGAAAAGGCATTGGAGATTACCCAGTAAAGCGATAGTCCGCTGGCCAGATTCAGACCCATCATAAAGATCATTACCGGCATTACATAATTCATGATTTTCATTGATGTATTTGATTCCAGCTGACTCATGCTTGTCAAATAACTGCTGGCAAAAGTAAAGGCTGCCGCCAGGATCGGTAAAATCAGGTAAGGATCAGGGGAAGCCAGATTCAACCACAGAAAGCTTCCTTCTTTTAATTCAGGGACACGAGAAATTGACTGATATAAGGCCATCATGATCGGCATTTGAACCACTAAAGGCAAACAGCCGGCATATGGATTTACACCATTTTCCGAATATAGCCTCTGCTGTTCTTCACGGAATAGTCGTTGTGTTTCCGGATCTTTGGACGCATATTTTTCCTGCAGTGCTTTCATCTGAGGCTGTATTTCCTGTGTCTTCCGCATACTCTTTGTCTGGAAATGCATTAATGGAAGTAAAATAACACGAATAACTAATGTAAACAGGATAATCCCGACTCCTGAGTTTCCTGCAAGTGACAGGAACTTAATAGCTTCAGCAAAATAATAAACGATATAACGATCCCAGATCCCTGTACTGTCCTGACTGATTGGTTCCGTTCCGCAGGCTGATAATACAAATACTAACATGACTAAACCAGCCATTAACAATAGGCGCTTATACTTTTTCACAAATCTTTTCCTCTCTCATTTTAAAATTTTTGCAAGGTTTAACACGTGCTTCAAATTTGTCATAACTTCTTCTGAAGTCAGATCCTGAACCCCTTGTCTGGCTATAATAATAAAATCATACGATTCATCAATCTGATCTTTCAATGTGTAGATCGATGCACGTATTTTTCGTTTCACAGCGTTTCTGGTCACTGCGTTCCCAATTTTTTTCCCAACAGAAATCCCCACACGAAAATGTTTTTGTTCCCTTTTCAAGATGTACACAACAAATCTCCGATTCGCATAGGAGTCCTTACTTAAAAATACTCGCTGAAATTCTTTTTCTTTCTTCACTCTGTAGGATTTTTTCATTGTCATCCCTTGTTTCCATTCTTTTTACTTACCATACAATGATAGCATATTACTGGTATTATTTTCATCTTATTCCTGTTAAAAATTAGTCAAAGAATTCTAATATTTTAATTTTATTCAGCCTCATTTAATCATGTTTTTACAGCGTAACTATTATTTGGGTATTTCTGAGTACCTAATCAAACAAATTCTCAAAAGCAGCAAGATTATTTTGATACGCTTTTTATCCGTAATTCGTTAACAATAAAACAGAAGCGTTCAGATTGCTCCGACTCTGTCAGACACTTAATTCTGAAAAAAGAACCCTTTATTATCTTTACATCAACTGTGTTGTATAGATAATAAAGGGTTCTTTATTTATAAGTGATATAAAAGTTGATTTGCATTGTTTACGCTGAAATTACTTTTCTACCTTTACGACGTCTGCTTGCTAATACACGGCGGCCGTTTTTAGTACTCATACGTTTACGAAATCCGTGAACTTTCTGACGCTTACGTTTATTTGGTTGATATGTTCTTTTCATTAATTCCACCTCCTGAACTGCTATCTATTCATCAAATATATAGACATACTTTGACAGTATAACGAATGATTACCTGATTTGTCAATAAGAAATCCAATAAATAACTTTCTTTTCAAGCTAAAAGTTATCCACATCATTTTATTTTAAGTGGATAATTTGTGGATATCTTATTTTTGTCTTTCTTTTACCCACCGGTTTTCCAGCTACTTTTACACAAAAAAACAGCCTGTGCAAAAGATATGCACATCCATTGACAAGGTTGTGGATAAGTCTTAAAAACACTTTATTATCAATGGGAATTTTCCACTTTTATATGTGGATAACTAGAAAAAAGGAGAGTTACCCACATCTTATTTTGCATGTGTGGATAACTTTTTCCCGTTTTGTTGATTTATTTTCCACAATATTCATTTGCCTGTGGAAAAAGTTCAGGAAAAATGCTAAAATCTTATTTGCGAATCAATAATCGACAAGAGAGAATTATACTTAATTATAAGGAGGTTCCATAATGCCCGACGTGGAAAGTGTCTGGAGAAATTTAGAAGCAGCTTACCAATCTGTTTTATCCGCCCCCAGCTTTGATGCATGGATAAAAACCACTCATCCGCTGAAACTGGAGAACAGCCAGTTATGGCTGGAAGTCCCCTCTGCTGTTCACAGAGATTACTGGGAAAAAAATCTGGCAGCCAAAATTGTAGAGGTTGGTTTTCAATTAACCGGCAGCGAAATCATTCCGCATTTTGTCGTCAGCGGAGATCAGGCAATGATGGCTCCAGAATTAAAGGAGACATCGACGGAAACAAAAGAAATTGATGAGTATGGGAAAAAAGCTATGCTTAATCCCAAATACTCTTTCGATACATTTGTAATAGGAAAAGGAAACCAAATGGCCCATGCTGCGGCTTTAGTTGTTGCAGAAGATCCCGGCTCTATCTACAACCCTTTATTTTTCTATGGGGGAGTTGGACTTGGAAAAACCCATTTAATGCATGCCATTGGTCATCAAATGCTGCAAAATCAACCAAATGCTAAAGTAAAATATGTCAGCAGTGAAACATTCACTAATGAATTCATTAACTCCATTCAAACAAAAAAGTCAGAAGAATTCAGGAATGAATATCGAAATGTGGATCTTCTGCTAGTTGATGATATTCAGTTTTTAGCAGAAAAAGAAGCAACCCTGGAAGAATTCTTCCATACCTTTAATGATCTTTACAATGAAAATAAACAGATCGTTCTTACCAGTGACCGACCGCCAAATGATATTCCAAAGCTGCCGGAACGACTGGTTTCTCGCTTTGCATGGGGACTTTCTGTTGACATCACACCTCCTGATCTGGAAACCAGAATTGCGATTTTAAGGAAAAAGGCCGATGCAGAACGTCTTGAAATTCCTGATGATACACTCAGTTACATTGCTGGTCAAATTGATTCTAATATCCGGGAACTCGAAGGAGCATTGGTTCGTGTACAGGCATACGCAACCATCAACGGGCAAGACATCAATACCAGTCTGGCAGCGGATGCTTTAAAATCCCTAAAATCAATTGGCAGCCGAAATGATCTTTCCATCCTGCAGATTCAGGAAGAAGTAGCCAAATACTATCATATTCATTTAAAAGATTTAAAAGGGAAAAAGCGAGTAAAATCAATCGTCGTTCCCCGACAAATTTCTATGTATCTTTCAAGAGAAATGACGGACAGCTCTCTACCAAAGATCGGGGCTGAATTTGGCGGAAAAGATCATACTACTGTTATTCATGCACATGAAAAAATTCAGCAGCTGATCGAAAATGATCCGATTATTCAGAAAGAAATAAGTGAAATTAAAAATCTGCTGAATCCGTAATTGTGGATAAGTTTTCAAAAAGCACAAAAGTTATCCACAGGTTATCCACAGGCAAAACCATAGTCTTTTCTTACAAAATTTAACTTTTCCACAGAATTAACAGGACCTACTACTTTTATTATTCTTTTATATATAAATAAAACTAAGCAATCCACAGATTTTCAATCTGTTTTTGAGTCAGATAAATATCAAGACTGACGATCTCAAACATAGAAAAAAGAGAACAGGTAACACAGAAAGTATCTGAAGAATTACAATGAATATGGTATGATAAAAAAAGAGTTTGATATTTTAGAAAATAAATAGACAGTATCAAAAGTCTGAAAATGATTCTGGAACACCATATAAACAGCAGACAATAATTCTTTTGTAGAAAAAATTGTCATGCAAAACTAAAAGGAGCGTCGAATGATGAAACTAACAATTAAGCGCAGTATTTTTCTGCAGGAGCTGCAAACTGTTCAAAGAGCAATTTCGTCAAAAACAACCATCCCAATTTTAACAGGGGTCAAAATTGTTCTAACTGATGAAGGACTGTCTTTAACTGGGAGCAACGCAGATATTTCTATAGAAAGCTTTTTAAGTGTTGAAGATGAAAAAGCACAAATGACGATTGAAAAAACAGGCAGCATCGTTTTACAAGCTCGTTTCTTCGGTGAAATCATCAGAAAGCTCCCGGAAGAAACAGTTACTTTGGAAGTATTGGAAAATAATCAGGTAGCCATAACTTCAGGAAAAGCTGATTTTACAGTAAATGGTTTAGACGCAGACAATTATCCTCATTTACCGGTAATCGATGCAAAAAATCAAATCAAGCTTCCAGTACACTTGCTGACAAAAATTATTAATGAAACAAGCTTTGCGGTTTCTCTTCATGAAAGCCGTCCTATTTTAACAGGGGTTCACTTTGTCTTGGAAAATCAAAAGCTTTTAGCAGTAGCAACAGATTCACACCGTCTGAGTCAGCGGATTATTCCAATTGAACAGACAGCGGAAAATTTCAATATTGTTATTCCCGGGAAAAGTTTACTGGAACTTTCTCGCTCCTTCACAAATGAAGAAGAAATGGTTGAGATCAGTATTATGGAAAACCAAGTCCTTTTCAAAACTAAAACAATGTATTTCTACTCCAGGTTACTGGAAGGAAATTATCCTGACACCAACCGCCTGATTCCGACAAGTTTCAATACAGAAGTGGAGATCGAGGTTCCTGAGTTTTTATCAGCGATCGAACGTGCATCCCTGCTTTCACATGAAGGTCGTAACAACATTGTTCGGTTGGCTATAACCTCTGAATCTGTTTTCCTTTATGGCAATTCCCCTGAAGTAGGGAAAGTTGAAGAATCATTAAATTACGAGAAGGTATCTGGAGATCCATTGGAAATTTCCTTCAATCCAGACTACATGAAGGCTGCTTTAAGAGCTTTTGGTGATACAACAATCACTATGAAATTCATTTCGCCAATCCGTCCGTTTACTTTGGAGCCGACAGAAGCAGATATGAATTTTATCCAGCTGATTACACCAGTTCGTACAAATTAATTTGAATAATTGAAAGAAGCTACTCAATAAACATTATTGAATGGCTTCTTTTTTTGAATAAATCCATAGAAAAATCTGCTCGGTTAAGGTGATAATACTGAGAAACAAAAAAACAGCAGAAAAGGAGTTTTTTGAAAATTTTTCTATCAGTACCCCTCCTATAACAGGCCCTATAGTAGTTCCTGCTTTGACAATTTCCAACAAGCCAAAAAAGAATCCTTTGTTTTTTTCGTCAGCAAAAGAATCAATCAGATAATCAAAATTACTTCCCAGCAGGACTTCTGCGAGACTGTAGCTTATAACCATTAAGCTACAGAAGAACCAATCTGCACTTTGAGCAACAAATAGAAGACTGACCGCAAACAGACAATTGCTCAGTGCAATAAGTTTCAAGGCAGATTGTTTTTTCAGAAAGTAAAGAGCAGGAAACTGAAACAGCAGAATTAAAAGAGAATTTACTGAGAGCATTAAACTATAGCGATCTTTTCCTAAGCTCATCAAATTGTTTGAAGTAAAAAATAAGGAAACTTGTCGATTGAAATTGAGTATTCTGAGTTTTTCCTCTTTTCTTTCTTGATTCTCTGAGGTTCTGACAATTTTTTTGTAACAAAAAAATATATGCAGTAGTAAAAGAAAGATTTCCGAAAATAAGCTAAAGCAAAGGTCCAATAATGCTCCATCGGAAATACAGACATATCTCAAATTAAAAATAATTTTACGATTTTGTATAATCGAATTAGATGAATTTTTATACATAAATAATAATTATCAGATATCTGTCTATGATATTCTCTATAAGCAGTTGATTTATGCAGAAAACAGGCGCAACAAGACGGAATTAGTTAAAACTGGCGAAGAGATTGCATCTCATAAAAAAAGCAGTAGGCATTTTAAAGAATTGTATTTTCTTTCTCAGCTGATGAAGATCAAAAATGATCTTGCAGTGGAAGAGACAATTGAAGATATTTCTATCTACATAAGACCGGTTATTTTTAATATAGAAAACTGACTATTTACTGATTTCAGACGGTTAAATAATTTTCTGAGGATTTTTTCAATAGAAGAAGCTGTATTTTTGTATAATCGGGCAATGAAGGATTTTGAAAAATATGAACATTTCCGAAGAGACAATAATAGGGGACTGTAACATAAGTATGTCTGAGATCCCTAAAACTGAATAAACGGTGTTCCAGTCTTTGTATGATTTGAGGATCGAAACGAAGTGTAGTGTAGTGAGAACCGTAGACGCAGAAAAACGCATACAGCGTAATGTTTTGTCCCAAGAATCGTTAGACTCGTAGAGACAGCAGTACTGTTAATGCACTGAAAAACTATTTTAATTAAGATATGCTGGGGTGAAGAAACTAGGGCGTGTTTGAAAAGTTAGTGGCCAGTGATTTTTGTTGAAATCAAGGAAGAAAATACAGCTTATGTGGTTTATAAGCGAGTATTTATGACGAGGAGTTCGATAAAAATCATCAAACTATTCGCCGCTCGAGTTTTCAGACACACCCTAATAGACCAAAAGATTTATTGATTATATTTCAGTATTTGACTGGTTCCAGAATCTATAGGTCATTTTCGAAAAAAATTGAATATAATGAATCATTCTATCAAAATAAATGACAAAAGTTTGCGTATCAGAACACAGGTTTTCAATATTATTGAAAATCTGTGAAAATAGTTCAAAACTATTTTTTTTGAAAAAACAGTATAAAATGCTTTTTAAGAGATTTTTTTCTGAAAGAATAGATTCTATCATTTTTAATTAAAATTGCTTAGAGCGAAAATTAGACGGATAAATTTGTTTTATTACTAAAAAAAGAGTATAATATTAGAAGTAAAAGTGAATTTTAAACGAGGGATGAAATTTGAAAAAGACACTCACTTTAGAAACTGATTACATGACACTTGGTCAGTTTTTAAAAGAAATTAATGTGATCAGCAGCGGTGGTCAGGCAAAATGGTATCTGGCTGAAACCAGTGTTTTTGTAGACGGGGAGCTGGAGAATCGTCGGGGAAGAAAATTATATCCTGGTATGATGATCGAAATCCCTGATGAAGGCACTTTTTTTATGGAAAAAAAAGAAACAGGCACATCTGATGAGGCTGAATAATATCACACTGAAGCACTATCGAAATTATGATGATATCGCTTTGGAATTTCCTAAACCGTTGACGATTTTTTTAGGAGAAAATGCGCAAGGCAAAACAAATATGCTTGAAAGTATTTATGTTTTGGCAATGACGCGAAGTCATCGAACCAGTAATGAAAAAGAGTTGATTACATTTGGTCAAAATTCTGCAAAGATCGAAGGATCAGTGGAAAAAAAAACTGGAACAGTTCCTCTTGAGATTTTCATTTCAAATAAAGGTCGCAAAACGAAAGTAAATCACATTGAGCAAAAACGTCTGAGCTCCTATATCGGACAGCTTAATGTCATTTTATTTGCACCCGAAGATCTTTCCCTGGTCAAGGGTTCCCCTCAAATCAGACGGAAGTTCATTGATATGGAATTAGGCCAGGTCAATCCTATTTATTTGTATGATCTGGTTCAGTATCAGTCTGTGCTGAAGCAAAGGAATCAGTATTTAAAGCAACTAGCAGAAAAGAGTCAGACAGATACTGTTTACTTGGATATATTGACTGAACAGCTGGCGGAATTTGGCGGAAAGGTTTTATTTGCTCGTTTAGAATTCATTAGGAAACTTGAAAAATGGGCGAATAAACTCCATCAGCGAATCAGTCATGGACGAGAAGAATTAGCAATTGAGTATGCTTCGAGTGTTGTCTTAGGTGAAGGGCAGCATTCATTGCGGGAACTTCAGCAACTGATGCTTCAGCAGCTGATGGCTGGCAGGAAAAGAGAGCTGTATAAAGCAGCTGCATTTATCGGACCTCACAGGGATGACCTGATTTTTAAGGTCAATCAGCAGAATGTTCAAACATACGGCTCTCAAGGTCAGCAAAGGACAACTGCATTAAGTGTCAAATTAGCAGAAGTTGACTTAATGTATGCGGAAACCGGAGAATATCCAGTGTTGCTTCTGGATGATGTAATGAGTGAACTGGATGATGAACGTCAGCTTCATTTGCTGGAAACGATTGAGGGGAAAGTTCAAACCTTTATAACGACTACAACCTTAAACCATTTAACCAATAAAATTACTGTTGAGCCGGATATATTCTATGTTCAACAGGGAGAGATAGCGAGGGAATCAAATGACTGAAGAAGAAAAAAGCATGAATGAGCGTGCCAAGGAATATGATGCCAGCCAGATTCAGGTGCTTGAAGGGCTTGAGGCTGTAAGAAAACGTCCTGGGATGTATATTGGTTCTACCAGTTCGGAAGGACTGCACCATTTAGTATGGGAGATTGTAGATAATTCTATTGACGAGGCTTTGGCTGGTTTTGCCACAACGATCCAGGTAATTATTGAAGAGGATAATAGTATCACTGTTATCGATGACGGACGGGGGATACCTGTTGATATTCAGAAAAAGACAGGACGTCCGGCAGTGGAAACAGTTTTCACGATTCTTCATGCCGGCGGTAAGTTTGGCGGCGGCGGATATAAAGTTTCCGGTGGACTCCACGGTGTAGGTTCATCAGTTGTTAATGCTCTTTCGGAATCATTGGATGTAAAAGTCTATAAAGATGGAAAAGTCTATTTCCAGCAGTTTCAACGAGGCGCAGTTGTCGCTGATCTTAAAGTTATTGATGAGACAGATCGCCATGGTACTACTGTCCATTTTATTCCGGATGCAGAGATATTTACTGAAACAGTCGTATTCAATTTTGATAAGCTGGCGACTCGTGTTCGTGAGCTTGCCTTTTTAAATCGCGGTCTGAAGATTTCTATAGAGGATAAAAGAGAAGAAAAGCCAACATTAAAGGAATACTATTATGAAGGCGGTATTAAGAGCTACGTAGAGCATTTAAACGGCAACAAGGAAGTGCTGTTCCCGGAACCTATCTTTATTGAAGGAGAACAACAGGGAATTACTGTTGAAGTATCTATGCAGTATACAGACGGTTACCACTCAAATATTCTAAGTTTTGCCAATAACATTCACACATATGAGGGCGGAACTCATGAATCTGGTTTTAAAACAGCGTTGACCAGAGTAATTAATGATTATGCCCGTAAACAAAAAGTAATGAAGGATAATGATGAAAATCTGACTGGAGAAGATGTCCGTGAAGGATTGACAGCCGTTATTTCCATTAAACATCCGGAACCGCAGTTTGAAGGACAGACAAAAACAAAGCTGGGGAATTCAGAAGTTCGGACAGTTACAGACCGGCTTTTCTCTGAATATTTTAATAAATTTTTGATGGAAAATCCGACAGTAGGAAAACAAATTGTCGAAAAAGGAATTTTAGCATCAAGAGCACGTTTGGCAGCTAAAAGAGCCCGAGAAGTAACACGACGAAAAGGAGCCCTGGAAATCAGCAATCTGCCTGGAAAATTGGCGGACTGTTCCAGTAAGGATCCTAAAAAATG
This sequence comes from Enterococcus sp. CWB-B31, assembly GCF_020567645.1. Classification (NCBI taxonomy): domain Bacteria; kingdom Bacillati; phylum Bacillota; class Bacilli; order Lactobacillales; family Enterococcaceae; genus Enterococcus; species Enterococcus sp. CWB-B31. The sequence continues at coordinate 10,679 of NZ_JAJDJW010000006.1, forward strand.
CGAATTGTTCATTGTCGAAGGAGACTCTGCCGGCGGTTCAGCGAAACAGGGACGAAGCCGTGAGTTTCAGGCTATTTTGCCAATTCGAGGAAAGATTCTGAATGTTGAAAAAGCCAGTATGGATAAAATTTTGGCCAATGAAGAAATCCGTTCATTATTTACTGCAATGGGTACTGGTTTTGGAGAGGATTTTGATGTAGGAAAAGCACGTTATCATAAACTGGTTATCATGACTGATGCCGATGTTGATGGAGCGCACATTCGAACATTGCTTCTTACATTGTTCTATCGCTTTATGCGTCCGGTTGTTGAAGCAGGATATGTTTATATCGCACAACCACCTTTATATGGAGTAAAACAAGGGAAGAAAATTACGTATGTTCAGCCTGGCAAACATGCAGAGGAAGAGCTGGCAAATGTGATTGCTTCGTTGCCTGCTTCTCCAAAACCAACAGTGCAGCGTTACAAAGGGTTGGGCGAGATGGATGATCATCAGCTGTGGGAAACAACAATGGATCCGGAAAACCGTTTAATGGCCCGGGTAAGTGTGGATGATGCAATCGAAGCAGACCAAATTTTCGAAATGCTGATGGGGGATAAAGTAGAACCTAGAAGAGCATTCATAGAAGAAAACGCACATTATGTAAAAAATCTCGATATCTAAATGAATAAATATTCATTTTTAATTATTCACTAAATAAAGAGAGATGGAACATAATAAAAGTAAGGAGAAAATTTCATGGATGAAGAGTTGAAAGAAAATATTCACGACGTCAATCTGGCCAGTGAAATGAAAGAATCCTTCATTGACTATGCGATGAGTGTTATTGTTGCTCGGGCATTACCTGATGTACGGGATGGATTGAAACCTGTGCACCGCCGTATTTTATACGGAATGAATGAGTTAGGGGTCACACCGGATAAGCCGCATAAGAAATCCGCACGTATTGTCGGAGATGTTATGGGTAAGTATCACCCCCATGGAGATAGTGCGATTTATGAATCAATGGTCCGTATGGCACAGCCTTTCAGTTATCGTTATATGCTTGTTGACGGTCATGGAAACTTTGGTTCTGTCGATGGAGATGGGGCAGCGGCAATGCGTTATACCGAAGCAAGAATGAGTAAACTGGCTTTGGAAATGCTGCGTGACATCAACAAAAATACTGTTAACTATCATGGAAACTACGATGATTCAGAGCAGGAACCGGATGTTTTGCCGGCACGCTTTCCTAACTTGCTAGTAAACGGAACAACTGGTATCGCAGTTGGGATGGCAACGAATATTCCACCGCATAATTTAAGAGAAGTTGTTTCAGCTATTGACTTACTGATGGAAAACCCTGAGGTGACCACTAATGAATTAATGGAAGTACTTCCCGGACCGGACTTTCCTACCGGCGGACTGGTAATGGGGAAATCAGGTATTCGTCGGGCTTATGAAACTGGGAAAGGGTCAATTACTGTTCGGGCAAGGGTTGAATTGGTTGATATGCCGAACGGAAAAGAACGTATTCTGGTAACCGAGCTGCCTTATATGGTTAACAAAGCACGTTTGATTGAGCGTATTTCTGAACTTCACAGAGATAAACGTATTGAGGGAATTACAGATTTGCGTGATGAATCTTCTCGTGAAGGAATGCGTATTGTTATTGATATACGCCGGGATGTTAGTGCGTCTGTTGTATTAAACAACTTATATAAGATGACAGCCTTGCAAAGTTCATTTGGCTTTAATATGCTGGCAATTGAAAAAGGCGTTCCCAAGATTCTCAGCCTCAAACGAATCCTTGAAAATTATATAGAGCATCAACAGGAAGTTATTCGTCGCCGGACAGAATTTGAAAAGAGCAAAGCAGAAGCACGCGCACACATTTTGGAAGGTCTGCGTATTGCTTTGGACCACATTGATGAAATTATCTCCATTATTCGCGGGTCCAGTTCAGATGATGAAGCAAAAACAGCATTGATTGAACGCTTTGAATTTTCTGATCGTCAGGCTCAGGCAATTCTTGACATGCGGCTTCGTAAACTGACTGGTTTGGAACGTGAAAAGATTGAGAATGAATACCAGGAATTGTTGAAATTAATTGCTGATTTAACAGATATTTTATCTAAACCTGAAAGAATTGATACTATTATCAAGGAAGAGCTGAATGAGCTCTGTGATAAATTTAGTGATAACCGCCGAACTGAGCTTTTGGTCGGAGAAGTATTGAGTCTTGAAGATGAAGATTTAATCGAAGAGGAAGAAATCGTAATTACATTGACAAATAACGGCTATATCAAGCGTGTGGCAAACAGTGAGTTTCGTGCGCAGCGTCGAGGCGGTCGAGGTGTTCAGGGAATGGGGGTTCATGATGATGATTTCGTGAAAACATTAGTTTCCTGTTCAACACATGATACATTGCTGATATTTACCAATACAGGAAAAGTATATCGTGCAAAAGGCTATGAAATTCCTGAATATGGAAGAACGGCTAAGGGAATCCCAGTCATCAATCTGCTTGGGATTGATTCAAGTGAAAATATACAGGCAATTATTTCAGTTACAGGACAGGCAGAAGAGGGTCATTACCTGTTCTTTACAACCCGAAAGGGAACAGTGAAAAGAACCAGTGTTACTGCTTTCTCAAATATTAGAAGTAATGGTTTGATTGCCATTGGTTTGAAAGAAGAGGATGAACTGGTAAATGTTTCTCTGACTGACGGCAAGCAAAATATGATTATTGGTACTCATAATGGGTATTCTGTTACGTTTAATGAAACGACGGTTCGTGATATGGGTCGAAGTGCTTCTGGGGTTCGTGGTATTCGATTGAGAGAGGAAGATTATGTTGTCGGCTCAGCTGTTTTGGGAGAAGATGATGAAGTCCTTGTTATCACAGAACAGGGGTATGGCAAGCGAACAAAAGCTTCTGAGTATCCTGTCAAAGGACGAGGCGGTAAAGGAATAAAAACAGCGAATATTACTCCAAAAAATGGTCCTTTGGCTGGTTTAACAACTGTAACCGGTGAAGAAGATATTCTGCTGATTACTGATAAAGGGGTCATTATTCGATTTAATGTTTCAACTGTTTCTCAAACAGGGAGAGCAACATTAGGTGTTCGACTGATGAGAATGGAAGATGAAGCAAAGGTAGTGACGATGGCAGTCATTGAACCCGAACCTGAAACAGTAGATACAGAAGCAGAAGTAGAAATAGTTGAAATTGAAGTAACTGAAAATGCTGAAAACCAAACAGAAGAATAAGTTGAAACTATAAAGAAATAGAGGTTGTGCCAAAGCTTCTCTATGCGATGAGTAATCGCAGGAGCAGAGTACTTCATGCGACGAGTAATCGCAGGAGCAAAGTACTTCATGCGACGAGTAATCGCAGGAGCAAAGTACTTCATGCGACGAGTAATCGCAGGAGCAGAGGTGTTCCTCCTCAAGAACCAAGTAGGTAGACGCATCATCTACTCTGACAAGTCAATCGTAGTGATTTATGACAATAAGAGAGAGGGACTTTTGCTCCTACGCTTTTTACGAAGGCTCGAATCATACAAAGACTGGAACACTGTTTATTCGGCTTTAGGGGGGACTGTGACATATTTATGTCACAGCCCTTTTTCTTTTTTATCTGGAAGAAGATAGAGGATGATAGAAGTAAATATATTGAGGGAATTAAATTCAAAGGAGAAAATTTTTAGAAATGACTGTATGATTTCAGCTCTGAAAATCAGATAGTCCAGTACAGAATTGCTCCAGAAGAAACATTGAAAATCCTAAGCTAATACTTGATTTTATAAGGGTTTCCATGTATAATGAAAAATTGTGAGTAGTCTAATTTTTTAGGCAGCTCTCCTTGCTCTTAGCAAACTAAGAGCCTAAAGTCCACAGGGAGGTGAAAATCAATGAGTCAAGTTACGAATTATGAAATCATGTACATTATTCGTCCGAACATTGATGAAGAAGCAAAAACTGCTTTAGTAGAACGTTTCGACACAATTTTGAAAGATAACGGAGCAGAAGTTATCGAATCAAAAGATTGGGAAAAACGCCGCTTAGCATATGAAATGGATGGATTCCTAGAAGGCATCTACCATATCGTTAAAGTATCTTCTCCATCAAATGCAGGCGCAATCAATGAATTTGATCGTCTTGCTAAGATCAATGATGGGATTATCCGTCACATGATCATCAAAGAAGAAGCTTAAGAATGTTTCACGTGAAACATTTAATGGACGAAAGGAGATGTCAAGATGATTAACAATGTTGTATTAGTTGGAAGACTTACCAAAGATCCCGATTTACGATATACTTCAAGTGGTTCTGCAGTGGCTAGTTTTACACTGGCTGTCAATCGTAATTTTACGAATGCGAGTGGAAATCGTGAAGCAGACTTCATAAATTGTGTGATTTGGCGTAAACCAGCTGAAACTTTAGCAAACTATGCTCGTAAAGGCACTTTGTTAGGTGTTACAGGTCGTATTCAAACAAGATCTTATGACAATCAGCAAGGTCAAAGAGTATATGTGACTGAAGTTGTGTGTGAGAATTTTCAATTATTGGAATCTCGTTCAACTTCTGAACAAAGACAAACTCAGGATAGTTCTTCTTATAATTCAGGGGGAGGATTTAATCAACCCACTCAATCACAGAACAGTAATTTCGGAGGCCAAAGCAACTTTAATCAACCATCTCAGTCTAGCAACGATAATAGTAGTGGTATGCCTGATTTTAATAGAGACTCAGATCCGTTTAGTGGTTCTGGTTCAACTATTGACATTTCAGATGATGATTTACCATTCTAACAATTTTTGATAGGGAGGGAAAAAGAATGGCACAACAAAGAAGAGGCGGACGTAAACGTCGTAAAGTAGATTATTTTGCAGCAAACCATATTGAACACATTGACTATAAAGATGTTGAATTACTTAAAAAATTCATTTCTGAACGCGGAAAAATCTTGCCACGTCGTGTGACAGGTACTGGTGCTAAAAATCAACGTAAATTAACAATTGCTATCAAACGCGCTCGTATTATGGGATTACTTCCATTCGTAAGCGAAGAGCAATAAAATATAACGTAACTATTAAAATGACTGGAAATGAAGTGAAATATCTTCTGTTTTCGGTCATTTTTTTGTTTTTTATTAGGATATATCTACACATAGATAAAATAGCTTAAGAATGCTTCTTAAAATTTTAAAATAAAATATTCAACATCTTTTAATGATATATGGAAGATTGTGACTGCTCTCTTTAAATCTGAATATTTTGGGGTTATAGGAGAAATTGAATATATAGAATAGTTTGTGTAAATAGAGCTGATATTAATAAGTATCATCATAAATAAGAGCAGCTTATATCTGGAGATTATTCTTCCATAAAATGCAGATGCAAGAATCATGTCATGGGCAAGTATTCAAGCAGTAAATAGGTCGGTCGCAAGCGATTTGTCAGTGAGAAGCGGCTGCCCAATTCCATTGCTGAATCGAGTCAAATCAACCGTAACTATCTTTGTAAACCAGCTGCTGATTTTTGAGTTGGCTTTGACACAATAAAAATTCTTGACCGTCTCGTCTGATCTTTTTGTTGTTCACTAACTCAAATATAACTTCTATCATTTCTTGATAGAAAAGCTTTCTCTTATTTAATAGCAATAGAGTAATATGACTACTTTTTTAATAGGTTGATAATATTAAAAATTATCCATAGCTTTAATCTAAGAAACGTGAAGCCTATCCAGTAGTATTACATATGAGATCACTGGATAGGCACTGAGCATTCGTAGGAGTAAGTTATGCAAAATACATTAGACATGCGCTGATATAAATTAATAGATACTAAAATTATGGAATACATGTTTCATTTCAGCTGTTTTTGAAGCTGCTTGTTCTTATCATTGAAGCATATGAGTTGAAAATTTTCTATCATTGAACATCATTTATAGATAATCTTCTAATACAAGTTATAATTCGGTCAATACCACTAGATTCACTTAAAATATGTTTTATCGTCTAATTCTATTTTTATAAATCAGGTAATCTGCAGATTTCCTATACTGACTGCTGTCAGATAAAATATGAACTGCAGCATGGTTTGTATTTTATGAATAAGTTTTGACTAATTTGAAATAGATAAGTAAGCATTAATAGGGAAATGAATGGGAGAGTACATGTTAACTTCTTGGTCTTATCTCTTAGATGATTACTAAAAAATAGAATGATAGATATGCTAATTACCCGTGCATGCTGCATGGAAACTACCTTCCATTATCACTCTAAAGTTTAACTTAATTAAAATAGTTGAAAGTTGTTTCTTTCAGAGAATATTTATTTAGAATTATTGATTCTATATCTTCAGAAGGAGCAGTGTTATCATTAAGTGAAATGGAATTAGTTAGAGATAGATACTTTCTGTTGGTTCTAAACTTTAATTCGATGAAATTTAAAATTAAGTTGAAGATAATTTTGGATTTCAGAATGTTTCACGTGAAACATTTTGAAAGTTTTGGTGGTATTCGCTGAATTTTCACAGATATGATAAAATAATATATGTGCTGCAAGCTTTTTGTTCATAGGGGGGCTAATAATGAAATGAAACAGATGAGGCTAAAAAAAGTCTTTTTATTCTTTGTATTTCTCTTTGTATTTGAAATGGGAGCTGTCTACTTTATATCAAATAAAGTCATTATTACTTCTATTTTAGCAGTAATAAATCTGTACTTAATCAATAGAATGTTGAAATTGATTAAACGCTTGGAACTGTCAAATATTGAGAAAATTAGAGAAGCAACAATTAAGGCTGAAGATTCAATAGACTTTGCTATTAATGAAGTGCCTGTGGGGATCATTACATATGATGAAAAAACGAAACAGCCAATCTGGTTAAATCCATATGCAGAAGAAGTTTTTTATTCGAATGAGCAGAAAAGGCTATTACTTACCTCAGAAGATGTATTAAGTTACATTTCTTTATTCGAAAAAGGGAAAGATATATTTGTAGTGGAAGATGAAGTATTTCGTTTTAAAATTAATATTGAGCAAAAGACGATTACTTTTGAGAATATTACACAGGAAAATACTTTGTATCAGGAAAAGAAAGCAATGCAAACAGCTATAGGCATTGTATCGATTGATAACTATGACGATGTGACAGACAATATGGATGTTAAGCAGATTTCTTATCTAAATAGTTTTTTGACAACAATGATTTCAGATTGGCTGGAAGAATATAAAGTTTTTTATAAACAGTTAAATGCAGAAAGATATGTCTTTGTAGGTCAACTGGACGTAATTGAAAAGATGATGGACAGTAAATTTCAAATCTTGGATAATGTCAGAAAAGGGACAGATGAAAGAGATATTGCAATTACACTAAGTATGGGGATTGCCTATGGCGGGACCAGTTTAAATGAGACAGGAACGGTCGCCCAGACGAATTTAGATATGGCTCTGGTAAGAGGAGGAGACCAGGTAGTTGTAAAAGAAGCCAATGGGAATAGCAAACCCATCTTCTTCGGTGGGAAATCAGCTTCAGTTGTAAAAAGAACGCGCGTTCGATCAAGGGCAATGAGTACTGCTATACAAGGGTTGATGAAAGAATCTGCGGATATTTATATTATGGGTCATCGATTACCGGATATGGATGCAATAGGCTCTGCTTTTGGTGTTGCCAGACTGGCTAAAATTTATGAAAAAGACGCATGGGTCATTTTAAATACCGATGAAAATATCCCTGATGTCTATCGGGTAATGGAAGAACTAAAAAAGGATTCAGAGCTATACAATCAAATATTATCTCCGGCAGAGGCAATGAAAAAAATGCAAAATAATAGTCTTCTGATTATGGTTGATTATCATAAACCGTCTATGTCAATTTCCAAGGAACTTTATGATCGGTTCAGCAAGGTTGTTATTATCGATCACCACAGAAGAGGGGATGAATTTCCAGATAAAACGTTACTGTCCTACATTGAATCATCAGCATCCTCTGCTTCTGAATTGGTTACAGAGCTGTTGGAATATCAAAGCAATACGTTTAATAAGAGACTGGATAAATTTGATGCAACGTTGCTGCTTGCAGGGATTGTTGTAGATACAAAAAGTTTTAGTGTTCGAACAACTGCCAGGACTTTTGATGTGGCCAGTTATTTAAGAACTTGTGGAGCAGATTCATCTCTAGTACAATATTTATTAAGTTCTGATTTGACCAGTTATCTGGAAATGAGTCAGCTGATTGCCAAGAATGAATATATTACTGAAGATACTGTTATTGCTGTAGGAGAAGAAGATAAAGAATATGACAGTGTTATAGCAGCTAAAACTGCAGATACATTGTTGTCTATGGCAGGAATCAATGCAGCATTTGTCATTACAAGGCGAATGGATAAAAAGATTGGAATCAGTGCCAGAAGTAATGGCTCAATCAATGTACAGTTGATCATGGAAAGTATGGGTGGTGGCGGTCATTTTACCAATGCTGCAACTCAGTTGTCTGACAGGACCATCACTGAAGCGAAGGAAAAACTGCTGGAAGTAATTAATAAGAATACAAAAGAAATGTATGATAAGGAGTGAATGTAAATGAAAGTAATCTTTTTACAAGATGTAAAAGGTAAAGGAAAAAAAGGGGATGTTAAGGAAGTCCCTACAGGTTATGCACAAAACTTTTTGATTAAGAATGGTTTGGCGCAGGAAGCAAATAAAAGCAGTATCAGTGCATTGGCTGGTCAGAAGAAGGCGCAGCAGAAGCATGATGCAGAAGTCTTGGCGGAAGCTGAAAAGATGAAAGAATTTTTGGAAAAAGAAGAAACAGTGATTGAAATCAAGGCAAAAGCGGGAGAGGACAACCGACTATTTGGTTCAATTCCTTCCAAGCAAATTACGGAAGCCTTAAACAAGCAGTATAAGGTGAAGTTGGATAAAAGAAAACTGGAATTGGCACAGCCGATTCGTTCACTGGGATATACAAAGGTTCCGGTAAAGCTTCATCATGAGGTAACCGCAGTCTTAAAGGTTCATGTAGTGGATGAAAAATAGTTTTTTTAATGTAAATCAGAAAAAAGAAATGAGCCAGGATCATTCCGGGCTTATTTTTTTGATTACAACAAATGAAGAAAGCGTTTTTTATTTAATGGAAAAAAATAGATAGCTTTTATAGCAAGAGGGGAGTTTCAGGGAACGTGCAGAAGTTCTATTTATACAGCGAAACAGTATAAAGGAAAAAGGGGTTGTCACAAGCTGCTGCTCTTTTAAAAATCCACATTTTTTCATAGGCTCATCCCGACAGTAAAGGAGGTTAACATATACATTTCCCCCGTTTCTTGTTAAAATAGAAAGACTTAGACAAATTAAGCTGTAGGAGAGAGAAATAGATGAACGAAGCATGGCAGGATCGAGTACCTCCTCAAAATATAGAAGCAGAACAAGCAGTTTTAGGCTCTGTCTTTTTAGATGCTGAGGTAGTTATTGATGCAATGGAATACATAGAACCAAAAGACTTTTATCGCCGTAATCATCAGTTGATCTTTCAGGCAATGATTACGCTGAATGAACGAAATGAAGCAGTCGATGTTGTCACAGTTAAGAATAAGCTTGAAGAAGACAATGTTCTTGAAGATGTTGGTGGGCTGAGTTATCTATCAGAGCTTGCGTTGTCAGTACCGACAGCAGCAAATATTGCTCATTATGCCAAAATAGTTGAGCAGAAGTCCTTATTGAGAAATCTAATTCATACAGCAACAGAAATTGTTACCAAAGGGTTTGAGCAGGGAGAAGATGTTGAAACCATTTTAGATGATGCGGAACGAAGTATTCTGGAAGTATCAGAAAAAAGAAATCGAAGCGGCTTTCTGTCCATTTCAGATATCTTAAATTCAACGATTGCCAACATCGATCAGCTTTACCAGCAGAATGAAGATATTACAGGCTTGCCCACAGGCTATCAGGCACTGGATAAAATGACAGCGGGGCTGCAACCGGAAGAGCTGATTATTTTAGCTGCTCGTCCTGCGGTTGGTAAAACAGCTTTTGCTTTGAATATCGCTCAGAATGTCGGAACAAAAACAGATAAGGCTGTAGCGATTTTTAGTCTGGAAATGGGTGCCGAATCTTTAGTAAACAGAATGCTGTGTGCTGAGGGCTCCATAGAGGCTGGTCACTTGCGTACAGGACAATTATCGGAAGAAGAGTGGCAGAACCTGATTATTGCCATGGGAAGCCTCTCAAGGGCAAATATATACGTTGATGATACTCCTGGGATTAAGATATCGGAAATTCGAGCTAAATGCCGGAAGCTGGCTCAGGAAAAAGGAAATCTGGGACTTATACTGATTGACTATCTTCAGTTGATTGAAGGTTCAGGAAAAGAGAACCGTCAGCAGGAAGTATCCGATATTTCCCGTCAGCTGAAAAAGCTGGCGAAAGAATTGAAAGTACCGGTTATCGCATTATCCCAGCTGTCGCGTGGAGTGGAACAAAGGCAGGATAAACGACCTGTTTTGAGTGATATTCGTGAATCTGGTTCGATTGAGCAGGATGCGGATATTGTGGCATTTCTTTATCGTGACGATTATTATGAACGGGGCGGAGAAGATGATGATGATCGGGAAGCACCGGAAGTAGATAATGTGATTGAAGTCATTATAGAAAAAAACCGGAGTGGTGCACGAGGAACAGTAGAACTGCTGTTTATTAAGGAATACAATAAATTCTCTTCATTATCACCACGGGAAGAGTTTTAATTCCTTATCATAATTATAAAAATAGAAAATGAGATCGGGACAAACACTCATCTTTTCATTTGGCTGTAATAAAGGAAGCTTTCGTTATTTAATTTTCCGGATTAGGATTTTAAACCGGTGATACATGGGAAATATTAATCATAGAATCGGCAACATGATAGCTGGTCATTTTAATCTGTTGTCATAAGACCTTTGCTACTTGCAGTGTCTGTTCAAAGCTGCTCTGAAAAATGGCAGAAGCAATCTGTATTCCCTGTGCTTCATAGAAGGTATCTGTTCAGTATCCTGATAGTCACCGATGATTTTATTTTGTATTTCAACATCTGATTGGTTTCCTTATATTCTGGGTCATGATAGATCGAAATGTCTAATGGAGGAGTACACATTTTAATCTGTTGTTTTTGCAGCTCATTATACAGCTCTGCCTAATACTTTTTTTCTCATTTAAAAATGATTTCTTCACTAACTGTAATTAGAGTATAGACACTCTCTTGGGAATAGAGCCAGCAGTCTTTTTAAAAAATTTTATCAGTCATTACACTTAATAAAACTGTAGGATTTAATGAATGGATAGGTGAATAGGAAATTTCGTATTCTTCATAGATTCGTATCAGCATAAAAAATAATGTTCGTGTTTTAACTATAAAATCTTTTTTTTAATTAATAACATTCGATTTTTCGTTGAAATGCTTGGCTATTGTTGATACAATGGACACGGACTAAATAATATAGAATGAGGTGCTTTAATGTCATCTGTAGTAGTTGTTGGAACACAATGGGGCGACGAAGGAAAAGGAAAAATTACTGACTTTTTAAGTGAGAATGCAGAAGTAATTGCACGTTATCAAGGCGGAGACAATGCTGGTCATACCATTAAATTTGATGGAACAACGTATAAGCTGCACCTTATCCCATCAGGCATTTTCTATAAAGATAAGATCAGTGTGATTGGAAACGGCGTTGTGGTCAATCCAAAATCACTTGTAAAAGAATTGAACTATTTAAAAGAAAATAATGTTGTAACAGATAACCTGAGAATTTCTGATCGGGCACATGTGATATTGCCGTATCATATTAAATTGGATCAGCTTCAGGAGGATGCAAAAGGCGAAAATAAAATCGGTACGACAATTAAAGGGATTGGTCCTGCTTATATGGACAAGGCAGCACGTGTAGGAATTCGTATTGCGGATTTGTTGGATAGAGAAATTTTCGAAGAACGCTTGAAAGTTAATCTGGAAGAAAAAAATCGTTCATTTGTAAAAATGTTTGACAGTGAACCAATTGCATTTGAAGATATTTTTGAAGAATACTATGCGTATGGACAGGAAATTAAAAAATATGTGACGGATACATCAGTTATTCTAAATGATGCACTGGATGAAGGAAGACGTGTCCTGTTTGAAGGAGCCCAAGGGGTTATGCTGGATATTGATCAGGGAACGTATCCTTTTGTTACTTCTTCAAATCCAGTTGCCGGTGGTGTAACAATCGGAAGCGGTGTAGGACCTTCAAAAATCAATAAAGTTGTAGGCGTCTGTAAAGCGTATACTTCCCGTGTAGGTGATGGACCATTTCCAACTGAATTATTCGATGAAACAGGCGACAGAATCAGAGAAGTTGGTAAAGAGTATGGAACGACAACTGGCAGACCAAGACGTGTGGGCTGGTTTGATACCGTTGTAATGAGACATTCCAGAAGAGTTTCAGGTATTACAAATCTTTCACTGAACTCAATTGACGTTTTGAGCGGACTTAAAACAGTGAAGATCTGTACGGCTTATGAACTGGATGGAAAGTTAATTTATCACTATCCTGCAAGCTTGAAAGAGCTAAGTCGCTGTAAGCCTGTATATGAAGAACTGCCGGGTTGGGATGAAGATATCACAGCCTGCAAAACATTATCTGAGTTGCCGGTAAATGCACGCAACTATGTACATCGTATATCTGAGCTTGTCGGTGTGCGTATCTCTACTTTTTCAGTGGGACCGGATCGCAATCAAACTAATGTGCTGGAAAGTGTTTGGGCACAGATTTAAAAATATGAGAAAATTATAATCAGTTGAATAGAACTGGAAAGAGGAGCTGAGACAGGTAAGCCTGTTCTGGTTCTCTTTTTCGTTGGCACTCTAACAACGGGCAAAATAAGGAGGACTGTGACATAAGTATGTCCGATACCCCTAAAGCCGAATAAACGGTGTTCCAGTCTTTGTATGATCCGAGCATTTGTAAGAAGTGTAGGAGCACATTCTTACTTGCCCTTCAGACATGTGACGAGCATTCGTAGAAGCGTAGGAACAAAGCACCTCCCTGCTTCGAGGATCGAAACGAAGTCCTTCAATTCTTAGCGGCTCTGCCGTTTAGAAATTGATGAGATCGAAATAAAGTGTAGTGTAGTAGAATCGTAGACACAGAAAAACGGATACTGCGTAATGTTTTGTTTTCTCGTGCAAGCACTCGTCACAGTTTAGAACTTACTTGTCGCATGGAGAAGCTTTGGCACAACCTCATAATGAATTTTAATAGTGACACGAATAACAGATGAAGACTATCAGCTTTCTTTTTATTTCTTACAATATACTAATAAAGAGGGCTGAAAAGTATTTTTATGATAGAATGTAATGAGTTGGGAGGGAAAGTAAAATGACGTTTAAAATAGTAACAGATTCATGTTGTGATTTACCTTATAAATTATTGGAAGAAAACAATGTTGATTTTATCAGTATGACGATAACCATTAATGACAATGAATTAATAGATGATCTTGGAGAAACGTTTGATTATGATGTCTTTTTACAAAGTGTCAGAGAAGGGGCTCTGCCTACGACATCTCAGGTAAATTCCGGAAGATATTTAGAATTTTTTAGAACTTTTGTAGAAAAAAAAGAACCAGTCCTCTATTTGGCTTTCTCGTCCGGTTTAAGCGGATCTTATCAAAGTGCAGTTCAAGCGGTGGAAATGCTGAAGGAAGAGTATAACGAGGTTGATATCTATATTGTAGATACAAAAGCAGCCAGCTTGGGTCAAGGTTTGCTGGTTTATAAAGCAATTGAATTGAAAAAAGCCGGGCATTCATTGGAAGAAGTTTTGCTTTGGCTGGAAGACAATAAAATGAATGTCCAGTCTTGGGTCACAGTTGATGACTTGAAGCATCTTGAACGAGGCGGACGAATTTCCAAAACAACAGCAGCTATCGGAGGCTTAATGAACATTAAGCCAATTATTACTGTCGATGCAGATGGAAAGCTTCAAAATGTTGGGAAGGTTCGCGGCCGCAGCAAGTCCATCAAAAAAATTGTCGAAGAAACAGTTCAGCAGATTAAAAATCCTGTTGATCAAACGCTGTTTATTGCTTATGCTGGAGATAAAGAGAGTGCAGAAAAAGCCAAAGAACTTTTGAATGATGAAATTCAGACAAAGGAGATTCTGCTTTATCCGTTGGGACCAACCATTGCCAGTCATACAGGTTATGGCTGTATTGCAATGTTCTCTCTAGGAGCAGAAAGAAAATAAATCATCTCTATTTTTTTACCAGAAAAAACACGTTGAGTATAGGCATAAAGAATAACTTTCAACATTATTTTAGGATGATAGGCAGGACGACCAAGCGGTTGCTCCAGTTGATTGAAGAGCGCTTGAGGAATAGCTTTAACTAAAGTATTCACCGCAAAAGCAACATTTGTTTCTGGAATATATTGTTCTACATCTAATGGTAAAGTGGTTTGATTGATGGTATGATTTTTAAACGTAAGGTACACTCCTTTTGAGTTGAGTTTCGTCACTTTAATCTTACAAGGCGGTGTGCTTTTTATGTACCCTTAAATCAAAAAAATAGGACAACAATCAGTTTTTTTGACTATTTTATACGAAAACTAAAACTCAAAAAATGCAAAAAAAGACTACCTGCTGCTTAATGTGTGGTTAGTCAAATTTGATCTAGAACACTTTAGCAGTTGTTTGTTAAGGTGTTCTTTCTATTTTGTAAATAATTTCCTCCAAGTTCTTGGTAACGGGACTGATTAGAAAACATCCGATAGATTATTCGGAGTAATAAATGAACGGTCGCAATAACCGCCTTTTTGTGTCCAGTATTCCTTCTTATCCGAAATAAAAATGCCTGTATTCGATTAGTTTTCCTTTGAAAAAATATACAGAAGGAGTTATTCTACTTATAGAAACAATTTATTTTTATACGCAGGTTCTGTGACCTGATGATTGGTACAAAATAAGTAGAACGATCTAGTTTGTCCCTCAAGGTCAACTTGGAAAAGAACCTCAATAAGTGATCGACCTGCACGCTTTTCTGTCCTCTTTAGTATGACAGGAAATAGCGTGCAGGTCGATCGTTTTTTATTTTCATTCTGTTTGGTGAGGGCGATAACCCTCATGAGTGTATCCCACTCTCTTGAAAATTAGTAACTTATTCATTTTTTTAATAGATGCCGGTGAATAATTCATCCAACTGTTTCTGGACATCTTTATTTTCCAGAAATTCATCATAGGTAGTATCTGCGCGATCAACAACCCCTTTATCAGAGACTGCGATAATTCGATTTGCCAGTGTTTGAATAAATTGATGGTCATGTGAAGCGAACAGGATGGCACCCATAAAAGCAATCAATCCATCATTCAATGCAGTAATAGATTCCAAGTCCAGGTGGTTTGTAGGATCATCTAAAACCAGCACATTTGATTTTGAAAGCATTAGTTTTGAAAGCATAACACGGACTTTTTCGCCTCCGGAAAGAACGTTTACAGGTTTCAGTACTTCTTCACCGGAAAACAGCATTCTTCCCAAGAAGCTGCGTAAAAATGTATTATCATCTTCTTCTTTACTTGCAAACTGGCGAAGCCAGTCCAGAATTGTGATATCAGTATCAAAATCTTTACTGTTGTCTTTTGGCAGATATGCCTGAGACGTTGTTACTCCCCAGCGAACAGTTCCGGAATCTGGAGTGATTTCACCCATAATCACTTTGAACAAGGTGGTCGTAACAATATCATTGTCAGCAATAAAAGCAACTTTATCGTCTTTGTTTAAGGTAAAGGAAATCTTGTCAAGTATCTTTTTCCCATCAATGGTTACCGAGACATTGTCCAGTTGCAGCAAATCATTTCCGATCTCTCTTTCAGGCTTGAAGCCAACGAAAGGATAACGGCGGGAAGATGGCCGAATGTCATCCAATGTGATTTTATCCAGCATTTTTTTCCGGGAAGTTGCCTGTTTTGATTTGGAAGCATTCGCACTGAATCGAGCGATAAAGTCTTGAAGCTCTTTAATTTGCTCCTCTTTTTTTGCATTTGAATCTGATTGAAGTTTCGCAGCCAGCTGACTGGATTCTAACCAGAAATCGTAGTTTCCTACATATAATTTGATCTTTCCAAAATCCAGATCAGCCATGTGTGTACACACTTTATTTAAAAAGTGACGGTCATGGGAAACAACAATTACGGTATTTTCAAAATTAATCAGGAATTCTTCCAACCAATTAATGGAACGGGTATCCAGTCCGTTGGTAGGCTCGTCCAGAAGCAAAACATCTGGTTTGCCGAATAGAGATTGGGCAAGCAACACTTTAATTTTTTGTCCGGCTGTCAGCTCACTCATCTTTTGATTATGGAGAGTTTCCGGAATATTCAGTCCCTGCAGAAGCACAGCAGCTTCAGGTTCAGCTTCCCAACCATCCAGTTCAGCAAACTCCCCTTCCAGCTCAGCAGCCCGAATGCCGTCTTCATCTGAAAAATCTTCTTTCATATAAATAGCATCTTTTTCCTTCATTACTTCATACAATCTTTTGTGTCCCATAATAACTGTTTCTAAAACAGTGTATTCTTCATAATCAAAATGGTTCTGCTTCAATGTGGCCAAACGCTCATCAGGTCCTAATGAAATAGTTCCTGTTGTTGGCTGAATATCTCCGGATAAAATTTTTAAAAATGTTGATTTTCCCGCACCATTGGCTCCAATCAGTCCATAACAGTTTCCGGGTGTGAATTTAATATTTACATCATCAAAAAGTTTACGGTCGGGAAATACCAAACTTACGTCATTTACAGTAATCAATCTTTTTCCTCACTTTTCTATTATTACTTGAACCTCTCTGAATTATAGCGGGGAACCCTTTAATTTTCAAGCAGTTTCAAGCAAACGAATGGATAAACAATTGAAAATTGAAAAATGTTCGGAATTTAATGGAAAGCCTGTATTAAAGAGATTCATTTATCCGTTTTATTTAATGTGCAGTGTATCTTAATAATCTTCTTTCAAATTTCTGATAATGGTGCAGTATATAAAGGTTTTTGTGTACTTTTTGAGGAATACACTGTATGATACATTTAAAATGCAGTGTATCTATTTGAGGAGAAGACCTATGAAAAGGATTGAAAAGATCTATCTTTATGTGAAAGAGAAATCTGCTGAAAGTGCTTCTTCAGATTTGCCGATGGAGTTGGGAGTTACGACATCGGAAATCTCTGAGGCATTGGCTATTCAGCGGACGAATGCCAGTAAAGATCTGAATCAGCTTGTACGAAAAGGCTTGCTGGAAAAGCTTGATGGGCGTCCCGTAAAATATGTTGACAAGAGTGCTGTTTATCAGCCGCTAAGAAAACATGTGAAAAGCTATCGGGAAGAGAACGTGTCGAATAATACCGTTTGGTCGGAGGAACATTCAGAGCAGTCCACTTTTGCGATGGACAATATTTTTCAGCAGATGATTGGTGTTGCCGGTAGTATGAAAACACCTGTAGAACAGGCGAAAGCAGCTATTTTATATCCTCCTAAAGGGTTGAACTGCCTGATTATCGGACCTACAGGATCGGGGAAGACCCATTTTGCCCATACCATGTTTCAGTTTGCTAAGGGAAATGATGTTGTAGATGGGAAAAAAGAGCTGATTGTTTTCAATTGTGCGGATTATGCTCATAATCCGGAATTGTTGATGTCTCATCTGTTTGGATATGTTGAAGGAGCATTTACTGGTGCGAAGAATACCAAGGAAGGGATCATCCATGAAGCCGATGGAGGAATTCTGTTTCTTGATGAGGTACATCGGCTGCCTCCGGAAGGTCAGGAAATGATTTTTTATTTCATGGATCATGGCACATATTCTCGATTAGGCGAAACAACAAAAAATAATCAGGCAGATGTACGTATTATTTGTGCAACGACAGAGAATCCGGCATCCTCTCTATTAAATACCTTTGTGCGGAGAATACCGATTATCATTCAACTGCCTAATTTTAATGACCGTCCGGCGAAGGAAAAAGTGGATTTAGTCAAAATCATGGTTGCAATTGAAGCCAATCGAATTCAACGAAAAATTTCCCTTTCGGAAGATGTAGTTAAAGCGCTGATAGGAAGCGTAACTTATGGGAATGTTGGACAATTAAAGTCGAATGTTCAACTGGTAGCGGCCAGAGGATTCCTCAGTCACATGGATAAGCCGGAACTGATTATTACAATGGATGAGCTGACCGACAGTATTAAAGACGGCTTGATGCAGCTTGCAAATAATCGTGCTGTTTTAGCAGAGTTGTCTCAATGCTTAGAACCCCAGATGATTGTTTTACCTAACGAATCATTAGTTACTGTTCAGTCAGATTCTTATGAGCTTCCTTATAATTTATATGAAATTATTGGTGACAAAGCTGCTTTGCTCAAAGCGGATGGATTGGATCAGGAAGTGATTAATAATTTTATTACAACAGATATCAATGTTCATTTAAAATCTTTCTATAAAAACCATGGGTTTACTTTTGATACAGAAAAAAAGCTGGCAGAAATTATGGATCAGCAGATTATTGATATTACCAGAAAAATTTTCAATTTGTCTAAAGCTAAGCTGGGTCATGATTTTCAATCAAATTTTATTTATGCAATGAGCCTGCATATCAGTTCTTTTCTAAAGCGAATTCAGCTTGGCGATAAAAGGCAGCATGAATTGAATGAAAATCTGAGAGCTATGGTTTTAGATTATCCTAAGGAATTTGAAGCAGCACACGAAATCAAGAAAATTATTGAGGGTGCGTATCAACTGTCCATTCCAGAATCAGAAGTTTATTATATTGCTGTTTTATTGATTTCATTGCGTGAAAATAAAAATGCCGGCAGGATTGGTATTGTTGTGGCGGCGCATGGAAAGAGCACAGCTACCAGTATGGTTGAAGTCGTGGAAAAATTATTGAATGTTGATAATTTGAAGGCTGTAGATATGCCCTTGGAGATGAAGCCGCAAGAAGCGCTGATTGAAATCGTCCAGGCAGTAGAAGCAGTCAATGAAGGTAGTGGTGTAATCCTGCTGGTAGATATGGGTTCTCTGGGGACATTTTCAGATGAGATTATCCGACAGACAGGGATTGATGTCCGAACAGTTGATATGGTAACAACTCCGGTTGTGTTGGAGGCAGCGAGAAAAACAACTTTGCTGGATACACATTTAAATGATTTATATGATACTTTGAAGCGTTTTCGCGGATATGCAGGGATGAATGTTTTGAAAAGCAGGGAAGAATTGAGGCTGCCATCGATTAAGAAAAAGGTGATCTTGGCTATCTGTGCATCAGGGGAAGGAACTGCACAACGTATGAAAGAACTGATCGAAGGCTATCTGACACCACAGACTGAGCAGCATCTATTCGTCGTTCCTTGTTCGATACTGGATGTGAAGAAACAGCTGAATGAGCTTTATCAGCAGTATCATATCATAGCAGCGACAGGCATTACAGATCCAAGAATCAATGTTCCGTTTATACCAATGGAAACTTTTTTTTCCGGTGAAGCAGCTGAAGTGATCGAACATCTGATTTATGATGATGAGTTGGAAGTCCATGGTATGACTCTTGATGAAGAGACAGCTAGAAGAGTTTGTATAGAGTATATGGAGCAGAGCTACACCTTTATTAATGCACAGAAGGTTTTGCCGCTGTTGTGGCAGTTTGTCGATACGATTCAGACAAAATTAAATCTGGATGAGTCCTACACCTTTTACATCAATATGATCATGCACATGGCAGGTGTACTGGAAAGGGCGTTGAGGCAGGAGCCCCTTAATGTTGAAGACGAATTGTTGGAAGAGCTGAAAAGTGACCTAATCTATTCAGAGATTTTGAAGGCAACGCTATTTTTGAATGAATCGTTTAAACTGAAAATTGTTGAATCGGAAATCTACTATATTGTTCATATCGTTCATAATGCACAAAAAGATATAATAACAAATACAGATGATGTATTCGATTGAATACACAAAAAAGATACACTGTTTAAACAATACAGTGTATCTTTTTTTATAATTAAATTAGTGATTTTATTGAGGTTTATAACAATACACTAAGTTGGCATGGTAATTGCTAATAATAAAATAGATCAAGATTCCAAGAGTCAAAAGGCTTTATTTTGGTATTATCTTTCAGAACATAGTATTTTAAGTATAGAATGAAAGTCAACCTGCTAAATAATGCCTTCTTCCCCAAGAAAATAGATGATTGGAAGAAAAGGAGTGCAAAGTTGGATGGATATTCGGCTGGCTAGAATTGATGATCGACTGATCCATGGTCAAGTTGCTACAGTATGGACCAAGAGTATGAATATTAATCGTATTTTGGTGGTTAGTGATGTAGTAGCACAGGATATATTAAGAAAAAAATTATTGATCCAGGCGGCTCCTCCAGGTGTCAAGGTAAACGTCATTACGGTAGAGAAAATGATCCAGATTTTTCCGGATGAACGTTTCGATGATAGTTTTAGAGTAATGTTGTTGTTTACAAATCCTGAAGATGTTGTACGCGTTGTTAAAAGAGGTGTTCAGCTGGATTCTGTCAATATAGGCGGTATGAGCTTCTCTCAAGGGAAAAAAATGATTACGAATGCAGTTGCAGTTGATATAGAGGATATTGAAGCATTTAGATATCTGGCTTCACTTGGTATCATACTTGAGATTCGTAAAGTTGTTGCTGACAGTAAGGTATACTTAATGGATTTGTTGAAGAAAGAGCAGCTATAGATGCACTCATGTTGCTGCAAAACAGCAGATGAAAAAAGTGATGTTTGTTTTGGTCTTTCTGAAAATTGAAAGGATGTGGTTCTTTAGAGAAAAATTGATGAGATCTGTTTATTATTGCATGGTTTCCAAAGGTTTTGATTTTCCATTAGCTAAACTGAATTTTTTATTTTTTATGTATCGGGAATGAGGCATTTTGGAACGCATCAGATAATAAAAAGAAAGTAAATAAGCATAGGAGGTATACAAATTATGGTAGGAATTATTCTTGCAAGTCACGGAAAATTTGCTGAAGGAATTCTACAATCTGGTTCAATGATTTTTGGTGAACAGGAAAATGTACAAGCTGTGACATTAATGCCCAGTGAAGGACCAGACGATTTAAAAGCAAAATTAACTGAGGCAATCACTACATTTGATAATGATGAAGAAGTATTGTTTTTAGTTGATTTGTGGGGCGGTACGCCGTTTAATCAGGCAAGTAGCCTTTTTGAAGAACACAAAGACAAGTGGGCGATTGTCAGCGGATTGAACTTGCCAATGTTGATTGAAGCATATTCTTCTCGTTTCTCAATGAATTCCGCACAGGAGATTGCAGCACATATTTTAGGTATTGCTAGAGAAGGCGTAAAAATCAAACCAGAAGAACTAGATGTGGTAGAAACGCCAAAAGTAGCTGTTAAGGGTGGTCAACCGAAAGGGGCTTTACCGGAAGGAACAGTAGTTGGAGATGGAAAAATCGAGTATGTACTCGCTCGTGTGGACTCTCGTCTACTTCATGGTCAGGTGGCTACAGCTTGGGCGAAGTCAGTACAGCCAAATCGGATTATCGTTGTTTCAGACGCAGTATCAAAAGATGATCTTCGTAAAAAATTGATCGAACAAGCTGCTCCTCCAGGAGTTAAGGCCAATGTTATTCCGATTAAAAAAATGATCGAAATCGCAAAAGATCCACGTTTTGGCAATACTAAGGCTTTGTTGCTATTTGAAAATCCGGAAGATGTTTTGACAGCAGTTGAAGGCGGCGTGGATATCAAAGAAGTAAATGTCGGCTCAATGGCACACTCTGTAGGTAAAGTAGTAGTAAGCAAAGTATTATCTATGGGACCTGAAGATGTTAAAGCATTTGAGACATTGGAAAGTAAAGGCATTAAGTTTGATGTACGTAAAGTACCAAATGACTCTAAAGCAAATATGGATGAAATCCTGAAAAAAGCGAAGACAGAATTGGCAAATACGTAATCAAAAAGAACAAAATTCATAAATTAATAGGAGGTCTATCATGTCTATTATTTCAATAATTTTAGTAGTATTAGTTGCCTTTCTAGCTGGTATGGAAGGGATCTTGGATGAATTCCAATTCCACCAACCACTGGTAGCTTGTACATTGATCGGTTTAGTAACCGGTAATTTAGAAGCATGTATTATCCTTGGTGGTACCTTGCAAATGATCGCTCTTGGATGGGCAAACATTGGAGCAGCCGTGGCACCAGATGCAGCTTTGGCATCAGTCGCATCAGCAATTATTTTAGTTTTAGGTGGACAAGGTGACAGAGGTGTGGCATCAGCGATTGCAATCGCTGTACCGTTGGCAGTAGCAGGTTTGTTTTTGACAATGGTTGTTCGTACATTAGCTGTACCGATTGTACATTTAATGGATAAAGCTGCATCTGAAGGAAATATCCGAGGGGTGGAAATTTGGCATATTGTCGCTGTGGTCATGCAAGGTCTTCGTATTGCAATTCCAGCAGGTGCATTGCTATTTATTCCGGCTCAAACAGTTCAATCTGTTCTGGAATCTATGCCAGCATGGTTGACTGACGGTATGGCTATCGGTGGTGGTATGGTCGTAGCTGTTGGTTATGCACTGGTAATCAATATGATGGCAACAAAAGAAGTATGGCCGTTCTTTGTGATTGGTTTTGTTGTAGCGGCGATTTCTCAATTGACACTGATCGCACTTGGTGCGTTAGGTGTAGCACTGGCACTGATTTACTTGAACCTTTCTAAAATGGGCGGTTCTTCAAACGGCGGTAATAGCGGAGGTCACGGTGACCCGCTGGACGATATCCTAAATGACTATTAATCTTGAAGGAGGAGAAAAAAATGGCAGAAAAAATTGAATTAACGAAAAGAGATCGTTTAGCTGTTGCGTGGCGTTCTACCTTCATTCAAGGTTCATGGAACTATGAACGTATGCAAAATGGCGGCTGGGCATTCTCAATGATTCCTGCAATCAAGAAATTATACAAATCAAAAGAGGACCGCATAGCGGCCTTACAGCGTCACTTGGAATTCTTCAATACGCATCCATATATTGCTTCACCGATTCTTGGGGTAACACTGGCACTGGAAGAAGAACGTGCCAATGGTGCACCTGTTGATGATGTAGCAATTCAAGGGGTAAAAGTTGGTATGATGGGTCCTTTGGCCGGTGTTGGTGATCCGGTATTCTGGTTTACAGTACGACCTATGCTAGGTGCATTAGGTGCATCACTGGCTATGGGCGGAAATATTCTTGGACCAATCATTTTCTTTGTTGCATGGAATATTATTCGTTGGTCATTTATGTGGTATACACAGGAATTTGGTTATAAAGCTGGTTCTAAAATCACAGAAGACCTATCAGGTGGTTTATTGCAGGATGTAACAAAAGGAGCTTCTATTCTAGGGATGTTCGTATTAGCAGCGTTGGTTCAGCGTTGGGTATCCATCAGATTCCTGCCGGTTGTTTCTACAGTTAAACTGGATGAAGGTGCTTATATTGAATGGGATAAGCTTCCATCTGGTGGAGAAGGGATAAGACAGGCGTTTGAGCAAGTCAATTCCGGTTTGGCTCTTTCTTCAGACAAAGTGACAACATTGCAAAATAACTTGGATCAGCTGATCCCTGGGCTTGCTGCGTTATTGCTTACACTATTGTGTATGTGGCTGCTTAAGAAAAAAGTTTCACCAATTGTTATTATTCTTGGTCTGTTTGTGGTCGGTGTACTTGGTCATGTAGTAGGACTTTTATAAATCATTTAGCTGAGAAACCGTATCAAATGGGTAAGCTTTTAACAAGCGTCATTATTGTAAAGCGGTTGTGCCAAAGCTCCTCTATGTGATGAGTAATCGCAGGAGTATGCAAAGACTGGAATACCGTTTATTTAGGTTTTTAGGGGCTGGACAATTGTTTTGTCCCAGCCTCTTATTGTTTTATAAAATGCAGTTTATTGATCTCGTGGGTAGTTCATTTTGAATAGCCTGCTTACACAGCTAATTGTCTAATTGATGAATCCAAAATAGTGGGGAAGGAATGGATAGGATGGTTCAATCATTGAATACAAAAGTAGATTTAGTAGTGGATGGCACTGCTTATACAGGACTTACAGATTATGGGCAGATCATGGTTGGGAATAAGGGATTTGAATTTTACAACTCACGTGATTCTCGTAAGTATGTTCAGATACCGTGGGAAGAAGTGAACTATGTAATTGCTTCCGTAATCTTTAAAGGAAAATGGATTCCTCGATATGCAATTGAGACAAAGAAAAACGGGACATTTACTTTTGCCTCCAAAGATCCTAAAAAGGTATTGCGAGAGATACAAAAATACATTCCATCTGACCAGATGGTTCAGTCACTAAGCTTTTTTGATGTTATGAAGCGTGCGATTCAGTCAATTGGCAAAAAAGGATAGTAAAGCTATAAACAAAATTGAATTGGTTTGCTCAGTGATTTAACTAATTTACTGTAAATGTAAATTTTCTGGATTTCAGCAGGCTTGAATATGTTTTTATAAATATTCAAGCCTGTTTTTTTATTTTTGTATGATATATAATTTAGTCAATTCAACAATAGCTGTCAAAGGAGGATTACTGTGAATAAAGAGGCGATTCTTGATTATTTAAGTGATCGTAAAATTTGGTATGAAATTACAGAACACAAAGCTGTATACAACATGGCTGAAGTTAGTGATGTTAACCTTCCACATCCAGAAGCAGATGCTAAAAACCTTTTTGTACGTGACGATAAAAAAAGAAATTATTATCTGATCACAGTAAAGGGGGATAAAAGAGTTGACCTAAAAAAGTTTAGGAAGGATAATAGCACTCGCCCATTATCTTTTGCATCAGAACGTGATTTAATGGAGGTCATGGGGACAGTTCCGGGGATGGTAACGCCTTTTGGTATGTTAAATGATAGAGAACGTAAAGTACAATTTTTTATTGATGAAGTCTTTCTGGGAAAACCAGGTCTTATTGGTGTTCATCCAAATGACAATACAGCAACAGTATGGGTGCAGACAGAGGACTTGATCACTATAATCAAAGAACATGGAAATCAAGTGAATACTATACAGATAAGTAATAAGTAATCATAGTCGTGAGTTTGGATTTTCACGGTTGTCTATAGATAGATTTAAAACAGAACAATTGTTTGGCTGCAGACAGAGACTGAAATCAAAAAATTTCCGTCTTTTTTTCTGCTTTAAACCATACTATTGTGCAGGATGTAATTTTTTTTGGGGGAAAGAATGATGTTATTTACAGGTATTTATTTTTGACTGTTTTTTTTGAAGAGTGTACCATTAAACATATAATAGGAAAGCAGGCGAAAGAAAATGGATAAGGAACATCGTTCAGGTTTAGATTGGGGATCGCTGCTTTTGGGAATTCTGTTTGTGATGACCGCTTTACTATCCTTTCAGGATCCGGCAGGGAATCTGCTTGCTATTGTTATAGTTTTTGCAATATTTGCGATCTTCAAAGGGATTTTTGAAATATTTGTACGAAATCGGTTAAAGGAGCTGGTTGGCTACAAGTCTTATGTTCCAGTTATATTGGGTATTATTGATATTATTGTTGGAATTTACCTGCTGTTTAATCTTGGAGTGGGTGTTTCAGTTTTACCATATGTCTTTGCAATCTGGTTTATTCTGGATTCGTTTATAAATTTATTTACCTTGGATTTGGCAAGAGCCTTCAGTGCCGGTTATTACTGGTTTAGCTTGATTGTAGATATTCTGGGAATTGCTTTGGGCTTTGTATTGTTGTTCAACCCGCTGTCCTTAGCGCTAACATTAAGCTTTTTAGTCGGCTTCTATTTTATAATATTTGGGATTACTTATATTGTTTATGGATTTCGTCAATGAACATACAAAGAAGGATGGCTCGCCGCCATCCTTTTTTGTATGTTAAGTCCATGTGTGCCGTCTTAGCTGATATTAGTAGTATCTGCGGACATTTTTGGAAGGACGTGAAATCAGGCGAACCAACCATACAGCAATTGCTACTGGAATCGCAATCTTAATTGCAAACCATAGCAGACTGCTTACAATTCCTAAAATTATACTGATAATAATACCAGCTGCAAAGAAAAACCCAATCAACATCAATACGTTAGCTACTAAAGATCTATTATTATTCATTTTATTCTCTCCGTTCCTGTTTGTTTTCTATAGTAAAAGTATAGCAAGAGAAAAAATGGGAGGCATCCACCTGAAGACCGATTTATTGTCCGACTCTAGGGGGATATTTTTTGTTTGTCTCAAGTTAAATGCTGAAAAGAATACAGTTCCTTATAGGGTATCTTAGTTTTAAGTGGACTGTTACTATTCGTTCCTTTGATATAATAGTATTTATTACACTTAGAGGAGTTAAAGATGGATAAATTTGAAAAGATGCTTGTGGATTTAGATTATCTGACAGAGAAAGGTTCAAAAATAGAACCGGAGTATTATCAGGACATAATTGAAAGTTATCAGGTAAGCGCAAGCGGTGAACAAGGAGTGTATTATGCAATGGTTTCTAAAAAAGGAGATTAGTTCACTGGAAGAGGCTTTTCTGCTGCTGTTTATCCATAGTTTATACGAGAGTGAAGAGTGGTCGATGGATAATTCCATGTGGAAGGAAGGATTTAATTCTCAAGAATGGAAGGAACTTCTGAAAAAAACTGGTTTCCCGAATATCTAAATATTAAAAATGGAGCAGTTGCTTATAAGTATATTTCTGAAGAAGTATTTTATAACTGGTTTCCCGTTGCCGAAAAAATTGCATCTTTAGCCATTCGATCAAATATAGTAAAAATAATTTGTTATGGAGATATTGATTCTTATTTTGATTATAAATATATAGTGGAAACTGCAGCTGATTATGTCTTGTTTCATTATTGGACAACAGGATAAAATCAGCGGAGGGTACCAGAGCTGTCTTCCTACTATCTATCAGGACTATTTTTACAGTTGAAGTGGTAATCACTTATAGTTGATAAAAGACTTATCCATTGCCTTTATAAAAAAAGTCAGTAAAATAAAACTGAATGGAGATGATGCGTGATGTCAAAAACGAGATTGGAAGCTTTTACCGATGCAGTTATTGCGATAATCATGACTATCTTAGTACTGGAATTATTGCCGCCGCAGTCAGATACCTGGTCGGCCTTATGGGGAATTTTTCATAAGATTCTTGTTTACATTATCAGCTTTATCATGCTGGCCATTTACTGGAACAATCATCACCATATGTTTCAGATGGTACATAAAATCAGCGGACGAGTACTTTGGGCAAATAATTTTTTTATCTTTACTCTGACACTGATGCCTTTTGCGACTGCATGGGTGGGAAACTATTTGGATAGTCTGGTTCCACAGTTGGTTTATGGAATAGTTGTATTATTGGCGGATGCATCCTATTTTCTTTTAATGAGAGAATTATTTCGGGCCGATGAACAGAATACACAGTTAAAAATTGCATTGAAGCGCTATTATAAATTGTATTTTTCTTTAGGTTTAAACATTCTTGCGCTTATTCTTGGCTGGGTGATTCATCCTTATCTGGTTTTGATCGTCAATTGTGTAATTCTTATCATGTGGTTTGTTCCGGAAAAAAGAATTGAAAGGCACTACAGAGAACCCAAATAAGGACAGGTGTGTGCTGAATATTTGAGTAATTTGCTTCAAAAAATCTGATATCAAAGAAAAATTCATAGCAAAAGCTTACTGATTTCATTTTATTTATCTAGTTTGTTCAAAAGATTTTTAATTCATTTTGCGGCAATATATAAAAGGTTGATGGTTATACTTAAACGGTACTTGTTTCGCCTATTGAGTTGCCGGTGCAAATATTATAAAATAGATAGGCATACCCTATATACAAAAAAACAGCTGAAGACAAAGTCTTAAAATTCTCAAATTTTTTAAAAGTCTGTTTATTTTATGAAAACAGCTTTAGCTCTTTTTAGTGTAGAATAGACGATGGGTAATAAGGTGAAAATTCAGATGGGTAGAACAATATGAATATCCAAGACAGACACGGGTATATTAGTTGGATAGAAATAAAGGGGCCATTAACCAATTATGGAGAATTTAAGTAAGTATGCACAGGGGAACAAGAAAATCTTTTTGAGAAAAGAGATAGAGCAGGAACGACTGGGAGAAGAGATCTACGCAGAAGATATCTTGTGCCAGTATTCTGTTTATTTGGTGAGAAAGTTTGAAGAACAGGATGATTATCTGGAATTATCTCAGATGGAAAATCTGCTGAAGGATTTACCGGAAAGATTTAATAAAGATTTTCAGGATATAGTTACGAAGAACATGTATGTACGAACAGTTCCTAAAGCGGTTTATGTTACTTTACTGCTTGCTTTGCCTCAGCCGCTGACTAAATTCCAAATTGTTGAATTAAAAAACTGGATGGGTGCGCTGACAGTACCTTCATTGGCCTTGGAGCATACATCTAATTTTATGGAACCCCCTGTTGCTGCGACGACTGAAATGGTAAGAGAATGGCAGGAAACAAACAGTGAGGTCTTGCTTCTGACTGAAATGATGAATCAGTATAATGAAAGTCTGACAGATATTTATTCAGAATTGCAGGTATTAAAGTCCGGCAAAACGCCTCCTGTAATGAAGGTAATAAAAAGTGAAGCGGCTGCTAAAAAGACGCTTGAAAAAGAAAATGAAAATAGTCAGCGTATTGATGAGACAATAGCTAAATTAGATAAAATGACTGAAGAATTTCAAGCATTTAAACAACAGGTGGTTGAACAGCTTGAGAGTACCTCAGTGAACAGAAAACCGCCAAAATTTAAAATCTATTTTGACGGCAAAGAAAAAAGAAACGGTTTGGATCAGCGTGTGGAGCAAGCACTTGAACAAGTGCAAAAGCTGACAGCTAAAACAGATTTCTCTCAGCAGGAGATAGAGAAGCTGACAATGAAGCTGGAGAAGGAGTCTCGGCGAAACAGAGAATTGCTGAAAAATCAGCCGTTGCCACCTAAAGGATTTGAGGAACAGAGCAATCTCGAAGAAAAAATGGCTATTACCAGTAAAGAGGTATCAATGATTTCACATCAGCTTAAGGAAATCAATGATAAACTGAGCACTGTTGAAACGAAGGTTTCAGAAGCCGAACAGACACCGGAAGAGCTGGCTCAACAAGTAAAAGAGCATGGTCAAATACAGGAGACTATTTCTGAAACGATGAAATTGAATCAGGTAATTAGTCAGTTGACTGAAAAATTACAGTCTGTAGAAAGTGAATTGACTGATGTAAAACAAAAGGGTCAGAAAAAAGTACCTGTGATGAAGCTGAAAAAGAGTGAGACAGTGAAAAAGCTTTCGGAACAGCATAATAAAGATCAGGAACAGCTGAAGATGAATGCGATGGAAATCAAAAAGCTTAGTCAGACAGTTGGTAAAGTAGATGTTCAATTGATTCAGGCAAATCAGAAAATTGCCGAATTGGAGCAGAAGGTCAGAGTGACCGGTGGGATGTCGGGTAACCGGATCAATAGTGTGCATCCATCTGACGGCTATCACAGAGAAAATGAACCTGTACAGGCACTGACCAATCAACCACAGCAGCAGAATGACCATGGTGCAACCAGAAGCTTTCCAACCAAGGAATCGTTTTTACAGGCATCCAGACCTATGCCAACAGCTTATCAGCAAAGAACAAATCCAGTTCCAGCAGAATCTCAAACTCCACAAGGAGCCCCTACAGTGACTCTTGCAATAGAAGAAATGCTGGATCGAGTTTCTGATCATCCAAAAAGAACAGAGCCAATAAATCAGCCAGTAACCGAGCAATCAAGAATGTCAACAACTTCTCTGCGACGGCTGAAAAAGCTTGAAGGAGAGATTTATTCAAGTTTTAAAAGAGTTAAAGGCGGAATAGGTTCCCGGGGAATGGTTTCGAAAGAAGATTTTTACAGCAATATCCGACAGATTGAGGTGCTTCCTTATCTTTGGTCAACAATTGAAACTGGAGATGAACCGCAGGATATGTTGTTGAATAATGAACTTAGCTGTCAACAGCTTGTCAACAGTGTTCCGACTTTTCTTGATGAAGTAGAAGAGCTTGCCTCTAAACGAAAGGTTATGGGCAAGTGGATATACTGTCCAAAAGAAGTGGAACAGAAAATGGAAGGCTTTAAGCTGCTCAATGAGTACTTTGAGCTGTACTTATCAAATAGAACAACAGGATAGACAAGGAACTAGTACGAGGAAGTCTGTCAAAAAACAACCTGAAACTATCAGGAAATTCCTGTTTAGTGTAAAGTAAGTTTAATGACTCTTTGTCAAACATTTATGAACTCATACTATTCGTTTATCCTGAATAATGAAACCTATTGATAAGCTTTCGTATAAAATCGGACTGACAGTATCAATTATGAATATTGGAGGAAGGGAAAAATCTTTCTCCAATTTTTTTCCGACATAAATTGTAGTGCTAGTTTAATTGAGGATGAAGCATGATCGGCAGATAGGGGCTTCATCTTTTTAAACCTCAAAAAACGTATAAAAGATAGAGCATCTGAAAGACTGACTTATCAGCACTTCAGATGTTTTTCATTTTTTTATAAATAAATGGCTCTTATAGATTCAGTATTAAAGAGCTCCTTATAATCAATATGAGTGCTTCAGGTGTAATTAACTTAAATGTAAATAGCCTGCAGTATTTTTGTCTGGTACTTGTGAATAGTGATGGATATTTAGATAAGAACCATTGTTAGTGTAGATTATGTTAACTTCTATTTTTAACGATCACTTAATCAGTTAGATAACCCCCTTACTTCATTTTTTTCCGGCGGCTGTTTCTTTTATTGAGTAGGCAGTTCGATAAAAACAGCTCTAACAATGCTTCAGTCGTATTTTTTTAAGTGAGGAATTGTTTGCCCCATAAAAGGTTTACAGGTACTATGAAAGAGAGGGAGGGGAAAAAATGGCAATGAATACTGAAGCGCAGAAAAAGAACCGGAAATATAAAAAAAGTACAAGATTCAGACAAATAACAGGGGTATTTATCGAGTATAATGTCATCCAGAATTTAGTGAAGCAGACACATCCGGAAAAAATCAGAACAGCTTTTGAAGAGCTGGGTTCAACCTTTATTAAAATAGGTCAGATGTTATCTGTCAGAACTGATATTTTTCCTCCGTCATTTATCGATGAGCTGAAAAAATTACAGGATAACGTGAAAAAAGATGATTATCCAATAATAAAAGAAATCATTGAGACTGAAGCACAGCAGCCTATTAAAGAGTTGTTTTCCTCATTTGAAGAAGTGCCTTTTGCATCTGCATCAATGGGTCAGACACATAAAGCTGTTTTACCTGAAGGCCAGACAGTTGCTGTTAAGATTCAGCATGCAGGGATACGGGAAGAAATTGGCATGGATTTATCCCTGTTGGAAAAAGCTTTGCCTCTTATTAAATATATTCCTGAGTCGAAAATAATTGATCTTAAAAATATTTTTCAGGAGATTAAGCAGTCGCTTGAAAAAGAGCTGGACGGGATTCAGGAAGCAGCTAATGGAAAATACTTTTATGAACTCAACAATAACTGGTCCATTATACAAGTACCAAAAATTTATCAGGAATATTGTACTCCGAGAGTCTTAGTGATGGAATATATTGAAGGGGCCAGTATTAGAAGTTTTTTTGGCAATCAGCAGCAATCAGATCCCGCCAGTCAGAAATTGCGGGAGGAGTTTGGGAATATTCTTGTCCGTAACTACATCAAACAGGTTTTTGAAGATGGTTTTTTTCATGCAGACCCGCATCCGGGAAATATATTTGTTCAAGCTGCAGATGAAAAAGTTAATGAAGAGTTTGGAGCTGAAAAAAATAAAGCCAACTATTTTGAGAAGAAATTCAAGTATAAAACGATTGATTTTCTTTATCAAAGAGAAGATATGCAGCTGCCATATCGTTTGATCTATCTGGATTTTGGTATGATGGGACAATTGAAGGATAAGATGCTCAACAAACTGATTGATATTATGGTTAGTCTGTACAGGAATAATACCAGAGTGACTGGTCAGGCAATTTTACAAGTATGCAAGAAGGTTGGACCTTTAGATGAGGAGCATTTTTATGAGCAATTGACGCCATTGCTTGAACGAAACTATGGTGTGGGTATTGGAGAATTGAATTTGCAAAGCCTGTTTTTCCAAATCGTTGCCATCTGTCATGAGAATAATTTACAGATTCCTCAGGAAGTAACAATGCTGATTAAGTCAGTCATTACTTTTGAAGGGATGATTAGAGAGCTAGCACCCGAAATATCATTGGTGGAGATTTCTGCACCTTTTGCTAGAAAATATTTTACTGAAAAAATTGACTGGTCAACGGAATTTAAACGAACGATATTGGATGCATTGTATTCTGCAAAAGCAGTTCCTCAGATCCCCAGCAGAACGCTGGATGTTCTGGATGATCTGTCAAAAGGGAAGGCAAAAGTCAACATTGAACTGAAAAAGCAGGATGAGCTGTTGAACAAAGTGGAGGTAATGGTGAATCGTTTGGTCATTGGCTTGATCTTATCATCGCTGATTATCGGTTCATCCATGCTTGTTGAATTTAACGGAACCATGACTAGACGATTTGTTTCTATTTTGGGTATTTTTGGTTATGGAGTTGCTTTATTTTCTATCCTATTCCTGATATACGATATTTGGCGAAAATACAGAAAAAAATGACTGATTTTGCTTAACGGAAAAATCAGCCTGATTATAATATGAAGATATTTCATTATAAGCACCAAAAAGGGAGAAGCCAAGCTTAATATGAATTAAGTTTGGCTTCAAGGGGAGATAGTTAGAAAGAAGTTTTACTACGCTCATCTTTCAACTGAACTAAGTATAGCAGATATTTTAAGGTACTTGAATTTCAATAAAAAAAGATAAATTTTTTGTTTTTGAAATTTTTTCACAAAAACCATCTAGAGAGGCGATCTTATCAAAGCTGCAATCAATTTTCATTTTTATAATTATATATAAAAAATATGTTTTGTTTATGTTTGTTAGTAAATAAAACATATTTTTTGATTTTTATTGGGAAATAAATTTATTTTCGGCAACATTTTCATTTGATAAAATAACACAGTCTCTTAAAAAAGAAAATTTGAAGTTTGTAATTGTTCAATAAACCAGTGACTGACAGCTAAATGGTCTAAAGCTGCTTAGGGTGTAGCTTCCAGTGTAGTAGACAAGAAATATTTCATAGTTCTGTCCCCATATTATAGCTGTAGGTACAGCTCAAAACTGTTTCTACGTCGCTTTTTCTTCGATTATAGATTTTCCGGTTTCTGCTGTTGAAAATATCTCTTCCGGTCTTGCTTTGTAGCATTCATATGAAGATCTAACTATGCTTTTCACTATACATTCCACTTGGTATTCTTTAAATTCATGAACAGAAACATATTTCACTTCCTGTTTGCGATAAGCGATAAAATTGAACCGACTTCCTTTTAAGTCAATTGAATTTAGAGAGTTTGGAACTTTATTTCTGTCTCGCTCTCAGCTTTAATCATATGCGTTTTGACCAAAAATATAATGCATTTTGTGGATACTAAACAATGATTCGTTTTCGTATAACGCTTACAATCGAAATATAAATCAAAGGAGGCAAAAATAATGGATTTAAAAAAAGAAGTAGCTGCAACAATTGATGCGTTGTCCCAAATTGGTAATGATCCGACAGGGGGTATGACACGACTACTTTATACTGACTCCTGGAAGCAAGCTCAGGAGTTTATACAGGAGAAACTGCAAACAGCAGGATTGTCTACGCACTTTGATGCTGTTGGAAATCTTTTTGGACGTCTGGAAGGAACAATGTATCCCGAAGAAACAGTTATGTCAGGATCGCATATTGACACTGTAGTAAATGGTGGAACCCTGGATGGACAATATGGGGTAGCTGCTGCTTATTTAGCAATTAAGTATTTGCAGGAAACATATGGTAACCCGTTACGCTCACTAGAAGTAATTTCGATGGCAGAGGAAGAAGGCAGCCGTTTCCCAACAGTTTTTTGGGGAAGTAAAAACTTCGTTTGTGAAGCAAAACGAGAAGATGTTGAAACAATTGCTGACTTTGATGGAATAAGCTTTGTTTCAGAAATGAGACGGCAAGGCTTCGACTTTTGTGATTCAAATAAGACACTTAGGCAAGATATCAAAGCCTTTGTTGAAATTCATATTGAGCAAGGAAATGTCTTAGAAAAAGAAAACTTGCAAATTGGAGTTGTAAACAATATTGCTGGGCAAAAACGCTATACCTTTGTATTGAAAGGAGAAGCGAATCATGCAGGCACTACGCCGATGGGCTACCGCCGAGATGCAGTATATGGATTTGCTAAGATGTGCTCAGCTGTAATAGATCGAGGTCTTGAACTGGGAGATCCGCTGGTCGTTACTTTTGGGAAAGTGGAGCCTAAACCTAACACTGTCAATGTTGTGCCAGGAGAAGTTTTATTTACAATGGATTGCCGTCATACTGATGGCGCCCTTTTGGATTCCTTTGCTGCAGAAGCGGAGCACTTAATTAAAAAAATTGCACAGGAACATCATTTAGATGTTGAAATGGATTTATGGATGGATGAACGTCCGGTACCAATGAATGAAACAATCGTTGCGGCAATTGAATCGGCAGTTAAACAATCGGGTAAGCGATACAAAGTAATGCACAGTGGAGCCGGTCATGATTCCCAGATTATTGCACCACATTACCCAACGGCAATGATTTTTGTCCCAAGCATCAATGGTATCAGTCATAATCCAGCAGAAGAAACAACCATTGAAGATTTGACAGCAGGTGTAGAAGTACTGGCAGCTGCCTTGTATGAATTAGCTTATCAAGAATAGAAAGTAGGGAAGAATAGTGGGTTATAGGAATAATAATACTGGTTATTTAGATGGCTTATTGCAATCCAGAGCAATTGTTAAGAAAAACAACTATGCAATTTTACCCCATGACGGGTTAGTCAATAATGTAATTCCAGGCTTTGATAATTGTGAATGTTCAATTTTAGGCTCAAAGAAGCTGGGCGCTTCCTTTGTAGATTATCTCGTTTCTTTTAAAAAGGGAGGGGAAAATATTCAAGGTTTTGGAGGGGAAGGGATTGAAACCTTCTTGTATGTGATTAATGGGAAATTAGAAGTTGGTGATGGAAAAGAAACTCATGAATTAGGAACTGGCGGATATCTCTACTTGCCAGCTGGAGAAAAAATGTTTATGAGGAATCTTCAAGAAGAAGCAACCGAAGTCTTTCTTTATAAAAAACGCTACCAGCCGCTTGAAGGATATCAGGCCTATAAAATTGTCGGACATCTCTCTGACTTGACACCTGTCCATTATGAGGATATGGAAGATGTTTTATTATGGGATTTTTTACCAAAAGATTTAGGTTTTGATATGAATATGCACATACTTTCCTTTGAACCTGGTGCCAGTCATGGCTATATCGAAACGCATTATCAGGAACATGGTGCTTATTTACTATCTGGTAAAGGGATGTACAACTTAGATAATGAATGGTTCCCAGTGGAAAAAGGCGACTATATTTTTATGAGTGCCTACGTTCAACAAGCTGCGTATGGTGTTGGCAGAGATGAACCTTTGGCTTATATCTATTCAAAAGATTGTAATCGAGATCCAGAGATTTAAGAAGGAGCAGAGCAGAATGGAAGAAACAGTAATTGTTAAGCCAGAGGAGCTGCATCATCTGATTCAAAAAAAACTAACAGCAGCAGGCTTGTCTGAAAAACATGCGGACATCGTTGCGGAGCACTTGGTTTTTGCAGATGCTAGTGGTATTCATTCCCATGGTGCAGTAAGAGTTGATTATTATGCAGAACGAATTGCAAAGGGCGGGATGAACCGTACACCAGAAATTACGTTTGAAGAAACAGGACCAAGCAGCGGGATTGTTCATGGGCAAAATGGTGTTGGGCAGGTTGTGGTGCTGGAGGCGACTAATTATGCTATTGAAATGGCAAAAAAATCGGGAATTGCGGCTGTCGGTGTGCGACAAACTAGCCATAGTGGAGCTCTTTCTTATTACGTGAGGAAGGCAGCACAAGAAAATTTATTGGCGTTATCTATGTGTCAATCAGATCCGATGGTTGTTCCTTTTGGCGGTAAAGAGAATTATTTTGGAACAAATCCCATTGCTTTTGCCGCTCCTCGTAAAAATGGGGCCCCCCTTGTCTTTGATATGGCGACAACAGTACAAGCGTGGGGGAAAATTTTAGATGCTCGTTCAAAAAATAAAAACATTCCAGATAATTGGGCGGTTGATGCTTCAGGGAAACCGACGACAAACCCTCATCATGTTCATGGCTTGTTACCAATCTCAGGACCTAAAGGCTTTGGTCTTATGATGATGGCGGATATTTTGTCGGGAATGCTTTTGGGATTGCCATTTGGGAAACATGTTTCCTCAATGTACAATGATTTAACCAAAGGGCGGGATTTAGGACAGTTTATTCTTTTAATTGATCCGCAGCGCTTTACTGATTTGGAGCAATTTAAAGAATCAATTGAAACAATGGTTACTGAATTACATGAGATTCCTCCTGCTGAAGGGTTTCAACAAGTGTATTATCCGGGAGAAATCAATCAACTAAATTATGAAAAATATATGAAAAAAGGCATCCCGATTGAAAAAAATATCTATGCTTATTTATTAAGTGATACTGTTCATTTTGATCAATATTCTGGGGCGGATGCATTTGCTCAATCTGGAACAGGAAAGTGAGGAAACCAATGTTATACACGATTATCCAAAAAAATAATTATCAGGATTCTATTGTCCTAATGCTATTGACCAACCGTTTACTTACAGTGGACGGTGTAAGCAATGCCTCTGTTATGATGGGTACTCCTGCCAACAAGGATATTTTTAAAACAGGTGGTATTTATACGGATGAAATGGCAGCTGCTACTTCAAATGATATGGTTCTTGTATTAGATATTGAAGATAAAGACCTCATTGATATTGTTTTAAAAGAAGTAGCTGATTTTATAGCTGATCAAGGGAAAAGCAGTGGGGAAGAAGGACCTCAAACAGTCAAAACATGGGAGAAGGCGTTGGAAGCAGGCGAAGCAGCAGCAACAGCAGTTTTATCTATTCCCGGAACCTTGGCTGCTCCGGAAATCGAAACAGCTTTAGAAGCAGGGAAACATGTTTTTTGTTTTAGCGACAATGTATCAATAGAAGACGAGGTACGTTTGAAGAAAATGGCTCATGATAAAGGGCTTTTATTAATGGGACCTGACTGCGGCACAGGTATTATCAATGGCATCCCAGTTGCTTTCACAAATGCAGTGCGTAAAGGAAGTATTGGTATTGTGGGTGCTTCGGGTACAGGTATCCAAGAGGTAACAACAATTATCCATAAATTAGGAGCGGGCGTAACACAAGCACTTGGTACTGGTGGACGTGATTTAAGTGAAGCAGTAGGAGGAATCACAGTCAAAGATAGCATTATTGCATTGGAAAATGATCCAGAAACAAAGGTGATTGTTGTCATTTCAAAGCCACCTGCTCCGCAAGTTCGTGATGAAGTTCTTGATCTTTTACGAAAAGGAACAAAACCGGCAGTTACAATCTTTCTTGGAGAAAAACCAACAGATCATGAAGTTGGCTTGTACCGTGCTTATACATTAGAAGAAGCAGCACAAATTGCTGTTCAACTTTTACATGAAGAAGCAGTGACACCGATTGATGAAATGATTGATCAGTCAAAAACTATTTTTAGTCCGAAGCAGCAAAAGATCAAAGCTTATTACTCAGGCGGAACGTTAGCTTATGAAGCGGCAATGCTTGTAAAAGCAGGCTTGCAGCTATCAGAAGATGCACCACATGAGGATGGGTATATTTTGAAAGCACAAGGGCATGAAATTATTGATCTTGGTGATGATATTTATACACAAGGAAAGCCCCATCCGATGATTGATCCAAGCAAACGAAAAGAGATGCTGCAACAGGCAGCAGCAGATCCTGCAACAGCAGTCATTTTATTGGATATCGTATTAGGCTATGGTTCACATGCAGATATGGCGAGTGAGCTGGCACCAACAATTAAGGAATTGAAAGCGAATGCAGCTTTGGCTGACCGATCATTGGCAATTATTGGAACAATTGTTGGTACAGACCTTGACCCGCAAGATATCAATAAGCAGGCTGCAATTTTAACTGAGGCAGGTGTAACGCTTTGCCAGAGCAATGCACAAGCAGTTAAAAAAGCTCTTGTATTATTAGGGCATCCTCTGCCAAACATCACTCGTAAATTATTACCAAAATCACAACCAACCGAAGCTTTGCCGCAACCTTCCGAGGCGGTTGTGCAATTGCTGAAAAATCAGGCATTTATCAATGTAGGCTTGCGCAGTTTTGCAGAAGCAATCCGTGAACATCACGGCAGTGTAATTCAATATGACTGGCAGCCTGTTGCGGGCGGCAATGTGACATTGCAAAAAGCACTGCGCTTCTTAGCCCAAGCTTCATTGAAAGAGTAGGAGGAAATTATCGTGTATCAAACAATTGAAGAAGCAAATCAAGCTGTTATTGCAAAAATTGTTGCTGGGTCGCCATTTCTAATGGATGTTGTTCCAGCAGAAAGTGTGATTCCAGAGCTATCAGAAGGCAAAGTTCTTTTACACGCTGGTCCACCTATTAGGTATGATCAAATGGTTGATCCAATACAAGGAGCTTGTGTGGGAGCCGGTCTTTTTGAAGGCTGGGGCGAAACAGAGGCAGAGGTTCGTCAATTATTAGAGACAGGTGAAGTTAAGCTTATTCCTTGTCATCATGTTCAAGCAGTTGGACCGATGGGAGGAATTACCTCGGCACATATGCCGGTTTTAGTCGTGGAAAATAAGACAGATGGGAATCGTGCTTTTTGTACTATGAATGAAGGAATTGGTGCTGTTTTACGTTTTGGCGCCTATTCACAAGAGGTTATTGACCGTCTTCACTGGATGAAAGATACATTAGCACCTGTTTTAAGTGCTGCACTGCACATGAAACCAGAGGGATTTAATATGAATGTCATTGTTGCAAAAGCAATTGCTATGGGCGATGAATTCCATCAACGGAATATTGCAGCTTCTTTAGCTTTCTTAAAGGAAATGGCTCCAATTATTGCAGGGCTGGATGCGTTTGAAAATCAAAAACAAGAGGTTATTCAGTTCTTGGCAGATACAGATCAGTTTTTCCTGAATATTATGATGGCTTCTGCAAAGGCTGTGCTGGATGGCGCTCGGACAATTGAAGAAGGAACAGTTGTTACAGCTATGTGTCGTAATGGTCATGAATTTGGCATTCGTATCTCTGGAATGGGGGATGAATGGTTTACCGGACCAGTTAACACACCAAAAGGGTTATATTTTGTAGGGTTTAGTGAAGAAGATGCTTCTCCGGATATGGGAGATAGTGCAATTACTGAAACATTCGGTGTTGGAGGAATGGCAATGATTGCGGCTCCAGCAGTTACACGGTTTGTAGGCTCTGGTGGCTTTCAGGATGCATTAAAAACAAGTAATGAGATGTTGGAAATTTGTATTGATACGAATCCTAATTTCTCAGTACCAACTTGGGATTTTCAGGGAATATGTCTGGGTATTGATGCTCGCAAAGTTGTTGAAACGGGTATTCTGCCTGTCATTAATACAGGGATTGCGAATAAGCAGGCAGGACTTGGACAAATTGGTGCGGGTACAGTAACACCACCAATAGATTGTTTTGAGAAAGCAGTCTTAGCTTATGCAAAAAAGTTAGGCTTTAAGGAAGAGTAAGAATAAAATTTTCTTGCAAACGAGAAGGGGATGAAAGGAATGCTGGCAGCTGAATGGGTGGATCAGGTACTTTTTGACTCACAGTTGATGAAAGGATACTGGTATATTCATAGCATTTTTCAAAAAAGCTTCAATATCCAGGATCAGCAGAAAAAATATTTAGTGACGATTACTGCACAGGAAACAAAAATTCCTAAAGGTATCAAAGTAGCAGAGAAAGACTTTTTGATCTTGAAAAATGAAATCTGGCCAGAAATGCCGCTTTTGATACAGCAGCGGCTGATTATTTTTCCGCAGCATCAGCTATCCTTCCAATCTGCTCAAAGCTACTCCACGAAATGGGCAGCCCAGTCAGCGACCTTTGATCCAAAGCTATTTTTTTTGTTGATTTCAAAGGTGAATAAAGAAACTGGTTATCAAGAAAAGGTCAATGCAGCATTATCCAGTCAGCATCAATTTTGTCAGGCGATAGATCAAGTGTGTCAGGATTCATTTTCACAGCAGCAAATAGGGCTGAACTTTCTATTAGGAAGAGGGCTTGGTTTGACGCCTTCAGGAGATGACATGCTAGTCGGACATTTCTTGGCTCGCTTGCTTATGAAGGCTGAAGATCAGCGCTTAGTTAGGTATTTACAGCATAAGCTTGAAACAGTCCCTGATTTAACGACGGATGTCAGCCTTCATTATTTAAAAAATGCTTTGCAAGGATCATTTAGTCAATTACCATTAGCAGTTAGTCAATGTCAGGAAGAAGCAAAAAGCTATCGAGCTATTCAGGAAATTCTTAAGACTGGACACACTTCAGGTGCTGATTTTCTTGCTGGCTTTGCAAGAAGTATTTATAGATTTCAACAAAATAGAAATGAGGGATCGTTATGGCAAAGCGGGTAGTGATTGCTTTAGGCGGCAATGCAATTTTAAAACCAAATCAACCAGCCACGGTTGAAACGCAAATTGCAAATATTGAATTAAGTGCGGATCAAATTTCAAAAATTGAACAATTGAATCATCAAATTGTAGTAACTCATGGCAATGGCCCGCAAGTTGGCAACATTTTACGTCAAAATGAAGAAGCCAAGGAAGTTGTTCCGCCTTTTCCTTTAGATGTGTGTAATGCAGAGTCACAGGGCTTTATTGGTTATTTAATGGAACAGAGTATTAAAAATAAAATTGAACAAAAAGAACTGACAAGTAATGTGGTAACGTTATTAACACAAGTAGAAGTG
This sequence comes from Enterococcus sp. CWB-B31, assembly GCF_020567645.1. Classification (NCBI taxonomy): domain Bacteria; kingdom Bacillati; phylum Bacillota; class Bacilli; order Lactobacillales; family Enterococcaceae; genus Enterococcus; species Enterococcus sp. CWB-B31. The sequence continues at coordinate 51,706 of NZ_JAJDJW010000006.1, forward strand.
TCATCAGAAGATCCGGCTTTTACAAAACCAACGAAACCAATCGGTCTCTTTTACAATGAGATAGAAGCAAAGGCAATGGAGGAAGAAAAAAATTGGGTGATGGCAGAAGATGCAGGTCGCGGCTATCGTCGCGTAGTTCCTTCTCCCAAGCCTGTAGCAATTCATGGTGTAGAAGCAATGGTTCATCTATTAAATCAAAATACGATTGTGATTGCTGGCGGCGGCGGTGGTATTCCGGTCGTTAAAAAAGAAAAAGGTCTGCGCGGAGTTGAAGCGGTGATTGATAAAGACAGAACCGGAAAGAAATTAGCAGAGCAGGTAGATGCAGACATTTTTATGATGCTTACAGATGTTAGCAATGTATATATCAATTATGGTACGCCGGAGCAAGAGAAGCTAAGTAGTATTTCTGTAGATCAAGCGCAGGCTTACTTTGATGCAGGACATTTCGCAGAAGGAAGTATGGGGCCAAAGATGGAAGCTGCAATTGACTTTGCTAAACAAGGGAAAACAGCAATCATTTGTTCACTAGAAGAAGCAGATCAGGCATTACTTGGAAAAGCTGGGACTAGAATTGCTGGTTAAAACCAGCAATTCGGCTGTTTTAGTCTCCTTCTTCAGATAATTCCAGGGCTAGGCGCAAATCAAGACTAACTGCTGGGTCATGGACATTTTTGCCCAATAGTTTTTGACATTGTTCAATGCGGTACTTTATCGTATTGCGGTGAACAAAAAGCGCCTTAGCAGTGCGAGTTATCTCGCATTGGAAATCAAGGTAATAGCGAAGTGTTTTGCGTAATTCAATTAAGGCATCTTCTTGAGGGAAGGCTAATTCTTTTAGGATTGTTCGGCAAAAATAATGAATATCCTCAGGGCTCATCTTTTCAAAAAGACTCCGCATCCCTTTTTGGTGATAGAATGTGACAGACGAAGACGAGTTTTGCGATTTACGTTCTTCATAAGCAGTTTTTGCTTCGATAAACGAACTAGCTAAATCATTAATACTTTCATAGACTGTTCCGACCCCAAAGGTAATTTTAAAGGGCAGGCAAGCAGCCAAAGCATCAGCGGTTTCCGTTAAATCAGCCTCCAACTGTTCACATTTATGTTGGACTAAGATAGCAAAATGATTGCTGCCTTTTAGATTGAACAGGCAGGTGTCTTTGATTCGATGAGGAAGCTGTTCGGTAAACCATTGATAAGCCAATTCACTTTCTTCTTTTTGGTATTTGACTTTTGTTGCTTGTGTTATTTCTGTGGGCTGACAGGCAACATAGATCACCCGATAATGCCGGGCTTTAACTAAACCAAAGGTCTTCCCGAGGTCTAACCAATCTTTTTGTTGTTGTTTTGTTGACTGCTGGTATTCAATCATACGAGTTAGAAATTCAGTTTTCAAATCTTCTAAAGATTCTTGGACTTTTTGATTTTTATACAGCATGAAAGAAAGTACTAATGCAGCTTGTTCTATGGCAAACTCAGAAACAGGAAAAGGAATAGCTTCAGGATTCAAGACAACCAAATAATAAGGAAAGTAGCTGGATGTTTCAATCGCAAAATAAGAAATTTGAGATGTTTTTTGATTCAAGTCAGTAATAGGAATAGTACCACTTTTCTCGCCGGTGAAGACTCCTATTTTCTTGGTGAGTTCATGGATATAATACTCTGCAGGCTTAGACATTTTTGTAAAATGTTTGGAATGAGCGATCACCTTTTTAAAAGGATTTAAAAGAATAATTGGTGTATTTACAATTTGACCGAAGTCAGCAATAAAGCGGGCGATACTAACGTCATTAATTAAGGATGAAGAAAAACGTTTTTGAATGTCTAAGGCATAGCTCAACTGTTCGGTCTTGGTATTCCAGAGAACATTTAACAGCTGATGCATTAGTCTTCCCAAGGGGATAGTTGCAGGAATTTCAACAATAGGAAAGCCTAAAGTCTGTGCATAGGCAATCACTTCTATATCAACAGTATCTAAAAAGCGCCCTATTTTGATGCCGAGACCAGATGCATTTTTTGCAACGAGAGAGTCGATTAAAGGGAATAGCTCTTTTTGATTATCTTTATAAACCATTGCAGTGGTCAATATGAATGTCTTCTCTGGAATATAATGAGCAATATCCGGCGTTTCAGTGATTTCAATACTTTCAACTGGTTTTTGGGTACTAGTTTTATCTGTTAATAAGCGTAGTCCTGAAAAACGAGGAATGGCTAATAAGTCAGTTAATTTTTTCATAAGGAGACTCCTTTTGATTGGTTTTTGATCAAAATGCACAAAAAACGTGCAGAAGTTAGCTCTATTGTACAATAATGATGGAAGCGTTGACAAGCGAATATAGAAATGGGGAGAAAAAAATGTATAAAGAATTAGCAATACCACAACGAACGATTATGACACCTGGACCTGTGGAAGCTCATCCTGTAGTTTTAAAAGCGATGACTAGTCGAATTTTAGGTCAGTTTGATCCTATGTTTTTAACAATTATGGATGAAGTAAAGGAAATGATTAAACAGCCTTTTGGTACGAAAAATAAAGAGGCTTTTGCGGTAGATGGAACCTCAAGATCTGGACTGGAGGCAGCACTAATTGCTTTAATTGAGCCGGGAGATAAGGTATTGATTCCTGTCTATGGACGATTTGCTTATCTCTTAGGGGAAATTTGCGAGCGTGCGCAGGCAGAAGTCCGCTATATGGAGAAAGAATGGACGACCCCATTTGTGCCAAATACTGTCATAAAAGAGATTGATGATTTTCAGCCGAAAATTGTGGCGATGGTTCATGGTGAAACAGCAAATGGTCAGATGCAGCCGCTGCAAGAAATAGGGGCTTATTGTCGCCAAAAGGATGTCTTCTTTGTTGTCGATATGGTTGCGACCTATGGCGGGGTTCCTTTATTTGTGGATGAATGGTGTGTTGATCTGGCAATTGCAGGTACTCAGAAATGTCTCAGTGTCCCTTCAGGCTTATCCTTAGTTACATATAATGATCGGGTAGCGGAAGTTGTGAATGCTCGTTATCAGAAAGAACTGGGATTGAGTAAAACTGATCGCAACAAACGACACATTAGCAGTAATTATTTGGATTTAAGTCAGCTGCAAAGATATTGGAGTGAAGAAAGAATCAATCATCATACTGAGGCGACTAGTATGATTTATGGTTTACACGAAGGGTTGAGAGTGCTGCTTGAGGAAGGGCTTGAAAATGCCTATGCACGCCATGAAAAAAATGATCGAGCGTTAATTGCAGGACTGAAGGCAATGGGTCTATCTTTTTATGGTGAAGTCGAAACAAAAATGCCAACGGTGACGCCTATTTTGATACCAAATGGAGTCGATGGTGAAGCTGTCAGAGAAGAAATGCTGACTTCTTTTGGTGTAGAGATTGCGAGTTCCTTTGGGGATTTAAAAGGGAAGGTTTGGCGAATCGGGAATATGGGTTATAGCAGTCGTAAAGAAAATATCCTTCATGTTCTTGCAGTTCTGGAAGGTGTCTTATTGTATTACGGTGCTGAAATTCAAGCAGGAAAAGCAGTAACCGCTGCACTTAACTATTATCAAGCGAATTAGCACTTATGCACAATAGAAATTAGTACTTTGTGAAAAATGTCAAATGAAAAATGTTAAAAGAAGACGTAAACTAAAAGCATGTTAAAGCGTTTTCTTGAAGAGGTGCACAAACTTTACAAGAGCTAATGATGGAGGAGAAAATATGGAGATCAACAAAGAACAAACAGGTTTTGCCTACTGGAAACAGATTATCGTCTTATTGTGTTCAGGTTGGGTAACAATCTGGATTTATCGGTCCGCATTATCACCAATTTATCCGCAAATAAATGAGTCACTTGGTGGTAATATCTCGGACACGGCATTAGGATCTATTGCAAGTTTTTATTTTTTAGGGTATGTAATTATGCAGATACCTGCAGGGTTTTTAGTTGATAAGATAGGAAAGAAAAAAGTCTTAATTCCCGGTTTTGTGGTGTTTGCTTTAGCAGCATTTTTGATTTCGCAAGCATCATCAATTACGATGATTTATACAGGGAGTTTTTTAGCTGGGATTGGCTGCGGCTCTTTTTACGGGTCAGCTTACTCACTGACTTCACAAAATATACCTAAAGAGAAGAAAAGCTTTTCAACAGCAATCGTAAACAGCGGTTCAGCTGTTGGATCTGGGTTTGGAATGATTCTATCGAGTTTTTTAGTTATTCAGATGAAAATGCCATGGCAAACAATGATGTATTTGTCTGCTTTTCTGATTGTATGTATGACAATTGCTTTTTCCTTAATTATTCGCAGTAACAAAGATGATGTCGCCTTTTTGGAACGGGAAGCGATAGCTGAAGTCAGTGAAACACCTAAGGAAAAAGTTTCTCTAACAACTTTGTTTTCTTTACGGATGCTGTTCACCTATGTGTTATATTTTGCGACATGCTATGCTTACTATATGACTGTGACTTGGCTGCCGAATTTCCTCGGAACAGAACGAGGATTTGAAGGGGTTGCAATTGGTTTTTCTTCTTCTCTAGTAGCTTTTGCATCTATTCCGGGTGCATTGTTCTTCAGTCGTTTGGCAGATAAATATATGCATAAAAAAGTGACATTTATTGTTATTTTAGAAATACTTGCTGCTTTAATGCTCTTAGTTACGGTTCAAGCAACGAACGCAACTTTCTTGATGATTGCCTTGATTTTATATGGATTTTTAGGAAAGCTGGCAGTTGAACCGATTATCATTTCATGGTTAGGTGAAAATGCACCTAAAGTAGGTGTTGGTACGACTCTAGGTGTCTTTAACTTTTTCGGTATGATGTCTTCGGTTATTGCACCAACACTGACAGGTTCTATTTCTGACGCTACAGGTTCTAAAGTTATGGGCTTTTATATAGCAATCATCCTATTAATCGGCGGAACACTCTTATTCTTATCATTCAATGCGAGGAAAGCAGCAGAATAAAAAGGCAACTCAAAAAAGTCTATGAAAAGCTTTTGATTTAATCATCTATATACTTGGCAGTAAGTGACTATCATTAAGTATTTTGATGACAAAGGGTGTAATAAGCAAGTGTGTTAAAAGACTTGCTTGCAGCAGTGGTGATACTATTGTAAAGTGTTCGCTTCGCTGCCTCAGACAACAATATTGATCTAATGTCAATATCTTGTCCACCCATTCATTGGATGAATAATTACACATTCAAAGATTGTTGTTCGCATACGATCCCACTAGTGTGTTGGCTAAATTAAAACTAAGAGATGCTTTTAATCCAAGAAACGTGCAGCTGGCACGGGAGCAACTCGGCAAAAAACGCTGATTTCATCCCTAACTGGAGTCAAACTAGCCGTAAAAATTATAGAAACAGCTAGTAATTCCCCAGCTGCTTTTGAAACTGCTCGTTCTTGTTATTGAAGCATACAAATTAAAATTTTCTATCAGTGAATATTATTTATAGATGATCTTTTATTGTAATTTATAATTTGGTCAGAGCATTAGGTAGAGGCAGAAAAGATAAAAGCAGCTATAAAGCTCTGGGTATTCAAGCTTTATAAGTGTTTTGTAGAATAGGATTTGAATGACTAATAAAAAAGTGGGGAGCTTCACATGAAAAAAAGAAACAGAAAAATCAGTTTAATCAATCAAATAATGATTGCTACTGTTTTAGGGGTACTATGCGGGTTTCTTTTTCAAGGAGCAGTAAGTGATTTGAAAATTGTAGGTGAACTTTTTCTGCGATTAATTCAAATGTCTGTGGTTGTATTGATTATGGGCGCAGTCATTGAAGCAGTTGGTGGATTAGAAGCAAAAGAATTAGGAAAAATTGGGCTTAAGGTATTTCTATGGTTTATGGGCTCAACAATTCTAGCTGCTATTATAGGTATTCTTTTTGGACTTCTCTTCAAACCAGGTGTCGGTCTAACGACTGCAGCTTTACAAGAAGAAGTTGTGGGGATGGCAGATGCAAGCTTGCAAGAAATTATTCTTGGGTTCATTCCCTTGAATATTATTGAAGCAATGGCAGAAGCAAACATGATTCAAGTAATTATTTTTTCTTTACTGTTCGGATTGGCCTTAAGTTTAATTAAAGAAGAAAAAACCAATCAGCTTATTCTGGAGTGGATTATCGCTTTTAACAATGTAATCTTAAAAATGGTTACTTTGATTATGAAGGCAGCTCCAATTGGAATCTTCTGTCTAATCGCTTCGGTGGTTGGTGAAGCAGGGATTCAAGTTTTAGGTACCCTAGTTCGATTTTTAGTAACTTTAGGTATTGCTTCACTCATCTTTTTAGTCATTTGGCTATTGATCACTGCTTGGTATTGTAAAGTAGGAGTTTTTCGTTTGGTAAAAAACATGTGGCGTATGTCCGTGATTTCTTTTACGACAACTTCTTCTGCAGTTTCGCTACCCGTCCAAATTGAAGACAGCCGAGAAAAATTGGGGATTAGTGATCGGATATCCAAGCTGGTTGTTCCATTAGGAATGAGTTTAAACAGCAATGGTTTGGCAATGTTCCTGTCTCTTTCCGTAATTACCTTTACACAGTTTTATAATGTTGAATTAAGCGTCGGCAAGCTTATCCAAATAGTTCTTTTGTCTACTTTGGCTTGTTTAGGAACGATTGTTGTTCCGGGAGGAGGCTTGGTTGCATTAGCCACTGTTATGCCAATGCTGGGATTACCAACAGAAAGCATCGCCTTGTTGGCAGGAATAGACTGGTTTTCCGGAATGTTCCGAACTTTGTTGAATGTGGATGCAGATGTTACTGTGGCAATGATCATTGCTTGTGACGAAAATGAATTAGACTACGCAATATTCAATGGAGAAAAAAGATTTTCAGATGATGCCAAGGAATTTAAGATAGGAGATATATAAAAAAATACTGTAGACTGCCCATCAAAAAAAGATGGGTAGTTTTTTGATGATGTTTGGTTAATTTAAGCAGCTTTGTAATAGCGATAATGAAACTTCATAGGTGTCATTATTTGCATATTTTCATTGATATCGTTCATTGTTATAATATTCGATGTATTGAATAATCATAGTGATAAGCGCTTTACGGTCTGTAAACTCATGGATATAATACTTTTCCCGCTTAAGCCCTCAAACAAGCCTTCTAATTTCTGATTTGAAGTTTTTGTGAGTAGTATACAGCTTGAGCCGGTTTGATAATCACTTTGGGCTGCTCCATTTAAACTGATTTTATGACTAAGATAGCTCTCTACAATTTTTAAGTGCTCTTCTGGCGCGTACTTCATTTGTATCTTTCCCATATAAAATACCCCTATCTAGGGTTTAATTATTTCTTTGTCCTAGATAAGGATAATACACTATAATGTTCTGTTATTATTTCACCCGTCTATTTCGCTGTCTTCTGCGTGCTCTCTTTCTTTTTGGTTTTTCAATGGTGGTTACAAAAAGGATAAAGGCGCTTGTACAGAATACAAAGAATAAAGCACCTGTTTTGAAGCCTTCTGGAAGATAGACCAGTTTAAGGGTATGCTTGCCGGCACTGACAGGAACACTGATAAACGCATTTTTAAATACTTCTATTGGTACTTTTTTTCCATCAATATAAGCTGTCCATCCTTTATCATAAGGGATGGTTGTAAGAACCATTTGATCTTCTTCTGCTGAAAAAGTACCGGTTGCTTTTCGGCCGCTGACTGTTAAATTCACACTATTGTCTTGAATCTCCTTCACAGCAGATTCAAAAGCAGCCGTATCAAGACCAACAACTTTTGGCTCCATAAAACTGACTGCTTCAGTTCCATAAAAACTGACAGTAAATGTGACAGTTGTTGGAACTTCATAGTAGCCGATATTGTAATATTGACCGGTGATATTAATCTGTGATTTCTGGGTGGTACCGTTGACCATCATTGTAGCAGTGGAACTTTGCAGCTGACCGAAATCTGTTGGAAACAGGCTAAGATAAGCTTGAGTATTAGCAGGAACATTAACGGTCCAGGTAATTTCTTTTGCAACATTGCTTTGTGTTTCACGATACGTTACAGAAGAAGCATTTTCTTCGATTTTTACATTTTGCTGATTTGTAATTGTCGGTGTATAAAATGTGAAAAAGTTCTGCTGTTGTTGAGAAAGAGCATTAATCAGATTTGATTGACTAGTCAGGTTATCCGTTTCTGGCTGCTCTATGTCATAGATTGATTCATTTGCCAGAAAACCTAAAGGCAGAGCATAACTGTTTTCATACAAGCCATATTCTCCAGAACGGGCTGTTTCCGTATAGCCGAATTTTAATGGATTGTCCTTGGATAGATTGTATTGTATACCCATCAGCGCATCCATGAGCAGAGTATTATTTGGATAGCGCGTATTCAAGCTGGTTCCTCTTGAGCGAAATCCAAGTGTATTCAAATAGGCTGATGAATTTCGGTTACGTATGGAAGAAAACAGGCTGATTCCGCTGTAGCCGTAATTAATACTGTCATTTGAAGAAACGGGGTTCAAATTTTCCAGTCGATAAAACGAATCATTTTCCTCTTTTGTCTGATCTACCAGTTTTTTGATATCCGGATAAGGTTCGGTGTACAAGCTTCTGGAAGCATAGTTCCAATCATCCAGCACGCCGTTAATCATGGCGCTTGTGTTAATAAACGCCTCTGCACAGACGACCAGCAGCAACAGAATGGATAAGTAGCGACCAGGTATTTTCTTCAACTGATAAAACGCAATTCCTGCTGTATAAAGAATCAAAAATAAAACAGTGATAACAAACGTAGTGAGTGAGATATAATCATAACTTCCAGTGGGTGCTGAACCTTCTGCGAGTGCGAAAAGGGCAATAACCAAAATGGCTGTCCCGGTGAAAATTCCCAGATCGTCTGTTTTAAATTTTTCCCAGCCATAGCCGGCCAGTAGGACAACCAGAAATGAAAACAGGAAGCTGTAACGAAATAGGAACATATTTGGTGCGTGCATTCCGTGCCAGAAAAGATTCAGCGGGACAATGTAAAAGCTGGCAATCAGCACAACAAACAAGCTGCCAAAAAGCAGTTTATTTTTTAATGGTGTCTGCCGGGTGACAAAGTAAAAAATACAAAACAGCAAAGGAAGAAGTCCGGCGTAAATAAAAGGGATAGAACCATATTTTGTCGTATCATAAACACCGACCATGTTTTTCATGACAATATCCCAGAAGGCTGTTGCTTCTGTTTTAAATTTAGTTACTTCCGTCAGCGTTTCACCATTAAAACGTAAATCAAAAATTGTTGGCAGTATGATAATCATAGACGCTCCGCCGGCAAGTAATGAAGTGATTCCATAAGGCAGAATGGACTGTTTATATTGTTTCCAGTTAGTAAACAACCGAACAATGAAATAAAGGAACGAAAAAATACCAATCATAAAGCCCATATAGAAATTTGAAATAAACAGCAGCAGATAGCTGACAAACAGAAGTGTGATTTTTTTCTGATCCATAACACGGTGGATGCCCCAAATAATCAGCGGCAAATAGACAAATGCATCCAGCCACATGATCAGCTCAGAATGAGCTGTGGCAAACGACATCAATGCATATGGGACACTTAGTGTGACATGTGCCCACTTTTTAATGTCAAATGTATGAGAAGCCAGAAACCAGAAAGACAGTCCTGCAGATCCTATTTTTAACAGAGTAATCAGATACAAGGCATCAGGCATATTTTGATTGCTGAAGAAAAAGACAAGCGGAGTAAACAGCCCGCCCAGATAATAAGAAATCAAAGATAAATAGTTCAGCCCTAAAGAGGCATTCCAGGTATAAAAAATACTTTGTTTTCCATGAAGCATGTTGTTGAAGCTCGCATGAAAATTTGAGAACTGAGAAAAAGCATCACTGGCAAGAACACTTCGGCTGCTGCCGGGATAAATACCGATACTTAGATATACAAAGACCATTATAAAAAAAGGGATAAAGAAGCTGGCAGCCATATAACGCCAATTTTCCTTAATAAAATTCTGTAGTTTATTTTTCATTAAAAGACCTCACAGCACAATTAGTATTCGTATCATCTAGTTTAGCATATTCAAATAAAATATAGCTAATAGAAGGAAAATTTCATAAAATATTCAAGAATTTTAAGCTGTATATGAAAATACTAGAATCCAAAGTTAAGTAAATCTTGAGAAACGAAGATCAAGATCCATTTTTTCTTGGCTTTCTGTTTGAAGAGATCAAGTGAAAGAAAATTAACAGCCGCAGAGTCAGTCTATATGTCCACAGCTGTTTGTTTATAATTGATGAGGAAGTTCAATGAGTCAGGTAACAGAGTTTTCATACTGTCAATGCACCTAAAGATTTTATAAGATGCAGGACTAGATAGGCGATGTCATTATTCGATAAATCAAAATCATAGGTTTCAGTAATAAATTTTCGAATATTTTCAGCAATACTGAATGCTTCCCGATGATTTTCCTCTAAAAAAAAATAAAGGTCATTATCTGATGTACTGTAGTCTATTTCTTTTTGTTGGATTTTGAGGGCTAGAAACTTAATATGATGAAGGAAGCTGGTGCGGCTGGATTCAAAAAACTGCGTTGAAACCTTAAGGCGGCAACTAATAATTTCCAGAAGGGAATGAATCAGTTCAATAAAGGACAGAATGTTTTCCGGCTGATTGGAATATTGCCAATTAGTGCGCAATACTGCTTCCAAAAGGCGAAGAAAATCATGATTGGCTAAAGAGCATTCAGAAATTAAATTGATTTCTGCAAAAGCCTCTTTTGTAAACAAATACTCTTCGTTGAATAAAAGTCGGATTATTTTTAGATAAGGCTCAGGGAATTGAAAATGGTTGTCAGCTTTATAATATGTATAAGCGCACAGTTCCCTTTTCAGAATATCACTTCTGTGCAACAAATATTTTTTCTCATAAAGAGTTACTAACCTCTCAATCATAGTTGCCTTCATTCTATCAGATTGTATGTTGGAAGGATTCATCTCAACTTTTTTTAATTGTTTTTGCATAATCGAAACCCCTTTCATATTAAATAGTGTAAACTGTATAGTAACCAGACAGTCAAGAGATGAATTTGAACAGGAGAGTAAATAAATGCAGAAAGAGGAAAAAGGCAATTATTTATCTATCGGAGAATTTGCCAAACGGTCCGGAATAAAAAGGAAAACATTAATTTATTATGATCAGATTGATTTGTTAAAACCAAGAGTTGTCCACAGCAACGGTTATCGCTATTACCATTATCATCAATTGTATACAGTGAATATGATTCATTTTTTTAAGGAAATTGGTATGTCGCTGGAAGAAATCAAAGAATATAATAAAATGAAAGCTGCCAGTCAGATTAGCGATCTGATTCAAAGACAGAGGGAAGAAGCCAGACAGAAACAAATGTTTTACCGTCGAATGGAACAAATGCTTGATTTGCAGCTTCAAACTCTGGAAGAAACGGAAATGTTTGAAGAGAAAAAGATATCTGTAAAGTATTCTGATGAGGTTCCTTTATTTTTCAGCAGTCATGTAAAATGTTTTTATGAAGGGGCAAGATCAAGATTTTCAGTTTCTTTAAATGATTTTTATCAGGAATGTATTGCAGCTGGTTATGAATTTCCTTATCCTTCAGGAATGCTTGTCATGTCAGAAGGAAAACAGGAGATAAGAGCTTCTGAGACCAAATACTATATCAAAATTCCAGAATCTGCTGATTTTCGACCAGAAGGAAATTATTTAACATGTTATTCCAGAGGGGTCTTTGATTACGAAGAAGGGTACAGAAAATTACTTGCTTTTGCTGCAGAACGTAATCTCTCACTTAAAGGAAATCTCTATGTGGATTTTATTCAAAACGAGCTGGTAGCTCCAAATTTTGATGATTTCATTCTTAAAATGATGATAAAGGTAAAATGATGGAAATTTTTTAAAGTCAAAATAGTACATATTAAAATAACAGGCTGTGCTATACTATTTTGAAAAAAGGATGGGATGGTTATGGGAAAGATTCAATTGGTTGCTCCTTCTATGGAGTATGAAGAACAAATCAGAGAGTATAGAAATGAGTTTTTAGCGAATAGCGATAGTATGGATGGGACTTCATTTTTACGTGAATATGAAGATATTCAGGACTGGCTGGACTTTATTGAACGCAATACCCGAGAAGAAACGGTGACAGAAGGTTTAGTACCGGCAACTGAATTTTTAGCCGTTCGAGTGAGTGATAATAAATTGGTCGGAATGATTGACATTCGTCATACATTAAATGATTTTCTGCTGAAATTTGGCGGTCATATCGGGTACAGCGTTCGCAGAAGCGAATGGAATCAGGGCTATGCCAAAGAAATGTTGAAACAAGCGCTGTTTTTTACTCAGAAACTCGGACTGGAAAAGGTTTTGGTAACTTGTAACAAAACGAATATCGCTTCTGCAAAAGTGATTCAGGCGAATGGTGGATTATTGGAAAATGAACTGCTGGAAGACGGTGAACCTGTGCAAAGATATTGGATTGATCTTTAAAAAGAAAAACTGAAAGTTTTTTTACGTGAATGAAAAAAGAGACAAACAAAGAGCTGCTCCCCAAACGATTGAAATTTTGGAAGCAGCTCTTTCCTGATTTTTCATTAATTCAGCCATTGTTCGACTTTTGCATAACCTTGACCCACAGTCTCCAAAGAATGGGTGTCAGAACCATAAATAAAAGGAATGCCCAAAATAGAAGCTTTTTCAAGAATCCATGCCTGTGGATAACTTTGTTGATAACCTGTTTTAATGAAGCCGGCAGTGTTTAAATCAAGCTGATAATTCTCCTTTTTGACTGCTGCCAAAAGCTTGTCGAGAACGGTCAGACTTTTTACCGAATAATCAGTTGCTTCATCAAAGAAATGTTCGAATTTTTGGCATAGAGAGATGTGTCCGAGTCGAGTGGGCTTCCACTTTCCGAGATCTGCCTGCAATGATGCAAGAACCCTTTGATAGTAAAGGGTTTGCGCTTTTTGGAATGATCCGTAAAAGTCACAAATTCCGTCCTGATATTCTTCAAAAGTATAATCGATGCCTCTTAAGCCGTTTTTCCCTGGAAGGAAATGAACAGAGAGGATACCGTCGTCTGTCAAAGGACCATATTCATTTAAAAAGTCGGTCGTCCATGCTTCATACTCGGAGAAATAATCCAGTTCGAAGCCAATGTGGATAACTATTTCAGAAGCATATTTTTTTCTTAATTTTTCCATTTTTTTAAAATAGTTATCCACATCATTTAAAGCCATAGAAGCAGTTGTCCACATTTCCGGTTCGCCGGCAGCAATTTCTGTAATTGAAGGAGGCAGAGGAGCATGTTCTGTTATGCTGTATTCTTTAAAGCCAAGTTGTATGGCTTTTTGAATAAGCTGTTCCGTATCTTCAACTATTCCGTGTGGACAGTATTCTGTATGGGTATGTCCATCGTACTTCATTTTTGCCCTCCGTTCTTAGTGACGGTATTGACCATCTCCGTAAACAATATATTTTGTGGATGTCAGCTCTTCCAGTCCCATTGGACCTCTTGCGTGAAGCTTTTGGGTGCTGATTCCTATTTCTGCTCCGAAGCCAAAGACAAAGCCGTCTGTGAAACGGGTCGAAGCATTGGCATAAACAGCAGCAGCATCTACCTGCTTCAAAAACTGCTGAGTTGCAAAATAGTTATCACTGACAATACTTTCTGAATGTTTGGTATTGTATTTATTGATGTGCTCAATCGCTTCATCAAGAGAATTTACCACTTTTACAGCAAGAATATAGTCTAAAAACTCGGTTGCCCAGTCTTCTTCAGTTGCCGGCACAGATTGCTTAAAGATAGCGAGTGCTTGTTCATCGGCCCGCAGTTCCACACTATACTCATTCAATGCTTTTTCAATAACTGGTAAAAAGTCTGCAGCAACATCCTTGTGAATTAGCAGTGTCTCCGCTGCATTACAGACGGAAGGACGCTGGCATTTAGCGTTGACAATAATATCTGTGGCCATTTTGAGCTGAGCATCTTTGTCAATGTAGATATGACAGTTGCCTGTCCCAGTTTCAATGACAGGAACTGTAGCTGTTTTCAGGACAGCATTAATGAGACTTGCTCCTCCGCGAGGAATCAATACATCCAGATAGCCATTTAAAGTCATCAATTTTTGAGCTGTTTCTCTGGAAGTATCATCGACAAATTGAATGGCGAAAGGAGAAAATTTCTGAGCTTCCAAGGCTTTCTGAAGAATACTCACCAGAATTTGATTGGAATGGAACGCTTCTTTTCCTCCTCTGAGGATCACCGCATTACCGGACTTGAAGCACAAGCTGGCAGCATCCGTTGTCACATTAGGTCGTGATTCATAAATGATACCGATAACGCCAAGTGGAACACGTTGTTTGCCAATCATCAATCCATCTTCATTTTTCCACATTTTCTCCACTTCACCAATTGGGTCATCAAGTGCGGCAACCTGACGGATTCCATCTGCCATATCTGAAATACGTTCCTCTGTCAGACGCAGGCGGTCCTGCATGGTTTCAGTAATGCTGTTTTCTTCTGCCTGAGCCAGATCTTTTTGGTTTGCTTCCAAGATAACAGCAGTCTTTTTTTCTATTTGATCTGCCATAAACAGCAATAATTCATTTTTTCGTTTTGTGTCCAGCTGTCCCAGCTGATAGGCTGCCTGTTTTGCCTGTTTTCCAAGTTGAATCAAATCAGTCATTCTTTTTTCTCCTTTCGATAAATAACGTGCCAATTGTTTCTCCTGCTAAAATATCAAAAATTATTTTGGGCTGCTTTCCATTTGCCAAAACCATCATACTGTTGTGCTCAAGTACCCGTTCTGCCGCTTTCAATTTACTGTACATACCGCCTGTGCCGAAACGGCTGCCTTTTCCTCCTGCCTGTTCCAGCAGCGTGTTATTAATCTGATTGATTTCAGAATAGAGTATGGCAGATTTATTTGTTACAGGATTATCAGAAAAGAAGCCGTCAATATCTGAGAGCATTACCAGTGCATCTGCATTAATCAGCTGTGTTACGATGGCAGAGAGCTGATCGTTGTCGCCAAATTTTGTCAGGTGATCCAGTTCATCAATTGCAACGGTGTCATTTTCGTTGATGACTGGAATAATGTTCATATGAAGCAGCTGCTCCATGGTATTCACAACATTTCGTCGACTTTCCGGGAATTCAATCACATCTCTAGTCAATAACAACTGTGCAATCTGCTGACTGTAGGTAGAAAAGCGCCGGTTATAAATATTCATCAGCTCAGCCTGTCCGACAGCTGCAACCGCTTGCTGTTCCGGAATGGTTGGCGGGCGCTGGTCCATATTCAGTTTGTGCAGCCCTACTCCAATCGCTCCAGAAGAAACCAGAATGATTTCTTTCCCCTGATTTTTTAAATCAGTCAGTGTAAATGCCAGCTGATCGATGGCACTTAGATTGATTGTTCCGTTGGGATAGATTAATGTACTGGTTCCCACTTTAATAACGATTCGATTTGCTTTTTTTAATTGTCTGCGCATAATAATCCTCCGCTGTTTTTGATAAACCAGCTGTATTCTGACAACGACTGCGGCTGATAACATTAAGTGAATGATGGGGCCTCTCTGAGTTAATTTTCCGACAGTTTTCTTATGTATTTGCTGTTTATCTTTTAGATGGTAAGAAAGCCGGGACTATAAATTACAGGCCCAGCTTCCAGTTGTCTTCTATTTTACTGCTTTATTGCTGTTTTGTCTCTAGATCATGTAAAAATAGTCCGCTTAATAGTTTTGGTTCGAACCACGTTGATTTTGGCGGCATAATTTTTCCCGCATCTGCAACATTTAAAAGGTCATCCATCGTGGTCGGGTATACGGCAAATGCAGCTGTCCACTGCTTGCTGTCCACCAGTCTTTCAAGCTCAGTCATCCCGCGAATTCCGCCGACAAAGTCGATACGTTTATCGGTACGGACATCCTGAATGTCAAAAATATCAGCAAATACATACTTTTGAAGCAGTGAAACATCCAGTCCATCTACCGGATCCTCTGATAATATCTGAGGTTTGGCTTTCAGTTCATACCACTGCCCATTTAAATAAAGCCCAAAATGTTTTGGCTGAGCAGGTTTCCCTTTATCAGTAGTGCTAACGGTAAAGTTTTCTTCAAGCTGTTCCATAAAATTTTCAGGAATCGGAGCATTCACAATCCGATTGTAATCTAAAATTTCCAGTTCTTCTTTTGGAAAAATGACTGACAGGAAATAATTTACTTCGTCTTCATCGCCAATTTCAGGATGAGCTTCCTTAATTTTCTTCCCAACCTTTACAGCTGATTCTGTCCGATGATGCCCATCTGCAATATACAGTGCCGGTACTTCCGTTTCAAAGGTTGTAACAAATGTTTGAATGACTGCCTCGTCATCGATTACCCAAACTTTATGAGTCACGTCATGAAAGCTGGTGAAGTCGTAAACAGGTGAATGATTCTGCTTCCAGTTGTCCATGGCTTGTTGAATGTTCTGGTGAGCCCGGTAGGTAAGGAAAATCGGGCTGGTATTTGCATCACAGGCTTCGATATGTCTAATTCTGTCTATTTCTTTTTCCGGACGGGTAAATTCATGTTTCTTAATTTTTCCCTCTTCGTACTCCTCAATGGAAGTACAAGTGACGAGACCTGTTTGAGAACGTCCATTCATAATCAATTCATAAAGATATAAGGCAGGCTGTTTTTCTTCAATCAGCCATTGCTCAGATAAAAATTTCCTCAGATTTTCTGCTGCTTTTGTATAAACCTGATCATCGTAAGGAGACAGAGTATCAGGCAAATCAATTTCTGCTTTATCAATATGAAGATAAGAATAGGGATTATCTTTTCCAAGTTCACGTGCTTCTGCAGAATTTAATACGTCGTAAGGCAATGTGGCGATCTGTTCGCCATGTTCTGCAGAAGGACGAATACTCTTAAATGGATGAATTCGGACCATTAATAGCTCACCGCCTCAATATTTTTAATCGTTCTGACTTTTATGATATGCTCTGCCTGTTGAATTTTTTGAGCGGCATCATGAATTTTCTGTTCGTCTGTTTCAGCAATATCAACCAGCGTATAAGCATAGTCATCACGGCTTCGGTTAATCATTGTATCAATGTTAATACCTAAGTCTGCGATTCCTGTTGAAATCTGTCCCAGCATATTTGGTACATTTTTATGAATAATAGTGAAACGGTAAGGTGAATTAAATGCCATTTCCACTGTAGGAAAATTGACAGAACGCTTAATATTTCCAGTCTCAAGGAATTTTTTTAACGTACGGGCTGCCATTTTTGCGCAGTTGATTTCCGCTTCCTCTGTAGAAGCACCCAAGTGCGGCAGCACCATGATTTTTTCGTTAGCCAGCAGTCTTTCATCGGCAAAATCAGTGACGAAATTATTGATCTCGCCTGTGTTAACTGCATCAAGCACAGCCTCTGTATCAACCAGCTCGCCACGTGCAAAATTCAGAAGCACCGCAGTCTTCTTCATTTTTGCCAACTCGTCTTTTCCAATTAGATGATGGGTATTTTCAGTTAACGGTACATGAATGGTGATGAAATCACAATTATTGAAAATTTCATCCATATTCTGAGCACGTTTCACCCGACGTGAAATACTCCAGGCAGTGTCTACAGAAACAAAAGGATCATAGCCGGTAACATCCATTCCCAGACGATAAGCATCATTTGCAACCATAGCGCCAATAGCACCAAGTCCGATGACGCCCAGTTTTTTACCTTCCAGCTCTGTTCCTGCAAATTGTTTTTTCTCGGCTTCTGCCTGACTTTCGATATCCGGACCTGAAAGCGTCTGAACCCAATTTGCGCCTTTGAGAACAGGGCGAACAGACAGCAGCAGGCAGGCAATAACCAGTTCTTTTACTGCATTAGCATTGGCGCCAGGTGTATTGAATACAACGATACCGTTTTCAGTACATTTTTGTACAGGAATGTTGTTTGTACCGGCACCGGCTCTAGCGACACCGAGAATAGAGTTCGGAAAATCGTAATTATGAAGTTTCTGGCTGCGCAGGATTACTCCAGCAGGTTGCTCTGTTTGATTGACTGTAAACAGAGGGTCTTCAAAACGAGCTAATCCTTCCGGGGCGATGGCATTGAATGTTTTAATATCGAACATCTTAGTTGTTTCCTCCATTTTCTGCTTCAAATTTTTTCATAAATGCTGTGAGAGCTTCTACACCTTTTTTTGGAAAAGCGTTGTACAGAC
Organism: Enterococcus sp. CWB-B31; assembly: GCF_020567645.1. Lineage (NCBI taxonomy): Bacteria > Bacillati > Bacillota > Bacilli > Lactobacillales > Enterococcaceae > Enterococcus > Enterococcus sp. CWB-B31. Next base: position 69,904 of record NZ_JAJDJW010000006.1, read on the forward strand.
TGGCACGCATGCCTCCTACGGAACGGTGTCCTTTTAGGTTTTCAAATCCTTCAGTGACTGCTTCCTGATTGAATTTTTTATCTAAATCATCACTTCCGGTAATAAACGGAATATTATTGATAGATCGATCTTTCGGATTTACAGGGGAAGAAAACAAGGCAGAAGCATCAATTTCATTATATAAAAGAGCTGCTTTTTCTTTGTTTCGTTTCTCCATTTGTGAAACGCCGCCGTTTTCTTTGATCCATTCAAAGACCAGCTTTGCCATATAAATTGCATAGGTCGGCGGTGTATTGTACAGGGAATCATTTTTGGCCTGAATATTATAGTCCAGCATGGCACTCAAAACCTCGGACTGACCAATCAGATCTTCTCTGACAATGACCACGGTTAAGCCGGCAGGTCCGATATTTTTCTGTGCTCCTGCGTAGATTAGTCCGAAGTCGGCAACATTGTAGTTAATGGACAAAATGTTGGAAGACATATCCGCAACAATCGGCACATCACCAGTATCGGGCAGCTTATAATAGGCAGTCCCTTCAATGGTGTTGTTTGTTGTGATATGAACATAGGCTGCATCCTGCGGCACATCTTCTTTTTTGATCTCAGGTATATAAGAAAAGTTTTTATCTTCGCTTGAAGCAATGACTTCAATGTTCACATTTCCAAGTTTTTTTGCTTCACTTATCGCTTTTTTAGACCATGAACCGGTATTAACATAGATCGCTTTTTTATTTTGAGCAAGATTTAGCGGAACCATTGTAAACTGCAGACTGGCTCCTCCCTGTAAAAACAGAACTTTGTAGTTGTCAGGGATATTCATCAATTCTCTTAACAGTGCTTCTGCCTGCTGAATAATGGTCTCAAACAAGGAGGAACGATGGCTCAACTCCATAACGGACATTCCGCTGTTTTGATAGTTTACCAATTCGGATTGTGCTTTTTCCAAAACACTTTTTGGTAAAACTGCTGGGCCTGCTGAAAAATTATAAATTGTTTTCATACATTTCTCTCCTTCTTCTTACCGTTTAGACGATAATAAATGTGAAAATCATTATAACAGAAAGCTAACATTAAAAAAAGATTAAAAACGATTGTTTTTTTGTAATTTTCGAAAAATGTTCGGTTAAATACTGAAAACAATCTGAAAATGCAATAAAATCAATTTCTGTATGCTAATGTATAGGATTCATTTTTAGAGAAAAGCTAGTCATAATGGTGAAAAATAGAGGCAGTTCATTCGAATTAAGGTGAGTAATTTTTTTATCAGTCTTTTTATTATTTGAACTTGAAACAGATAAGAAAGTCTTTGAATTATTCAATATCTCAACAGAATAAATGTAAATTTATCTAGAAAAGCGGTTGATTTTACAGAAGTTAAAGTTTCGTTTCAGAAAAATCCTTAATTCCAAAAAAAATCATCACAATTTTTTCACAAATAGAATCTATACTGGGAAGTGTTAGAAAGACAAAATAATTTTCAAGTGTATAACTCCTAAATTAAACAGCTGACGACCGGTGGGTTGTCAGCTGTGTGTGTTTTAAGCTGGAAGACCGCCTGTTCGCGTAATGAACGGACGGTCTCTTTCTATTTCTCATCACTATTATTATTTTGATTTTGTGCAGCCAGCAAATCACGAATTTCCTGTAGATAGTCTTCTGCTGTAGGAGAATCGATTTCTTCTTTATTCTGTCTATTCATTTTATTTGCTGCTTTAACAATCAGGAACAGTACAAAAGCTGTGATAACAAAGGTAATAATGGCACTAATGACATCACCAATATAAAAAGGTACGCCTCTAATTTTAAAGATCATGGAACCGAAGGCATCATCTGCACTGCTCTTGCCGGTTATTAATAAGATAATTAAATTGACAATAGGGGTAATCAGCCCCTCAACGATCTTAGTGACAATAGCAGTAAATGCACTCCCGATCACAACCCCAACAGCTAAATCAAGAACACTGCCTCTCATCATAAATTCTTTGAATTCTTTGAACATTCTATCTCCTCCTCTGTGACATTAGTATACCCAAGTTTAGAAAATTTTTAAATGAATAAAGTCTGGAGCCTTCAAAGAGCCGGAAGCTATGCTATAATTGAGAGTAGACACAGGAAGTTAAAAAAGTATTTAATTCCCTTGTTATTCTTGAATTTAGGATAGAATTTGATTAAGATAAAACAACAAAAGAAAGGTCTGAAATAATGACAGTTAAACTAGCTAAAGGTGTGAACCTTCATGTTCTTCCAACTGAAAAATATAAAACGATACGCATTTTTATGCGTTTTAATACAAAATTAGATCGTAAAATCATTACTAAACGTACATTGTTGTCCAGTTTGATGGAAACAAATAGTCTCAATTACCCAGATCAGACTCTGATGAGTGAAAAGCTGGCCGAATTATATGGAGCCGGCTTTGGATTGAACGTAAATAAAAAAGGAAATCTGCACTGGCTGAATCTTTCCATGAGTATCGTCAATGATAAATATCTAAATGGTACAGATGTATTGGGAGAGGCTGTTTCCTTTATTAAAGAAATTGTGTTTTTTCCACATATTATTGAAGATCATTTTGATCAGGAAACATTCGACAGGGAAAAAGAGAATACCGCTGCTTATTTGAAGAGTGTGAATGAAGACAAACAAACCTATGCGGCATTGTCACTGCAGAATCTTTACTTCAGTGATTCAGAAGATCAGCGAATTCCGAGCTTTGGAACACTGGAAGATCTTGAAAAAGAAACTGCGCAAAGTATGGCTGCCTATTATAGTCAAATGATTCGTGAGGATCAGGTGGATATTTTTGTTCTTGGTGATGTGGAAGAGAAACAGATTCATCAATTGTTTTCAGCACTGCCTTTTACTGACCGAGAAGAAGGGATAGGTGAAATTTACTATCATCATTCCATTAGTAATGTTATTAAAGAACGTTCAGATCAGGAAGAGTTGGCACAATCCAAATTGAATATCGGTTATGATACGAATATTTTTTACGGAGATCAGGATTATTTTTCCCTGCAGATTTTTAACGGTGTTTTTGGCGGATTTCCGCATTCCAAACTGTTTATGAATGTTCGGGAAAAAGAAAATTTGGCCTACTATGCATCCAGCAGTTTAGACACCTTTCGTGGGATGCTGACTGTTCAGACAGGGATAGATGGCAGAAATCGCGAGAAGGTATTGCGTCTGGTGGCGACGGAGCTGGAAAATATGCGTCGAGGACAGATCACGGAAGAAGAACTATCTCAAACAAAAGCTATGCTGAAAAATCAGTACCTGCTTTCACTGGACAACGGGGCTGCAGTTTTGGAATCGGCCTACATGGATTTCCTTCTGCCTGAAACACAATTATCAGCGGAAGAGTGGATTCGTCGGATGGAGGCTGTCACGATTAAAGACATACAGAAGATTGCTGAAGGAATAAGCATGCAGGCAATTTTCTTTTTGGAAGGGGAGCAGAAGAATGGATAAAAAAGTCTATCCGCAGATTAACGAAGTTCTTTATACAGAACGTCTGGATAACGGCTTAACGGTATATTTGCTGCCTAAAAATGACTATCATAAAACATATGGACTGTTTACGACGAATTATGGTTCGATTGACAATGAATTTGTTCCTCTCGGAGAAAATAAATTCACTCGTGTTCCTGATGGTATCGCTCATTTTCTGGAGCATAAGATGTTTGAGAAAGAAACCGGGGATGTCTTTCAGGACTTTGGCAGACAGGGAGCTTCTGCTAACGCATTCACAAGCTTTACTAAAACCAGCTACCTATTTTCAACAACAGATCAGGTGAAAAAGAATTTGGAAACACTGCTTGATTTTGTTCAGGAGCCTTATTTTACTGAAGAAACAGTAGAAAAAGAAAAAGGAATTATCGGACAGGAAATTCAAATGTATCAGGATGATCCAAATTGGCGGTTGTTTTTTGGTATTCTTGGCAATCTTTATCCCAAGCATCCGCTGCATATTGATATTGCAGGAACTGTTGAAAGCATCGATAAAATCACGGCGGAAGATTTGTATACATGCTATCATACCTTCTATCATCCTAGTAACATGACACTGTTTATTGTAGGGAAAATGAATCCGGATGAAATGATGTCCTTTATCAGAGCAAATCAGGGAAAAAAGAGCTTTGCGAAAGCTGTGCCGATCAAGCGCCATTTTCCTCAGGAAACAGCTGCGGACATTGTTCGGGAAAGCTCCATTGAAATGCCGATACAGCGTACAAAAATACTGGTAGGTTTAAAAGGGTTGGAAGATCTTCCAACAGACGGTCTGCAGTTGATAAAGTATAAAACATCTGTGAATCTGCTGCTTCAGCTGCTGTTTGGAAATACATCAAAAAATTATCTTTCTCTTTATAATGAAGGTCTGCTTGATGACAGCTTCAGCTATGAATTTAATTTGGATAGAAGCTTTCATTTCGCTGACATTGGCGGAGACAGCGATCGTCCGGATGAACTGGCTGAAGCGATTGAAAAGATTTTACTGACTTATGGAGAAAGTGCTGAATTAACGGAAGAGAATCTGAATCTTTTAAAGAAAAAAATGATCGGAAAATACTTCCAGTCACTGAATTCACTGGAGTATATTGCCAACCAGTTTTCTCAGTCTTTGTTTGGTGATGTAACACTATTTGATATGCTATCTGTGATTGACCAAATTCAGATGTCAGATATTAAAGAAGCGGCAGAGACTTTTATCAGAGAAGATGGGCTAAGCAGATTTTACATATATCCTAAGGAGCAGTAACTTTTTAATTGCAAAAGGATTGTAAAATATAAAAAATCGGAGCGATACTGATGAAAAATGTATTGATTATGGGTGCAAGCGGAGGCATTGGAGCAGCTGTTGCAAAGAAACTGTCGGCAGAAGGCTGGTCTCTGTGTTGTCACTACAATAAAAATAAAAAAAATAGAAAATTTGATTGAAAACTTTCAAAATTGTTATCCTCAGCAAGATTTTTTTATGTTATCCTTAGATATGTTGGATGAGCAGCAGCTGCCGTCTTTTTTTAACGGTCTGTTTCAAGTGGATGCCATTGTTTTTGCAGGTGGATTTACCTGTTATGGTTTATTAACAGATCAGGCAGAGACGGAAATTTCGAGCTTGCTGAACATTCATTTAAAAGTACCCATTTTGATTTGCCGAAAGCTGCAGAATAAATTGAGCCAAAGCGGTCACGGACGAATTGTGTTTATAGGTTCTGTCTATGGTCAGTTAGGCAGCAGTATGGAAGCTGTTTACAAGCTGTGTTAAGGGGGAGCAGGAAGCGTTTGTCCAAGCTTACAGCAAGGAAATTACAAGTCTGGAATTACTGTGAATGCAGTAGCTCCCGACGCAGTGGAGACAGCAATGAATCAACAATGGACAGATGAAGAAATAAAAGAAATAGAAGAGAATATAGCATTGGAGAGAATGGCCCGGCCGGAAGAAATTGCTGGAGCTGCAGCATTTTTACTCTCTGATCAAGCTGATTATATAACTAGAGCGACTATTCCTGTCAACGGCGGATGGTATTGAGGAATTTAGAAAGACTGGAGAAGATGAACGAGTGGCCAGCGTTAACATAGGACAAAAATTAAGAGAAGCACGACTACAAATGAATATGTCGTTAGATGAGCTGCAGCAAATTACCAAGATTCAAAAGCGCTATCTAATGGAAATTGAAGAAAATAATTTCGATTCTATGCCCGGAACTTTTTATGTCCGTGCGTTTATTCGTCAATATGCCAGTGCTGTAAACCTTGATGGTGAAGAGCTCATTAATCATTTTGATGGCAAGGATCTTCCAGAAGAAACTGAAGCTGCGACGGAATATCAGACACTGGAAGAATCGAGATTGCAAATTTACGAAGAAGAGCATGATAATCGTCTGCTTAAGAGTTTGCCGGCAATTATTCTGTCGCTATTTGGGTTGGCAATTGCCATTGTTGTTTTTTATATTATGTGGCAGGATCAAAAAGCAAATCCGATTATTGAACCGCCTGCTTCCAGCATTGTGGTGGAACGATCTTCAGAGGAAAGCTCGTCTGTTGAAAGTACCAGTACGGAGCCGCCGGAAAGTAGTTCATCTGAACCGGAGCAGAGCTCAACAACAGAAAGCTCTAAAGAGAAGCAGGCAGTTGTAACCTATCAGAATGAAGCAAACAGAATTGTGAATATGACTGCGACAGATGTACCTAAGCCAGGTAAATTTTCATTTACAGCTACTACAGGTAATTGCTGGGTTGGGGTGATTATTAATGGCGCCTATATGTTCCAGTCAACAATTCCAGCCGGACAGACACAGGAATATGAGATTCCTGCGGATGTAACCAGTCTGACAATTGCATTGGGTGCTTCAGAGTACATTGATATGAAGCTGAATGGACAATCAATCCTATTTAATCCTAACAATACCGGAATCGGTGAAAGAAATATTATTTTGACTCTTGCGTATCAGCAATAAGAAATTTAATCATGGAGAGGTTGTTCCAAAAGCATTCAGCTCCGAGAACCAAGGGCAGAAACGCTCACTACTTGTAAGCTATAAACTGTAACGAGTGTTTATGCAAGAAAACATCAAATAGTAGGATGGTATGCGAAGCGACTCTCTGATGAATGTGCAGAGATTGAAACACTGGAACACGCTTATTTGTTTTAGGAGAGGTTGTGACAGAAGTGTTCTGTCTCAAGAAATAAGTCGGACTATACGAAAATAGCTACTCATATTTTCAGTATAGTTCGACTTATTTCCGAATAAACGGTGTTCCAGTCTTTGTATGATTCGAGCATTCGAAGAAGCGTAGAAGCAAGTTCCTCCATGCTTCGAGGATCGGAATGAAGTCCTTCAATTCTTAATGGCTCTGCCGTTTAGAAAGTGATGAGATCGAAACGAAGTGTAGTGTAGTGAGCACCGCAGACGCAGAAAAATGGATACAGCTTAACGTTTTGTCTCGAGAATCGTTAGACTCGTAGAGACAGCAGTTCTTCTACGCTCCGCATACTGTTCTACTATCATAGGATAAAAAGGGTTTATCGTGACAGTGAAGAGTGAATAACGTAAAATAGAAATGGAAAGTGAGGGGAAAAATTTGAATTTGCCAAATAAATTAACAGTACTTAGAATCTGTATGATTCCAGTATTTATTTTAGTCGTCAGTCTGCCATTAAATTGGGGAACACTGACAATCGGAGATACGACTCTTGAAATCACACAATTGACAGCTGCAATTATTTTTGCTGTTGCCAGTGTAACAGACTGGTTGGACGGAAAGATTGCCAGAGCTCGGGGATTAGTAACGAATTTTGGGAAATTTGCAGATCCTTTGGCTGATAAAATGCTGGTTATGACCGCGTTTATTGTCTTGGTTGGACAGGGCAAAGCAGCTGCATGGATTGTTGCAGTTATTGTCTGCCGGGAACTTGCAGTAACAGGACTTCGTTTGCTTTTAGTTGAAGATGGTGAAGTGATGGCTGCAGCTTGGCCGGGAAAAGTAAAAACAGCTACACAAATGGTTGCCATTATTCTGTTGTTTATCAACAATATTCCATTTAATCTGATTGGAATTCCGGTAGATGTACTTATGCTTTATCTATGTCTGATATTTACTATCTATTCCGGAGTTGACTATTTTATAAAGAATTCAAAAGTGTTTAAAGGATCAATGTAGGAAAATATGCAATAAAAAAGAAGTGTTCGTCTGATTAGAGACGGAGCACTTCTTTTTTTAATCTCTTATTGTTTTAAAATGGCAGCCATTGTCCGGCAACAAAGGTGAATGTTGCAGCAGCTACAGCAATCAGCAGGCAAGTAACTCCAAGTATAAAAGCTGTTTGTTTTCTAGCTGTTGCCCGTTTGCGTGTTTGTTTTAATTTGCTGCTCTTCGTTTGAGAATATATCAACAACAGAATGGATAGAATGAGAAAGACTATACTGATTGCATACTCTTTCCATCTTTGCCTTATTTTACCAACAAAAGAGGTTGGAGAGGCAGCATTATTTCCCTCCTTATCAGCACCAGTGTCAGCTGCGGCTGTATCAGTGTTTTCAGTTTTCTTTTCCTGATAAGAGATACTTGGCGCAGGCAAACTTGGAGAAACCTTCTCCAGCTGGTTTGACAAAAGCAGCTGTTGATTGTCAGAAAGTATAAATTCGGGCTGTGTTCCTTTTCGCAACAGTCCATAAAAATCTTGTTCTAAAATAATTTCTTTATTATTAACGGTCTGAGTGCCGGCGGGTAGAACTATTTTATATTCAAAGTTGTTGAAGCCATAGTCAAACAAAGCATTCCCAAATACATGCCGATAGTTTTCACTTTCAGCATCTTCCCAGCTGCCAACGCCAAGAACCACTTCAATCAGCCGCATATCCCCTCTTTTTGCTGTTGCCGCATAGTTAAATGCAGCTTCCGGGCTTGCCCCTGTTTTTAACCCGTCTTCTCCTTCATAACCATAACTGTTGCCGGGAATAGAACGGTTTGAGTTTTCCAAAACTTCTGCGTACTCTGTATTTTCCATAACTGTTACTTGAAATTTATTTGTATATTCCAGAACCTCTGGGTGGTCTTTTAATAAATGATAGAACATCAAAGCAAGGTCTCTTGCAGTGGATGTATTATCTGCCTCAGGATCAATTCCTTCTGGGACATAGTAACCGTTAAATGCACTGGCGGCAGCTCCACTTGGGTTATAAAAAGTAGTGTTGGTCATTCCTAGTGTTTTGGCTTTTTCGTTCATCACTGTGATGAATGCTGCGGCATCGTTGCTTGTTATCAAGTTGGCGAGCATCACAGTTGCAGCATTGGATGAAGCCAGCGTTGTCATGTAGAGCAGGTCAGTAACTGGATAGGCTGCTCCTGCGACAATTGTTGTATTGCTTAGTTCATAAATTTGTGAAATTGCGGCATCACTTTCTGTTGCTGTCACTTGGGTATCCAAAGTCAGTTTGCCTTCTTTAATTGCATCAAGCACCAGATAGACAGTCATCATCTTGGCAATACTTGCAGGATACCAAGCTAAATCCACCTGATCTGCCCAAATAACTTGCCCGGAATTTGCTTCAATCACAATGGAGGCAGCAGGACGATAAACATCATCCACTGTATACCCGGCATTGCGGGCGATGGACATAATATCCTCAGCAATACTCTCTTGCTGAGTGGTGGTGGTTTCTGTTTCTGGAGCAGTTCCATCTTCAGCAAAGCTGACTAGGGGAAACAGCGCCGTAATTGATAGAATAAATAAACTAGATAATACCATCAAATGACTCAATTTACTTTTATGCATAATAACTCCTTTTCTCATTTGAAACCAGTTCATCATTAATACTTGAAAATGAACTGTTTCTATTTTTCAGGTCCGATGACCGTTATTTCTAAGCGATAGAATCGCTAAAAACTAAAGGCACTCCTTTTCTTATTTGAAACCAGTTCATCATTAATACTTGAAAATGAACTGCTTTTATTTTGCAGAATCGTGAGGTCCTACATTCTTTTTTTACTCTAAAAAGTATTTTTATTGGGCTAAACTCCTATGATTTATTGTTCTGCTTGTCATGCTATTTCATTTTATATTCGTCAAAACACAAAATTTTTTAAATCGTACTGTAAGGAAGTCTATACCATTATAATGCATTCCAGTCTTATAAAACCAGTTATTTTAGAAAAAAATGAACGATCAACTGATTAAATTTTCTAAATACACCGCAGATAAAAAGACTGTCTTCTATTTACTCTAATAAGTTGAAGAGGATGGATGTATCTTCTAAAAACTTCTTTTCACTTCCCTTAAAGGAAACAGCTATAACTAGAGACTGATTATTTCACTGCTTCTGCTTATCTGAACATCTATAGTTCTATTTTAAATGAAAATAGAAGAAAATTGGGTACTTTTTTGCAATTAATCTAATTAAGGTACAAAAAATTTGTAGAAGCCGGAAGCAAAAAGTTTTAACTTACTAAAAGTAAGTGATATAATTAAGTTAAGTTAGAGATATTAGGAGGCGGTCTCATGATGGCACAAACATTTACAATTAACAATGCAGCCCATATAGGAACTGTTGGGCTGAAAGTAGCCAATCTATCAAAGCAAGTGGCTTTTTATACAGAGATTATCGGTTTGGATATACTGGGAAAAGATGGTGACAGTGCAGTATTGGGTATTAAAGGCAATAGTACGGAATTGCTGAAGTTAAAAGAAGTACAGAATCCCAATATGAAAGCAAAAAAGGCTGGTCTATATCACACAGCTTTTCTTCTGCCGACAAGAAAAGATTTGGGCAATACACTTTTTTCCCTGTTGAAAAACAATACTGCAATTATTGGGGCGTCTGATCATGGTTATAGCGAGGCTGTCTATCTGGAAGATCCGGAAGGTAACGGGATCGAAATTTATAGCGATAAACCGGAAACAGAATGGGATGTTCGCCCAGACGGACAAATTATCGGTATCACAGTCGAAATGGATGCAGAAGGTGTTTTGGCAAGTCGTGATGAAAAAACAGATAAATTCCCTGTAGGTACAAAAATAGGGCACATTCATCTTTCTGTTTCAGATCTGGAGCAAACTGAAAATTTCTATATGAACACATTAGGCATGGGGTTGAAAGATCACTTTGGTCAATATGCCAGCTTTTTTGCAGCAGGAAGCTATCATCACCACATTGGAACAAATGTCTGGACAGGAAGAGGATTGCCGGCTCCTGATGAAAAAGATCTTGGACTCGATTTCTTTACGATACTTGTTCCGGATAAAGCCGCTTTGACTAAGGTAAAAAGGAATGTGGAAAAGAATGGAGAAATAATCATCAGTGAGACGGAAGCTTCTATTTTGCTGCCGGACCCAAGCGGAATTAACGTACGAATTGAAATAGAGTAACAAGCAGGTAAAAGTATGTAATTCAGGAACTGTTATCCAAGAGAGGGCAGTTCCTTTTTCATAATCTAAAGAAGCGTCTATCTAATTTATTTATTTTCATAATTAAGATATGCTAATTGAAAAATAAATTTCTTTTCAGAAATAAATTTTACAAGTTAAATAATAATGTAAATAACTGCAGGTCGAATACTCTGGATTTTATAAAGAATAATAGGGTGCAAAAAGAGTAATTCCTTTTTTTCTGCTATACTTTAGTGGAGGAGGTGTGTCATCGTGAATGTACTAAAACTGGTTTCTTCTGATAAGTATGATATTGCTTCAGCTATTCAGGTCAGCACTTTGCCATTACCTTTCTATAAAGAACATTCTGCTGCGCATCAGCAGTTTTTGGAACAGTTGGAAATAATGGAGGCAGATCATTATGTCGTGCTGAAAAACAGTCAGCCTGTGCTGTTTGCGACAATATCAGGAGAAAGTATTGTCAACTTAATGACGAGAGATATTTCCTGGATGAATTGGAAACTGATTTTCGATGGATTGGAACTCATCGGTAAAACAAGGTTTCAATCTGAAATACGAATGACATTTGCGCAGCCGTTATCACATATGGAACAAGCTGTATTGGAGAAGCATGAGTATTTTTTTACTGATGACGGAACAGCAAGCAGGAAACTTCATTACCACACGGCACTGGTTTTGGGTGGCGGTGGAGCAAGAGGCGCGTATCAGATCGGGGTCTGGCAGGCACTAAAAGAACTTGAAATTCCATTTGAGCTGATTACCGGAACATCAGTCGGTGCATTAAACGGGGCTTTGATTATTCAGGATGATTTTGAACGGGCCAAAGAAATGTGGGAAAAAATTGAGACTAAGAAAATCCTTTCTTTTCCAATGAAGGTGTCATCGAAAAATACATTGTCTGAATTATTGGGACAAATCGCTTCCTTCACTTTGGCAGCCATACAATCAAAGGGAGTTTCAACTCAACCTTTACAGCAGTTGCTGGATGATACCTTTTCAGAAGAAAAGCTCAAATCGGCAAAACAGGAATTTTATATAGTAACAACAGAGCTGCCTGGTGTGACTGAGCGGGTAATTCATTTCAATTCTTGTAAGAATAACCAGCAGAAACAATGGCTTTTGGCATCATCTTCTTTTTTTCCGGCAATGGCTGCTGCAGTGATTGATGAAAAATTTTATATTGATGGCGGTTATAGAAATAATGTTCCGATAGATGTTGCTTTTCAAAATGGAGCTACAGAATATATTGTAGCAGATGTAAAGGGACCGGGCTTTTCAAAACGAACGGAACTGCCGGACTCGCAACTGAAAATTGTGCTGAAAACCCCATGGACATTGGGGAATGTGCTGTTGTTTGATGGGATACGTTCAAAGGTAAATATCCAGCTGGGCTATTTGGAAACCATGAAAGCATTTCAAAAATATAGCGGTTATTGGTATACTTTTGATGAAGATTTAAAAAAAGCAGTCTCCATTCAGAAAAGCTTTTTCCGCTATATAAAAAAGAATTATTCACTGTCTTTGTGGAAAAACGGGGAATCCCGAAAGAGAATCTATCAGAAATTGCGTAGATATTATAAAGACAGGGTGTATGAGGAAAATATCAGTCTTGTTTTACTGGAGCTTCTTGGAAAACAAAGAGATATTCCTCCAAATAAGCTTTATACAGTTACTGAATTTATTCAACTGCTGGAAAAAGACGGAGAAGAAAGCCTGCCGGAAAATTCTTTTGACGGGATGATTTCTGTTCAGGAATGGCTGGGAAGATATTATGATGAATTCTTTCTTTTATCGGATAAGAGACAATTTCAGTTGATGACAAATTTTTTAAATGTAGAAGCTGAAGAGAAACAACGGCGTTTGTCAGTCTTGTTTGAACGACTGCCGGCTATGGTGCTGGAAGTATTGATGAACGAATATATACAAAAAGGGAGAAGATAACTATTGGCTGAATTTTCATATGAAATCGTAGAAGAAATTGCAGTACTTTCCGAAAATGCGAAAGGCTGGCGGAAAGAACTGAACTTGGTGAGCTGGAATGAACGTCCGCCTAAATTTGATCTGCGTGACTGGGCGCCTGGTCATGAAAAGATGGGTAAGGGCATTACACTGACAAATGAGGAATTTGAAACCTTGCGTGAAACACTGAAATCCATGTAGAAAGGACACCCTGTCAATGAAAAGTATGACTGGATTTGGGAAAGAAAAAACAGAATGTGAACACTATGAAATTGATGTAGAAATAAAAACCGTTAATCACCGTTTTTTGGATATGCAGCTTAGAATGCCGAAAGAGGCCAATTCTTTTGAACTGGCAATCCGACAAAAAATTAAAGAACGGCTTCAAAGAGGACGGGTAGAAGTCTTTATCAATCTGAAAAAAATAGGGGAAGGCAGTAAAGCAGTTCATGTTCACTGGTCATTAATCCATCAGCTGCTGCAGGAAATTAAAGAAGAAATATACACTCAATACGGAGAAAATACATTTGATCCGTCAGCAAGTCTGAATCAGCTGTTGAATAATTCCGACTATGTTGAAATAGTCGAAGGAAAAGAAACAGATGCAGAGCTTGAGTCTTGTTTACTGGTTGCTGTTGAAGCAGCTATTAATAAAGTGGACAGCAGCCGATATCAAGAAGGTGAAAAGATTAAACAAATTTTGTTTGAGTATTCAAATGATTTTTCCAATCTGGTTGCTCGGCTTGGAGAGTTTACAGAATTATATGAATCTGATTATCGTGATAAATTTGAACAAAAGCTGCGTGACTGGCTGGAAACATCTGTGGATGAAACCAGACTTCTGACTGAGATGGCTATCCTTCTGGAAAAAGGAGATATTCATGAAGAGCTGGACCGGCTGGCAATTCATATTAATAAATTAGAAGAATTGTTAGAGCAGGAAGAGCCTGTTGGAAGGGAACTGGATTTTCTTATTCAGGAGATCAACAGAGAAGTAAATACGATTGGTTCAAAATCCAGTCCGATAGAAATCAAAAATTATGTGGTACAGTTGAAAACAATTTTGGAAAAGATCCGTGAACAGATTCAAAATATCGAATAGGAGTGAGGGTGTGACAAAGCTTCTCCATGCGACGAGTAATCGCAGGAGCACATGCATGAACTTAACTGTGACGAGTAACCGTAGGAGCACGTGTATGAACTTAACTGCGACGAGTAATCGCAGGAGCACATGCATGAACTTAACCGCGACGAGTAATCGCAGGAGCATGTGTATGAACTTAACTGCGACGAGTAACCGCAGGAGCATGTGTATGAACTTAACTGCGACGAGTAACCGCAGGAGCACGTGTATGAACTTAACTGCGACGAGTAACCGCAGGAGCATCAAGAACCAGGCAGGTATTATCTACTCTGACAGGTCAATCGTAGTGATTTATGATAATAAGGCGGAATATCCGAAAATTGTCAAAGAACACTATTCATAGAATAAATAACTGAGAATGGATACACTCCGCTGCGCTTCGATCATATCAACTGATTTGGTTTTAGGGGACTCAGACATACTTATGTTACAGTCCCGTTTCCTTTAACGCTATAATTAAAGAGCAGAATGATAATGAGGTGAGAAGAATGACAAAATATTATGACATAACATTTCATGAATTGAGCGGAAAGTCAGTAATTAAAAGAGAGGTTCTGACTGAGAAAGAACCCTTTGAAGCATGGCAGGATGCCTGTGTTTCTTATACAGATCAGGTGTTGAATATTCAAGTCAATGAGGATAAGTTTATAACGATGGACCGACGTTACATCGTTCGAGTGGATGCAGAGGAAGTTGACGGACCCGCTGAAAAACAAATGAAACGCCGCGATGAATTGATGGGTGTGGTCAATATATTGTCCAATATGGGGATTTAGTTTGAGGAAGAAATGGCTGGAACAGCTGTGAGCCGAGCAGGTCAAACAGTGCTTCAGCTGTTTTAAACTGAGTTTTATTTCTTTGAATAAACTTTCTCATTTAGTTGGAAATTTTTTTCACTCAGTGCTTCAGCAGGTACCGGAATTTGTACATAGTTGTTTAGCACGGATTCTATTTTTTTCATGTATATTTCGATGGAATGGTTATGGGTGGAATGCGCGGTTTTATGAAAGAAATGATTTTCTTAGAAAACCTTAATAAGAAAGCCTTGAAAATTGTTGAAAAAAAGTGCATTATAGAAATAATGACAAAGAAACCATTTGAAAGGAAGTCATCATGACAGAGCGTGGGTTACTAATAGTATTGTCTGGACCTTCTGGTGTTGGCAAAGGCACGGTTCGAAAAGCAATTTTTGAAAGTGAAGAACATGATTTTCAGTATTCTGTTTCCATGACAACTCGGGCAATGCGTGAGGGAGAAGTGGAAGGTGTGGACTACTATTTCCGTACGAGGGAAGAGTTTGAAGCAATGATTGAAGCCGGAGAGATGCTGGAATATGCGGAATATGTTGGTAATTATTATGGCACACCGCTCTCCTATGTAAACCAGACATTGGATGAAGGGAAAGATGTCTTTCTTGAAATTGAAGTGCAGGGAGCTCAACAGGTAAGAGATAAAGTTGGCAAAGCCGGTGTGTTCATTTTTTTAACGCCTCCAGACTTGGCTGAATTGAAATCCCGTATTGTCAATCGCGGTACAGATGATCTGTCTGTAATTGAGAAACGAATGCAGGTCGCAAGAGAAGAGATTGAAATGATGGCATTGTATGACTATGCTGTAGTAAATGATGAAGTATCACTTGCTGTGGAACGAATCAAACGGATTATTGCAAGTGAACACTTCAGAGTAGACCGAGTGATCGGCAAATATATTAATATGTTAAAGGAGATGTAGCCAAAATGATGCTAAAACCGTCTATTGATTCATTATTGGAAGAAGTTCCGTCGAAATACTCTTTGGTTATTCTGGCAAGTAAACGTGCTCATGAATTGGAAGCCGGAGCGCAGCCGACCATTGAAAGCTTTGAATCTGTAAAAAGTGTTGGTCGTGCATTGGAAGAAATTGATGCTGCAATGGTTATCAATGATCCAAATCCTGAAGAAAAACGCGAGCGCATCCGTGCAGCGAAAGAAGAGCAGCGAATGGCGAAAGATCAGGAACAGAGAGAACTGGAAGAGCGTATTCGGGAAGAAAGCAAGTTATAAAATAGAACTAGTTGGCTGGGGCAATTACTGAATCCCAGCCGTTTTTTTATTTAAACTAATTCAGTGAGAATACCTAGGACATGTCTGAAAATTCAAGCGGCGAATAGTTTGATGATTTTTATCGAACTCATCGTCATAAATACCCGCTTATGAACCACATAAGCTGTGTTTTCTTCCTTGATTTCAACAAAAATCACTGAAAAATTCGAATGCCATTAACTTTTCAGACACGCCCTAAAACTAATTGGAATTAGGCTGCAGCTGCATAAAGCACTGTGTCTTTTTATTAAGAAACGGCGGAGCAGCAAGACAAAAGTCGGATTCTTTAGTACAATAAGCAAAGAGATTTTCAGTACATAGAAAGGAAGGATCAGAATGAAGAACGCTGCACAAATAGTTGTAGACATTCCGGCGATGCAGACAGATCAGCCGTTTACCTATCTGATTCCTTCAAACTTAAGCAGTCAGATAGTTGTGGGCATGAGAGTGGAGGTTCCCTTTGGTCGGGGAGATCGTCATGTTCAGGGCTTTATAGTTGGTCTTGGACAGCTTTCTGATGAACAGCTCTCTGAGTATGAATGGAAAGAGATTATTTCAATCCTCGATTTAAAGCCCGTTTTGGATGAAGAAATGCTGGAACTGGCAGAATATATGAAAACTAAAACATTTTCCTTTAAAATTACATGTTTACAGACGATGCTGCCAAGTGTTATGCGTGCAGCCTATCATAAATATATTTATCTGACTGATGAAATTGCGGAAGAACTTCAAGATGAGCTGTTTTATGGTCTTGATGAAATTCCATGGGAAGAAGCAGTTGAGAGAAACATTCTGCCGAAACTGATGCAGCTGCGTGCAGAGCAAAAAGTTGATATTCGCTATGAAGTCCAAACGAAAAATAAAGTAAAAACAGTTCGGTATATTCAGGCAGCGATGGATTTTGAACGGCTTCAAGAGGAAAAGGAAGCATTGCGCAAAGGAGCCAAAAAAAAAGAAGAGCTGTTATATTATTTACAAAGCCTGGGACAGGAGCGGACAGTCGCTGTAAAAGAAATGAAGGATCTGGGATTCAGCACGGCTGTATTAAACGATGCGCAGAAAAAAGGCTGGCTGCGGTTTATAGAAAAAGAAACTTACAGAGATCCCTTTGCTGACCGGGAATTTGAAAAGACAGAAGCACTGCTGTTGAATGAAGAACAGCGGACAGCAGTAGAAGAAATCACGTATTCCATGAAAACAGAATCATCTGATACATATTTACTGGAAGGAATCACCGGAAGCGGGAAGACGGAAGTTTACCTTCAGGTGATTGCTGAAGTGCTTGAACAGAAGAAAACAGCGATTATGCTGGTACCGGAGATTTCATTAACACCTCAAATGGTTCAGAGATTTAAAAGTCGTTTTGGGGAACAAGTAGCAGTGCTGCACAGTGGATTGTCTCATGGCGAACGTTATGACGAATGGCGGAAAATTGAGCGGGGAGAAGCGCAGGTAGTGGTTGGTGCGCGTTCGGCAATATTTGCCCCGTTATCTGGTCTAGGGGTCATCATCATTGATGAAGAACATGAAGCCAGCTATAAACAGGAAGAAACGCCCAGATATCATGCCAGAGATTTAGCTATTTGGCGGGGAGCATATCATCATTGTCCTGTCATCCTGGGAAGTGCCACTCCTTCACTTGAATCCAGAGCTCGTGCACAGAAAAAAGTCTATAGGCATTTGCTGTTGACCCAACGTGCAAACAGTGCAGCGTCACTGCCTCAGATTGATGTGATTGATATGCGCTCAGAGGTCAGACAAAAGAACATTTCAACCTTTTCTCAGCTGCTTCAGAATAAGCTTCAGGAGAGACTGGAGCGTAAAGAACAAAGTGTGCTGCTGCTCAATCGGAGAGGATATTCCTCCTTTGTTATGTGCAGGGACTGCGGCTTTGTTGTGCCTTGTCCAAACTGTGATATCTCACTGACGCTGCACATGGATACAAAAACAATGAAATGCCATTACTGTGGACATGAGGAAGGGATTCCCCATCAATGTCCAAACTGCAGCAGTGATAAAATCCGCTACTATGGTACGGGTACGCAGAAAGTAGAAGAAGAACTGCAGCAGCTTTTACCTGGGGCACGAATTTTGAGAATGGATGTTGATACGACGCGTCGTAAAGGAGCACATGAACGGATTCTTTCTGCTTTTGAGAATCAGGAGGCGGACATACTACTTGGTACGCAGATGATTGCAAAAGGGTTAGACTTCCCTAATGTCACACTGGTAGGGGTTTTAAATGCAGATACCGCGTTGAATCTGCCTGATTTTCGTTCAAGTGAACGAACGTTTCAACTTCTTACACAGGTCAGCGGCAGAGCAGGGCGGGCAGAAAAACCCGGTGAAGTAGTGATTCAGTCCTTTAATCCGGACCACTATGCGATTCAGCTGGCAAGAATCCAGAATTATGAAGCCTTTTATCAAAAGGAAATGCAGATTCGTCATCGAGGGGATTATCCGCCGTTTTATTTTACAGTTCAGATTACGGCCAGCCATCCAGAAGAAAATGTTGCTGCCAAGCAAATGTTTTCGATTATGAAAGAGCTTCAGGAAGGACTTTCAGATCAAAGTCTTTTGTTGGGGCCGACACCTAAAGCAATTATGAGGATAAATAATCGCTATTACTATCAAATGATTATCAAATATAAAAAAGAAGCTCGGCTTCAGGAACTGCTGGAGAAAATCTTAACGGATACGCAGGCAGGAGCAGCCAAAGGGTTAAAAGTATCGATTGATGCAGAGCCGATGAATTTTATTTAAGTTTTCATAAGAAGTGCAAAAGCAGGAAATATTCAATTAATGACGAAATAGATGTTAGAAAAGAGGAAAGCGAATGCGTTATCCAATCGTGCTTTACCCTGATAACAAGTTGACCGCAAAAGCAAAACCAGTGACACTGATTACAGATGAGATTATACAGCTGTTAGATGATATGTATGACACCATGACAGCCCATGACGGCATCGGGATTGCAGCTCCGCAGATAGGAAAGAACCTTCAACTTGCAGTCATTGAAATCGATGAAGAAACTGGACGTTTTGAGCTGATCAATCCTGAAATTATTGAAAGAAACGGGGTAGATATTGATGTGGAAGGCTGTCTCAGTATCCCCAATAGATATGGGACTGTTGAACGTTCTGAAGAGATAACGGTTCGTTACTTTGATCGGGAAGGCGAAGAAATTGAAGTGACTGCCTATGGTTATTTGGCGCGTGCATTTCAGCATGAAATTGATCATTTGAATGGGAAAGTGTTCATTGATAAGATCATTGAAGAAATTGCTCCAGAAGATCTGGATGCATATATGGAGGAGAAGTTGGATGACTAAAATTATTTTTATGGGAACGCCCACATTTTCAGTTCCCATTTTAGAAGGTCTTTTAGAAGCCGGGTATGAAGTAGCAGCAGTAGTAACACAACCAGATCGTCCTGTCGGAAGAAAAAGAATTTTGACAGCTCCTCCTGTAAAAGAGGCAGCATTAAAGCACGGTCTGAAGGTACTGCAGCCGGAAAAAATATCTGGCTCCGAGGAAATGGAAACAGTAATTGCTCTTAAGCCGGATATTATTGTAACCGCAGCATTTGGTCAGTTCTTGCCGGAACGCCTGCTGCAGGCACCTGTATTGGGGGCGGTGAATGTACATGCATCCCTTTTACCAAAATATCGCGGTGGTGCACCTGTCCACTATTCCATTATAAATGGGGAAAAAGAAACAGGTGTAACCATTATGGAAATGATCAAAAAAATGGATGCAGGAGGGATCTATGCTCAACGAAGTATTCCTATTTCGACACAGGATGATGTAGGAACAATGTTTGACAAGTTGAGTGTTGTAGGAAAAGAACTGCTTTTGGAAGTATTGCCTGAAATCCTGTCTGGAGCGCTTAAGCCTGTTCCTCAGGACGAGTCACAGGCAACATTCTCTCCGAATATTACCAGAGAGCAGGAAAAAATCGACTGGCAAAAAACTGCGGAACAGATTGATTGTCAGGTCAGAGGAATGAGACCTTGGCCGACTGCTTTCACGACCTATCAGGGAATAAACTGGAAATTATGGGAGGTTTCTCCGTTATTGGAAACTACTGAAGCAGAACCAAGGACGATTATTAAACGAACTAAAAAAGAGTTGTGGATTGCCTGCGGGGAAGGTACAGTTCTTTCTTTGAATAGTCTTCAACCTTCCGGAAAAGGCAGACTGTCTATTCAAGAATTTTTAAACGGCTCAGGTCAGACAGTGAAAGAAATGGAGAAGGTGGACTAGATGGGAAAGAAAATCTCGGCGAAGATCAGACACTCTGTCCGTTATGCTGCGCTGGAAACAATTGAACGTGTTGATACAGGCGGTGCGTACTCCAATCTGCTGTTAAGTGAAATGATTGAAAAATCAAAGCTTTCTGCTCAGGACGGCCGCTTGTTTACTGAACTGGTATATGGTACACTCAGCAGAAAATTATTGTTGGAGTATTATTTGTCTCCATTCATAAAAAAAGCAAAAAAAGTAGATAACTGGGTAAAAAATCTGCTGATTCTTTCGATTTATCAATCTGTTTATCTGGATAAAGTTCCGGATCATGCGATTATCAATGAAGCAGTTGAGATTGCCAAAGAAAGAGGCAACAGCGGTATCGGCAAGTTTGTAAACGGTGTTCTGCGAACGATTCAAAGAGAAGGTCTTCCAGAAGTGGAAAAAATCAGCGATCCTATGGAACGGCTCTCTGCAGAGATCAGTATGCCTTTGTGGCTGACAGAAAAATTAGTGAGTCAAATTGGAATAGACGAAACAAAAAAGCTGGGTTTGTCATTGTTTGAACGAAGTCATGCCAGTGCACGGGTGGATGTACAGCGTTTGGATCGCACCACAGTGATTGAAGAATTATCTGAAGATGGAATTGAAGCTGTTCCAAGTGAGATTTCGCCTTATGGAATTGTCGCAGAAAAAGGATTTTTGGCTGGCAGTCAGTTGTTTAAAGCCGGAGAAATTACTATTCAGGATGAAAGCTCCATGCTGGCAGCCCCAGCATTACAGGTGGAAGCACAGCATCGAGTTTTGGATGCCTGTGCAGCTCCGGGGGGTAAAACAACTCACATTGCCGCTTTTCTAGATGCAGCAAAAGGCGGGAAAGTTACGGCACTGGATATTCATCCCCATAAAATAAAGCTGATTAAAGAAAATGCAGCAAGATTGGGACTGACTGGACTGGTAGAAACGAAAGAGCTGGATGCCAGAAAAGTAAATGAACACTTTCCGGCAGAAACGTTTGATCGTATTTTAGTAGATGCGCCATGCTCAGGACTTGGACTAATGAGAAGAAAACCGGATATTAAATACCATAAGACCGCTGGGGATTTTGAACAGCTGCCGAAAATTCAGTTGGAAATCCTTGAAAATACTGCGCAGACCTTAAAGCAATGGGGTATAATGGTCTATAGCACATGCACGATCGCGAAAGAAGAGAATCAGGAAGTGGTGGCAGCATTTTTATCGAAGCATCCCGAGTTTAAAAAAATTGATGTGCAGGTTAGTGAGATTCTTGAAACTTCAATAGAAGATCAAATGCTGACAATTTATCCGCACCAGTTTTTAACAGACGGTTTCTTTATTTGCTGCATGCAGAAAGTTTCTTAAATGAGGTGGAACAAGTGAAAATCAATTTTCAAACAGATATTGGGCGTAAACGAAATACAAATCAGGATTATGCAGGCGTATTTGAGAATAAAGCCGGCATTTCGCTGGCACTTCTTGCTGACGGAATGGGTGGGCATCAGGCCGGTGATGTTGCCAGTCAGATGGCAGTCAATTACCTGGGAGAACGGTGGACAGAAAACGATATTGATTCAGCTGATAAAGCCGCACAATGGCTGATTCAAATGATTCAGGAAGAAAATGAAAAAATCTATGAAAAAGGCCAGTCTGTTCCGGAATATTCAGGAATGGGCACAACAATCGTCAGTGCAGTTTTACTGGGTGAGACATTTGTTTTGGCTAATATCGGAGACAGCCGCGCATATTTAGTACGGAATCAGCAGATGATGCAGTTGACTGAGGACCATTCTCTTGTCAATGAATTGGTGAAGTCCGGAGAAATTACGCAGGAAATGGCGTTCAATCATCCTCGAAAAAATGTACTGACCCGTTCGCTGGGAATGCCGAAAACCGTTGAAGTGGATGTTGCCAACCATGGCAGTGCAGAAGGCGATTACCTGCTGCTGTGTTCGGATGGTCTGACAAACATGGTTTCTGAAGAAATGATCTTAACTGTTCTTATTTCTGGAATTTCGCTGGAAGAAAAAGTGGCAATGCTGATTTCTTTGGCAAATGAAGCAGGAGGCGTTGATAATATCACCGTTCTCGTAATACACTTTGACAAGAGTGAGGAGGAGTAACCGATGATAGAAATCGGCAGAAAATTAAACGGCCGCTATCAGATTATCGGTAATATCGGCAGCGGCGGAATGGCCAATGTCTTTTTAGCCCATGATTTGATTTTGGATCGGGATGTTGCAGTGAAAGTCCTGCGGTTTGACTTCCAAAATGATCAAGCGGCCATTCGGCGTTTTCAAAGAGAAGCATTGGCTGCATCCGAGTTGGTTCATCCTAATATTGTCAGTGTATATGATGTCGACGAGGAAGATGGACTGCAGTATCTGGTAATGGAATATGTTAAAGGAATGGACCTTAAACGATACATCCATACCTATTATCCAATTATGTATGCGCAAGTTGTTGATATTATGGAACAAATTTTATCAGCTGTTTCCCTTGCACATGAACACCGCATTATTCACCGGGATCTGAAGCCGCAAAATATTTTGATTGATGAAAATGGTGTTGTTAAAATTACAGATTTTGGTATTGCAATTGCGCTGTCTGAGACATCAATTACTCAAACCAATACAATGCTGGGCTCTGTTCATTACCTTTCTCCAGAACAGGCCAGAGGCAGCATGGCGACAAACCAGTCAGATATTTATGCAGTAGGTGTTATTTTGTATGAAATGCTGACAGGAACTGTTCCGTTTGATGGAGAATCAGCGGTAACTATTGCTTTGAAACACTTTCAGGAGGAAATGCCGTCTGTTCGCTCATTTGACTCCAATGTTCCTCAATCGCTGGAAAATATCGTTTTGCATGCGACAGCCAAGGATCCTGCCGACCGCTATAAATCAGCGGAGGAAATGTCAAGAGACCTTTATACTGTCTTGAATGTGGACCGGCTAAATGAGTCCAGATGGGAACCAACAGCATTGAACGGCGAAACAATGGTTTTGACCCCTTTGGATGAAACTCAGGCGGCAGAAGCTCTTGCTGCTTCAGAAACTCTGGGAGATGAAACAGAAGGAGCCTCTGTTGAAGAAAAACCGGAAGAGAAAACAAAGCCGAAAAAGAGACGAAAGAAATTTATTATAATTTTCTTTGTTCTGTTATTTATAGCGTTGGCAGTCGGAGCTGTTCTATTTTTTGCCGGTGGAGGCAAGAACGAGGTGATGGTTCCTGATGTTAGAAACAAAACACAGGAAGAGGCTCGAAAAGAGCTGGAAGCCGCAGATCTTGAAGTAACAGATGAAGTAAAAAAACTTCCGGATGATGAGATTGAAGAAGGAAAAGTGGTTAAGACAGATCCTGCTGCAGGTGCCAGCGTGAAGAAGAAGAAGTCTGTTGTTCTTTATATTAGTACCGGCAACAAAAAAATCAAGATAGATGATTACACAGACTGGACACAAAAAGATGCGATTGAAGCGATGAAGAAGCTGGGCTTCCTTGAGAGCAATATAAAAATTGAAAAAGAAAATAGTCTGGAAGTCGATGCAGATAAAGTTATCCGTCAGACACCGGAAGAGGGAACAGAAGTTGATCCTAAGAATGATCAGGTGACTCTGGTAGTCAGTACCGGCCCGAAAAATGTTTCTTTGGATAATTATGTTGACTATTCTTACGAGAATGCAGTAGCCGCTTTACTGGCTTTGGGTATTAAAGAAGAAAATATTTTATATGAAGAAGAAGCAAGTGATACAGTAACAGAAGGCTATGTTATCCGCCAAAATCCGGGAGCCGGAACTTCTTTTGATCCGGTGAATGATGAAATCACACTGACAGTCAGCAGCGGATCGGATAATACGACACTGATCAATTATAAAGACTACAGCTATGACAATGCTGTAAATGCACTGGTTGCTTTAGGGGTGAGTCAGGATCGTATTTCTAAAGAAGAAAAATCCAGCAGTACTGTAGCCAAGGGCAATGTGATTTCTCAAAGCCCGGGAGCTGGTTCAACGTTTAACCCGAAGACAGGAAAAATCACTTTGGTAGTCAGCTCCGGTGCTGAAATGGTGGAAGTACCTGATGTAGTGAGGATGTCACGATCAGAAGCTAAGTCTGAGCTGGAGAAAAAAGGATTTAAGGTATCTGAACAGGTGGAAACTTCGAATGAAACAAAAGATTCAGTAATCAGAACAAATCCGTCCTCCGGTACAAGTCTTGAAAAAGGAGAAACGGTTACGATCTATTATTCCAGCGGACCGACACAGAATGAATCTCCTTCATCAGAAGATTCCGAAGGTGAATAGAAAGACCACAGCTGTTTGTTTTTACAAGTAAACTTAAATGCAGCATCGGAGCATGTCAGAAATTGGCGGTTCCGGTGCTTTTTCAATTATCAGAGGGGGAGAACAGCAATCAATTTAGGTGAAAGGATTTTTTTATCAAAGAGGTAAGAGTGCAGCGACTTTCCGAAAAAACGGCTCTTTCGGGTTGTTTTATATGTTTAAAGAGTTTCAATTATAATTGCTTATTCAAAATTTTTAATGAATGATATGTTCAATTCGGTAAAAAACATGGACAGTCCTTGCATCTTCTCGATTTTTCTTGTATATTCGGATTGGTTAGGAGGGATACATTGAACGGTCAAATTAGAAAAGCATTGAGCGGGTTTTATTATGTTTATGCAGAAGGTGAAACATTTCAAACAAGAGCCAGAGGGAATTTTCGCAATCGAAACATTACTCCCATGGTTGGAGACGATGTAATTTTTGAAAGCGATAACTTGACAGATGGTTACCTGCTGGAGATTTTACCGAGAAAAAATGAATTAGTTCGTCCGTCAGTTGCCAATGTCGACATTGGTGTTGTCGTGATGAGTGTAGTAGAACCGAATTTTTCCTATAACCTGTTGGATCGCTTTTTAGTGACATTGGAATACAAGGAGATCGAACCGGTCATTTATTTAACAAAAATCGATTTGTTTAGTGAAGAAGAAAAAGAACTGCTGAAGGAAATCAAAAAGGTGTATCAGCCATCCTATCCTATTATTTTTGGAGACGATTCTATCGATGATCAGGCATCGATTCGAGAACTGGAGCAATATTTTCCGGACCGTCTGACCGTTTTTATGGGGCAGTCCGGTGCAGGGAAATCCACCTTATTAAACAAAATTTCACCGGAGCTTCAATTGGCAACTGGAGAGATTTCCGAATCTCTTGGGCGCGGGAAGCATACAACTAGACATGTGGAGCTTATTCCTCTGTACGAAGGTCTGGTTGCAGATACTCCTGGGTTTAGTTCGATTGATTTTCTTGAAATGAATGCAGTCGAATTACCCAAACAGTTTCCTGAATTTGTAAAAGCTGCGCCCCATTGTAAGTTTCGAGAGTGCATGCACAGAAAAGAACCTGGCTGCGAGGTCAAAAAGCAAGTTGAAACAGGAGAAATTGCTCAGACAAGGTATGATAATTATTTGCAGTTTCTTTCAGAAATTGAAGACCGCCGACCCATTTACAAGAAGAAAAAAGGAAACTGATTTATTTAATGGAGACGGTCTTATTAAAAATAATAGCAAGTAGCTGAAGAAGAAATCCACTCATCCTTCATGGATTGAAAGAGCGGGCGGATATCAATAAAATCAAAGGAGATACATACTATGAAAATAGCCCCATCAATTTTGAGCGCAGATTTTGCAAATTTGGAAAGAGATATTCAGTTAGTAGAGAAGCTGGGTGCCGATTATATCCATGTGGATGTAATGGACGGACAATTTGTTCCGAATATTACGCTGGGTCCAAATGTTGTTTCAGCGATTCGTCCGACAACTAAGCTGCCTTTAGATGTACATTTGATGATTCAGCAGCCGGAAAACTATATTAAGGCATTCGCAGAAGCAGGTGCAGATATTATTACTGTACACCAAGAATCCACGCCGCATATTCACCGGGCAATGCAGATGATTAAACAGGCTGATGTCAAAGCCGGCGTAGTAGTTAATCCAGGTACACCTCTTTCCGCTATTGAAGAGGTATTGGATTTAGCAGACCTTGTTTTAATTATGACTGTAAATCCGGGCTTTGGCGGACAAAGCTTTATTGAAAGCCAGCTGAGTAAGATTGCTCAGTTAAAAGAGTGGAGAGAAACAAAGGGGTATACTTATGAGATTGAAGTAGATGGAGGGATTGTTCCTGAAACAGCTCAAAAATGTAAAGATGCAGGTGCAGACGTATTTGTAGCAGGTTCTTATATTTATAGTGCAGAGGATCCAAAAGAGCGGATTGATGCATTACGGGCTGTGTTGAATCAATGAATTTATTAATCGTTGCTGGCGGCTCAAATGAAGAATGGCCGGCGATTCATTCTTCTGAATTTGATTATTTTGCCGGTGTTGACCGTGGAAGTCTGTTTATCTTGGAACAGGGCTGGCCTTTGGATTTAGCTGTAGGTGATTTTGATTCTTTGAGTGCCAATGAAAAAGCTTATGTAGAAAAGGAAGCAGTCGAGGTTATCACGTCCAAGCCTGAAAAAGACGATACAGATACGCAGCTGGCTCTTGATCAGGTTTTTAAACGGTTTCCGAAAGCAACAGTGACAATTATTGGTGCAACGGGCGGACGTTTAGATCATTTTCTCGCGAATCTCTGGCTGCCGCTGGAGGAGCGTTTTCGTTCATATACTCAACAAATTGGTTTAAGGGATCGACAGAATAGCATCCGATATTTTTTGCCGGGAGAATATACAGTTGGAAGAGAAGTCGGAATGAATTATCTGGCTTACTGCTGTCTGACACCAGTGAATGATCTGACACTTAAGGACAGTAAGTATCTGCTGAATCAGCATCAGGTTCCAGTTCCAACTTCATATGCAAGTAATGAATTTGTTGGACAGACAGCATCTTTCTCCTTTACCTCTGGAGTGATTGCAGTCATCCAAAGCAGGGACTAAACTTTATTTTAAAAAAGTGTACCGAGAGTACATCAAAACAGAAATAATTGAATAAGCAAACAGAACAGCTGGCCAAATAAAATCCAGCTGTTTTTTTATTATCCATTTTGTTCAATACATTCGCTTGAGTTTCAGTTATATAGAAGGAAAATGAGAAGGACTGTGGAACAAAGAATTACGACGTTTGATAGCAGGCTGTCAATCTAAGCCTATCAGTTTAAGGGGATTAAACAAAAATTTTCCAATCACTTCCATGAGCTCTATGTACTGAGTTTTGAAAGTAGGTGAGTTTTTCTTTCCTGCAGATGGCAAGAGTATGTGGCTGTAAGGGTCAATTTTCTTCTGATTAATCCATATGACAATCACTATTGTGAGCAGATCAGTGATGAGCTGATGGATTACAGAAGAATTCATGCTGCACCGAATATAATGCAGCAATTGACGAAACAAGTTACCGGAGAAAAGGAGCTTCTCTTCTTCTCTCAGACTGCGGTCTCGGACTATCAGGGATTGGGTTTGCTGTCAGAGCTTTATTCGTTGATAAATAATGCAGGAGATTATCTAAAAAAGGTGGAGCAGCCTTATTAGTCTCTGAATGAGATTTTAATGGATTATTCAAGTTATAAGGCAAAAACACACAGGAGACAACCACTGTATTGAGCCGATACTTAGTGAGTTGAGTCATAAGAATCAGTTCATGCTGATACAGCATTTTACAAAGCTGAAGGGGGACATTTTTTGTCAATATCTGTCAGTATATTGGGAGGTTTTTTTCTTACCTCGCTGGAAGCTCTCCTGAACCATCGGTGTAGCATGTGGTTTTCAACACATACAAAAAAATCCTGTTTTCTCATGTAAGAAAACAGGATTTTGATTTGTATATATTCTATTAAACACGCTCGATTTTACCAGATTTCAAAGCACGAGTTGACACCCAAACTTTTTTTGGTTTACCGTCTACAAGTACACGAACTTTTTGCAGATTTGGTTTAACAGTACGCTTTGTCGCATTCAGAGCATGAGAACGGTTGTTTCCGCTGCTTGTTTTACGACCAGTGAAATAACATACTTTTGCCATTGTGAATTTCCTCCTTTGCTTTGATCTTGGAGCGATGGTTTTCTGCTCATACCTGACTAATTTATCATATTTGGAAGGGATTAGCAAGAAAATTTTAAGAATTATAAAAAATCCGCTCTTTTTTACGTTCAGGAATTCCTAAACGTTTATATAGGAGAAAAAGAAAGGAAATAGATAGTTTAAGAGAATATCACCTGATACTGAAAGAATTAGCTAGAATATAAGTAACCTATTTATTTGATTGCTTTAGTGTAATCATAAATGAGAAGAAGGTGATGATAATGATAAGAATGGATGTGGAGAAAGAGGTGTTGGAGGAAGTAACAGAAGATAGAGATAATTTATTGACACTTATTAAAAAGGGACAGCATAGGCTTCCGATGATTCCCTATGAAACATTGGAAATGATCCAAGAGGCAAATGGAAAGAAATTACCTTTACTTAGACTTTTTAATTGTTTAGAAGAGCAGGAAAGTATGATGCATCCTTCGGAGGAGTTAGATTTTCGGCTCATTATTATTTTTGAAGAAGTTTCCTACGTGAAGCGGGCTTCGGGGAGAGAGTTGTTTCTAGGAAACTTGGCATATGGTGACCAGTTGGATAGAAACTACCATTATATCATTTTGCTGAAAAATTCTCGTTTGCAAAAGGTTGATTTTTTAGCGAAGATAACGTCTGTATTGGATGAAGAAATGATTGATTACAAGAAGGAAACAATCGATGCTTGTCTTTTTAACGTCTCCCCACCTTGGGAGGTGGAACACATCATTAAAACTAAGTTAACCATTACAGAAAAACTCTGACTGCTTAATTTCCAGCAGTCAGAGTTTTTTACGGGTTTAATTAGGACTAGTCTGAAAACTCTAGCGGCAAGTATTTTCGAAAAAATAAATATAGGCTAGTTTCGTTTAAAGAAGGAATGTTGCCGCATTTTCGACTTGTCATACACATAGAGCGTGTTTTGTATGACCCTAGGACATTAATGCAACGATCATTTTGAAGAAGCGTAGAAGCAAGCTCTTAATTTCAATTCAACTTGATTTTATGACCACAAATCAAGTTTATTCTCAGTATATGTTTGTCTTTTGTAAAGCGAGCTATTTCCTCAAAAAGATGAGATATTTTCTGTTTGATTAATAGATATTCCTAATTGAAGAAGTATCTGTTTGATGAAAGAAAAGAGAGAACAGTAAGTTATATTTGACGGTCCAATGATTTTATATGTTTTTAATAAAATAGTTAGTAGGATTTCCAAAATGTTATACGTTTAAGTATGCATCAGTGAAAAAGACTGTCACTGAAAACGTTTAGGGAACCATTAACGTTTAGAGCGTTGCTAAAAATAACGATAATGCTTGCTTTCTTCTATTTTAAGTCAAAAAGAGTTACAGCATTTTATTCTGAATATAATAAGTAGTGTAAGGCAGAGCCAAAAGAACACCCTAATAAAATGAGGTTATTCTAAAGGAGGAAACTAAAAATGCAACTAGTCACTAAAAGCAATTATCTAATTAAAACAAATAATTTATTTAAAACTTATAAAGAACAGCATGCGGTAAATGAAGTATCAATGACAATTAATAGAGGTGATATTTATGGCTTTATAGGAAAAAACGGTGCAGGAAAAACGACCTTTATTCGCCTTTTAACACAACTGATTGAAAAGAGCTCCGGGGATTTGAAATTTAATACAGAAGGAAAAATGAAGATGGGGGCAGTGATTGAAGGACCGGTTTGTTACCCGTACATGTCTGCAAGAGACAACCTGAAATACTATGCCATTCAACGAAATATAAAAACAGAGAAACGAATTGATGAAGTACTTGAATTTGTCGGGTTGGCAAATGTAGATAAGAAAAAAGTATTTAAGGATTATTCATTAGGAATGAAGCAGCGTTTGGGGATTGGTTTAGCGATACTGGATAATCCGGAATTTTTAATTTTGGATGAACCTGTTAACGGATTAGACCCACAAGGAATTGTTGAGATCAGAAAGATCATTCATCGTTTGAATGAAGAATTTGGAACGACGATTTTGATTTCCAGTCATATTTTATCAGAGTTATCACTCGTAGCGACAAGATACGGAATCATCAATGAAGGAAAGCTGGTTAAAGAGTTGACAAGTGAGGAATTGGCAGCAGAATGCGGAAGGTCTATCTCTTTAAATACCTCAAACAATCCTTTGGCAGTTCAGCTTTTAAAAAGTTATGAGTACCAGCTGGAAGAGAAGGAAGGATTGATTTCCATCAAAGAAGAGAAGGAAGCAATGACTGGAATCGCAAAGCTGTTATTTGAAAATGGTATCTATGTAACCTCCTTAGGCTACAAGGAAGAGAATTTAGAAGAATACTATTTAAATTTAATAAGTGGAGGAAATAGCAATGATTAATACATTAAAGGCAGATTTTTATAGAATTATTAAAAGCTCATTGGGATTTTATTCAATAGCTGGACTTATCGTTTTAGGGATTGTTTTTGGTTTTCTTGCTTCTACAGATAACCCGCCACAGCTCATGGTACAGTCTGGTTTGTCAAATGGTGCGTTATTAATACCTGTTTTTTTAACAAATATATTTATGATTGCATGGGGACATGAGTTTAGCTATCGTGTGGTCAATAACTCCTTGATTGCCGGTATGAAACGCAGTACATTCTTTTTCAGCAAAACATTATTGACATTTTTACTAACTATTCTTTTTGTAACGACATTTGCTGGAAGTCTGATTGGAACTACATGGTTTCTCAAAGGTGGATTTTCATTGACAGTAGCGTTAAAACCATTAGTGGCGCAGATACCGCTGTATTTAGCAGCAAGTTGTTTAGGGATTCTACTATTTAATGCACTCAAGGCATCTTACCTCTCAGTAGCAGCATTCATCTCTATTGCCTTTGTCGGAGATACTATTTTTTCAAATATTGTGTCGACATACCTTGGAAAACTAGATTTTATTTTAGACACATTATTCTTTTCAAACTTGCGCATGGTAACAGATTTGTCCGCTGTTTCGTCCAATCAGTTTCAGACGATCATGATTAGTAGTGTTCTATACGGTGCAGCTGCATTGTTCATCAGCTTCAGTTTGTTTAGTAACAGGGAATTCAAATAAGGCGATTGATTAAAAGAATAAAAAATTAGGGAGAGATATATTATGAAGAAAAAATTGATAATTTTGGCAGCGGTATTGGTGACAGGAGGATTCTTTGGATATACAAGCTTTGCAGAGATGAAAACGGAGAATAAAATCAATCTTTCATGGGAGTTGGACGATACTAAAATTGAGAAGATAGCTTTAATTGGTGCGGAACAACATATAGTTGTTGATGTTTTAGAGACGGAAAATGAGTATACTCGGGTGGCACTGTCAGGGAAAGTGTCTGAAGACAATGAAGCATATCTAAAAAATACTGTGGTAAAAGAGGACAGTATTGAAATCACATTAGCAGAGCTGAATCAGTTTCGTTTGATGACAACTGCCAATGGAAAGGAACAATTGAAGCTGACAGTGGAATTAGGGAAAAATGCTTCCTGTGAAGTGCTGGAGGTTAACAGTGTTGTGGGCGATGTGCAAGCAATGATCCAAGAAAACTTTGATGGCGAGTATCATTTAGAGACGAATGAGCAAGGAGAAGTTAAAGCAGTTCCTGAAACTAAGGGAACAAGTAAAGAACAAGTACGAATCGATACGATGGGAGACATCACAGTTGAAAAATAGGAAGGAGCAGAAGCTATGTATGCGCATTATATGCAGAAATCAAGTACAGATTGCGGTATAGCTTCACTGAGGGTCATTTTATCTCAGCTGGAAATTAAGATAAAAAATGTTAGTGAACTATATAAGCACTACAATCTTAAGAAGGATCAGGGGTTGTCATTAGGTGAGTTGAATGAAATTCTGCTCCAATATGGTGTCGTTTCAAGCGCCTATGAAGTCAGAGAATTTGAGGAATTAGAAAAGGTAGAGCAGCTGCCGATGGTATTGGTGGTTGAAAATGAAGGATACGCGCATTATGTTGTTGTTCATGCAATAGATGGAGAGCATTATACGGTTTCGAATCCGGCAGAACCCACTCTAAGAGTTTATGAAAAAGAGGATCTACGAGCGATTTTTCTGGGCTATGCCTTGTGTATTGAAGAAATAAATCCTGCATCTCAGCCGATTAGTAAAAAAACAAAATTTCGCTTTAGTTGGAAAAGAGAAGCAGAGGCAGGCGTTGCGCAAATTCTTTATAAAGAAGTAATGAACAATTTATCCTTTAAAACAAAAGCAAGCATGATTGTACTTCTTTTTCTGAAATATGTATTGCCGTTTGCTACAACAATGTTTATCCAGGCGTTGATGCAGGGAATCACGACAACATCAACAACACTTGATATTTTGAAACCGATCTTTGTTGTCGGGTGGCTGATCTTCTTCTTCTTTATTGTGAATGTGAGAGAAGGGAAGCAGAAGGTAAAATTGGAAAATGAGATTCAGGAGAAAATCTTGATGAGCTACTATAATCAAAAAATCAGCGACTTGGATTCAGGGAAAAATCTAGAAAATATAACGGGTTATTTCTGGAATTTGGTCAATTCAGTTTCCGGTCTGTTTCAGAAATTTTATTTTAAGATCAATATTAGTTATGTTGTTGTTTTGACTGTTATTCTGGCAAATATTTCTAGTTGGCTGGCATTGGCCTTACTGTTTTGGAGCAGTGTCTACACATTGTATTTACGGAAAAATATACAAACAATTCGAAATAATGAGATGGATATTATTGGAAAATCATCAGTATTTTCCTCTGCAATTGAAAATAACATCAAGTCTTCACTGGATATCAATGTTTTTTCAAAAACAAGACAGTCTGGTAATTACGTAAAAGACAAAATGAAGAGCTTTCTGTCTACTCGCTTGAATAATAGTGTAACCGAATTGAATATCGTCTCTGTTTATCAGTCATTAGTTACTATGATGAGTTTAAGCGCATTTGTTATTCTAGGGACTATGACATTCTATGGAGAACAAGATATTCTGATTGATACGACAACTGGAATATTTATCATCTCAATCATATTGAATAGTCTGTCACCAGTTGTGCAGAGCTGGCTGATGTATCAAAAAAGTACAGTAGCTATCGACTTCATTCAAAGCTCCAATGATTATCGCAGCAATATGGAGATTGTGGACAAAGAAGTGTTAGGTATGGAAACGATTGAAATGATTGCAGCAGATCATTTGGATTTCAGCTACAGTCAAGGAAAAGAAATTTTTAAGGACTTTACCATAAAAATGAAAGCTGGAAAGATTTATGGAATAAGAGGAGAAAACGGTTCGGGAAAATCAACGCTGATCAAATTGTTGTCAGGTGTATTACGACCAGATGACGGAGAATTTATCATCAATGATGCTTATCACCTGCCTTCATTGAAGGAAACAAATATTAGCGAGTATATCGGAATGTACTCCCCGGAGTTTAATCTTTACAGCAATACAGTAGGGCGGAATATTCGCTACAAAGTATTTAACGAAGAACTGGAGGAATGGGAGAAAAATCAGTATGAAGATATTTTTGGCCTGAAGCTTTCAAATAATCATTTAGTTCAAATGGATGCTGCGAATTTGTCCCAGGGGCAAAAACAAAAGATTCTTTTGATGAGAGCTTTGTATGAAGAAAAGAGTATCTATATTTTTGATGAACCCACGGGTAACTTGGATAGTAATTCTAAAGCTGCGTTGTTGAAAAAAATTATTGCATTGGCAAAAGAGCAGAATAAAATCGTCATTTTGATCAGTCATGAAAAAGATGTATTGGATTGCTCAGATGAAATCATTGAAGTGTACAAAAAAGGGGGAGCGCTATGAAGAAACTTATTAAAATTATTGTTCCGTTAGCTTTGATAAGTATAGGAATAGTGTTTATGGGATTTAATCAAAAAAGCGACTATACAGAAAATAAAATAGAAGCAAAGAAATTAGAGGAAATGAAAGCAGAGAATGAGACGATTTTTGTTGTGGTGGGTAATCGCTCCTGTTCATCATGTCAGGAATATAAACCGATAATGGAAGAAGCGATTGGAAAAACGAATACCACCGTCTATTACATGGATACAGACAATTCTAAAAACAGTGGCTTTCTAAAAGAAAACAATGTGACCGTAACGCCGACAATTTTGATAGTTAAAGGTGGGGAAATGAAACGATTAGAGGGCAGCCGCAAATTAGAAGAAACGGAAGAGATTTTGCTTGGTAGAGCAGAATTCTAGATAAGGAGAAAAAAATGAAGAAGAAATTGATGATTGCAGCTATATTAACGGGAATTTTTACTATTAACTTATTAACAGCAAACCATGCATACTCTTTAAGCAATGAGGTAGAGGTAAAAGAAGCAGAATTGATCGAATCAAAAGGGGCGTATCCAGAAATTTATGATGCAATTAATGCGATAACAGTTCCTACATTCAAACAAAAGCTTGTACGAGAAGAGTCATTTTATCTTTATGTTGGACGTCCAACATGTGGAGATTGCAATGATTTTGAGCCTGCTCTAATTGATTTAATCAACGAGTATGAGCTGGGAGATAAACTGCTGTATTTGAATGTAGCCAAGCTCAGAATGGATGAACCGGCTTGGGAAGAGTTTAAGGGAACCTATAACCTGATCTATACGCCTACCCTTGCTAAATTCGAGGGTGGAAAATTGATCAGCAAAGTTGAGTGGACACCCGAAGATGGGATTTCAGCTGACGTAGTAGAGACTTGGATCAATAATCATGTAGCAAATGGAAAGAACGAAGGGACGAATAGATAGCATGAAAAAACTTAGTATGAAACAAAGCAAAGAAATACAAGCAGGAAAATATCTTGCGCCAGCTAGTTCATGGTGGTTATATCAGGTTCTCTGCCGCTCATGGAGGTAGGAGTACGCAAAGATTAAACCTAATGTGAGGAGCATAAAATGAGAAAAGTGAACAAGAGACGACTGGAAGAAATACAAGCATGGAAAGTAACAACACTAGGATGGTTCATTAATAACGTATAGTGGATTTAATAGATTTTGTTGGCGAACACCAACAATCCAATCAACATAGAAGTAAATGAAATCAATAAAAAATCAGGAGGAGATATCATGTTTAAATTAAGTATAAAAAAAGGTACAGAGATCAAAGCAGGAAAAATGTTCTGCGTATTCGATATTTTTGGTCATAAATTACTCTGTTTTACTATTAAGTAGATAGTTTTAAAAGTAAAAAATACCAATCATGGTTATGAATACCGATCAATAAAGAAAGAATCCAAGAGAGGGGAGTGTGACTATGTTCAAATTGAGTATGAAAAAAGGTACAGAAATCAAAGCTGGAAAACTGTTTTGTCTATTCGATATCAATGGTTACAGATTGTTCTGTATTAATTATTAAGTAATGAGCATTATAATTGATAATAAAAAAAACAAAAAATAGAAAGTGAGGGAAATAAAATGAAAAAATTAAGTAAAGAAATGAATACGGAAATTAAAGCGGGAATACGAATCTGTGCATTTAATGTCTTTGGGATCAAGCTGTTTTGCTACTACACTTAAGTAGATGACAATAAAATATAAAAAATGGAAGAAGAGGGA
>NZ_JAJDJW010000006.1:105962-164161 GCF_020567645.1 Enterococcus sp. CWB-B31
AAATAATATGAAAAAACTAACAAAGGATCAACAGGAGAAAGTAAAAGGCGGCAAATTTTGCATAGTGGATGCGTGGGGCTTCAAGCTATTCTGTTGGTATTAAGCCGTAGATCAGAGAATGCCTAAATAAACTAAAAACAAAGGAAGAGGGAAAATAATATGAAAAAACTAACAAAGGATCAACAGGAGAAAGTAAAAGGCGGCAAATTTTGCATAGTGGATGCGTGGGGCTTCAAGCTATTCTGTTGGTATTAAGCCGTAGATCAGAGAATGCCCAAATAAACTAAAAACGAAGGAAGAGGGAAAATAGCATGAAAAAACTGACGAAGGATCAACAAGAGAAAGTAAAAGGTGGCAAATTTTGTATAGTGGATGCGTGGGGCTTTAAATTATTCTGCTGGTATTAAAAAGAAAAAAGATGAAATATGGAACAGGAGATCGTTTACGATGTCCTGTTTGTCTGTGTTTACGTTTGGGTATCAATAATGAACGGTTAGGAAAAAAATCGTGTATTTTAAGTCATTTTATGCATGGTATTTAACCATTCACGCAAGAAATACTTACAAATAGGATTTATTTGTTAAAGTTAATTCAAGGAAACGGAGGGAATAAGCGGTGGAAAAAACAATTTGGAATCTATGGAATGTGGAAAATTATCTTAGTAATAAAATTTTAGCATTTATTTTAGAGGGACAGAACGAGATAGATCGCATAAGCTATTTGAAATGTAAGCTGGGTGTGGAGTCAATCGTTGTCAACTTGTCCAAGCTCTTATTCATTTATACAACAGCCTTAATTCTGAATGTTGGCTTTGAAACCCTTATTTTACACCTTAGTTTTTTAACGGTTCGGGTGTTTGCGTATGGTGAGCATGCTGGCAGCAGCTTTGGTTGTATTATTAGTAGTATTTTATTGTTTGTCGGTTTTGCCGGCTTGCTAGTTGGAGGTCTGTTGATTCCAGAAAGTGGCTTGTTATTGCTGCAGCTGATCAATCTGTTGATCTTAAGCAAATATGCACCGGGCGTTACAAGCAAAAATCCAGTTGGCAGTGAGGAGAAGAGAAGGAGGCGAAGGATTCAGGCAATGTGTTCATGCATACTTGTGACTGCATTTGCTCTGTGTGTACCTGTCCTGCTTATCCAAAATCTACTCATTGTTGGAAACTTTTTATCAAGTGTAACCGTATTACCAGTACTATCAAAAAAGATGACAGAGGAGAATGAAAAATGAAAAATTTATTAATCGAATTATTTACTGCTTGGGGAGAAAGAAATCTCGTTGTATGTTGTTTTGGTTTTCAGGATGAAATAGAAATTCCTCAAGAATTATTAGAAGAATTGAAATAATCGTATCAAGGCATAGATGGTTGCTTTTTTATTTAGACAAATTTCAATTTGCTTTTCTCCCTTCTGTAAATGTATAATTTAAGTATCTTTATGGAAAGCTGGGGTTTTATATGGAAATTGGTAACTTAACAACTATGCTTGTAATTGGATTTCAAACAATTTTTAGTTATTTAAATTTAAAGTTACTTTTAAGCGATAAAAAGATAAACATGTTTGAAATCATTATTTTACTATTAGGTGCTTTTTTCATGGTAAATGTTTTTTTGATAACAGGAACCTATGGTGTGATTGTAATGCTTTTATTTGTATTCATTTTGGGCTGGTATTTTATAGATGCTAATAATTTATATATTGTTGGAGCATTATCTTATGTACAAATAATAATGGTTATCTCTGATCATCTTTCTAGTATGATGGATACATATTTATGGAAAACTACTGCTGGGACATCTATCTTTTCTACTATTTTACATATGACGGTCAGTATAGGTTTAGGATTTATTATTTGTATTTCAATAATGAAGATCAAACCTTCTGTCGAAAAGAAAGTCCCATTCTTATCCGAATTCTACCCAATTATCAGCATCATGGGGGTATTCATGATGCTGATCTATTACAGCAGTATTTTCCTTGGGAAGTATCTAGGCAACAATGTGGAGATCATTACCTTGAATTTGGTATTTTTTATTTTGTATTTCTTTATCTCAATTGTGGCGTTTCTAATGTACGCCAGTTCAACAAAGAATAAGTACGAGACCCAACAAAAAGAACTGGAGTATCTGTCCAATCAGCGATATATGGATGTTATGGAAAGCCAGTTCAAAGAAATCAGTAAGTTTCGTCATGATTATAAGAATATACTGACTTCGATGGAGAATTTTATTGTGGAACGAGATATGGATGGATTGGATGAGTATTATCGATCAATGCTTAAAACCTCTTCCAGAGTGATCGAACAAAATAATTACAAGCTGGAAAAGCTGAGTAATATTCAAGTTAGAGAATTGAAAAGTATTTTGGCATCAAAGCTGATAACAGCACAGGAAAAGGGCATTGATGTACGAATTGAAGTAACGGAAATGATCGATAACGTAAATCTGGATGCGGTCTCCTTGGTTCGGCTTATGGGCATATTTTTAGATAATGCCATTGAAGAGCTGGAGTATTTAGGTGAAGGAATACTTTCTGTTGCAGTCTATCAGGATAAGCAGGCTGTTCATTTGATTATTCAGAACAGCTGTCGAGAAGATCTACCAAAGCTGCATCAGCTGAAGACAAGAGGATTTTCAACAAAGGGGACGAATCGAGGGGACGGGCTGAGTAATGTACAGGAGATTGTGACAGAGGCAGTCAATATCCGTTTGGCTACCACGATTGAACACCAGCTGTTTACACAAAAAATGGTTATTGAATTTTAAAATATGAAAATACTGAATCATTTTAAGAGAAGTTATTGTAGTGTAGAAAGGAGTGGAAGTAATGCTGTCTATTATTATCTGCGAGGATGACTGGAAACAGCGTCAGATGCTTGAGCAGTACGTGAAGAATTTTATCATGATAGAAAACTTAGATATGGAATTGGCGTTTTCGACAGGCAATCCGACAGAGGTATTGGAATTTGTTAAGAGTAAGCCGAAGTTTGTAGGACTGTACTTTTTTGATGTTGATCTACAGCATGAGATGTCTGGATTGACACTTGCTGCTGAAATTCGAAAATACGACGATCTGGGGAAAATCGTATTTGTGACAACACATGGCGAGTTGTCCTATCTTACGTTCACTTATAAAGTGGAAGCAATGGATTATATTATCAAAGATACGCAGGAAAATATTCAAAAACGTGTGTGTGAGTGTATTCAGATTGCTCATGACCGAAGCTTGAATGATCGAAGCGGGAAAAAGCATTTCTTTAAATTTAAAGATGGAGATGCGATTCGATCAGTAGACATCAATGATATTATTTTCTTTGAGTCTTCCATTTCTTCTCATAAAGTAATTATGCACTTGGAAAATGGAGAAGAAGAGTTCTATGGTGCTTTAAAAGATATTGAAGATCAATACGAAGATTTTTACCGTTGCCATAAGTCATTTCTGATCAATAAAAATCATGTAGAGAAGATTCAGAAAAAAGAACGTATCGTTGAAATGAGTAATGGAGAGAGTTGTCTGGTTTCAGTTCGTGCAATGAAAAATTTATAATCAAAAGATGAGCTGTGGATGTCAAAATGAATCTCGGCTTTTTTTATTTAGGGCGGAGCGTCTTGGAGCAAGGAAATCTCAGCTCATGATAAAAACAGTCATTTATTAAGAAGTGTACAAAATTCATCGGCTACTTTGATTTCCTTTCTTTTCATTAATCCTCAGCTATGATAGAATATTAAGGAAGAAAATAGGGCAAATCTGCTCTTTAAGGAGGCTTTCATCAATGGCTGTAAAAATCAAAACGTCAGCAGGTACCATTGAGATTACCAATGAAGTCATTGCCACTGTAGTCGGCGGCGCTGCTACAGATATTTACGGAATCGTCGGCATGGCTAGCAAGAAGCAAATTAAAGATAATCTGAATGAGATTTTACGTAGAGAAAATTATTCAAAAGGTGTGGTGGTACGTCAAGAAGAGAATGGCGTAGCAGTAGATGTTTATACAATTGTCAGCTATGGAACAAAAATTTCTGAAGTTTCCCGTAATGTTCAGGAAAAAGTAATGTATAATCTTGAAACATTACTTGGTGTGACTGCAAATTCTGTCAATGTATTTGTACAAGGTGTTCGTGTGCTGCCTGATTAGAAGGACAGTCCGCTGTTGAAAAAGAGCAGGGCTCTGAATGAATCAGCAGTGATCTAAAGGAGGATATTTTAGGTGAATGTAACAGAAATCAGCGCAGGTCAGTTTCAGGAAATGGTCCAGGCCGGCGCCTCTCGTCTGCATGTAAATGCAGAGTATGTCAACTCGTTGAATGTTTTCCCTGTACCCGATGGGGATACAGGAACAAATATGAATTTATCCATGACCAGCGGAGCAAAAGCAGTAGCAGATTCTCGATCTGAAAAGGTGGGAGAGTTGGCAACAGCGTTGTCTAAAGGTTTATTAATGGGTGCCAGAGGAAATTCCGGCGTTATTCTTTCACAATTGTTCAGAGGTTTCTCCAAGCATATTCCTGATGTTGTGACACTAAATGCTGCAGACTTGGCAGCGGCATTTACTCACGGAGTGGAAACGGCTTATAAAGCAGTGATGAAGCCGGTAGAAGGAACCATTTTAACTGTTTCCCGTGAAGCGGCCCGTTCAGGTGAACGCAAAGCAAAAGAAACAGATGATTGTATTGAAGTAATGGAAGCTGTTGTAAAAGGAGCAAAACGTGCGTTGGCTAAAACACCTGATCTTCTTCCTGTCTTGAAAGAAGTCGGTGTGGTGGACAGCGGCGGTCAAGGGCTTCTGTTTATTTATGAAGGCTTTTTAGAGTCGCTATCTGGGAAATATGATCCGGAAGCAGTGTATGAGCCAACACCTGCTGAAATGGATGAAATGGTGAATGCTGAGCACCATCGAAGTGTGCAGGGACAAATGGCCACTGAAGACATTCACTTTGGCTACTGTACAGAAATCATGGTTCAAATCGGCGAAGGTCCGACCGTGGACAGCGACTTTGATTATGAAACATTCCGAAACTATCTAAATGAACTGGGTGATTCTCTGCTTGTCGTAAATGATGATGAGATTATCAAAGTTCACGTGCATACTGAACATCCTGGTGAAGTGATGAATTATGGACAGAAATTCGGTTCACTGGTTAAAGTAAAAGTGGATAATATGCGTTTGCAGCATGAAACCATTTTAGAGCATGATCAACAGGGTGTTGCAGCTCCTGCCAAGAAAGAACGTGTACCCTATGCAGTCATTGCGATTGCTGCTGGAAAAGGCGTGCAGGAGCTATTCAGAAGCTTGGGTGTCAGCTATATTATCAGCGGTGGGCAAACAATGAATCCGAGTACGGAAGATATTCTGAAAGCAGTCAAAGAGGTTAACGCAGATCAGGTTATCATTTTACCAAATAACAAAAATATCTTTATGGCAGCAGATCAGGCAGCAGAAGTAGCTGAGGTTCCTGTAGCAGTAGTGCCGTCTAAAACAATTTCACAGGGAATGACAGCGATGCTTGCATTCAATGATCAGCAGAAGCTGGAGGAAAATAAAGCCAGCATGACAGACATGTTGGAAAGTGTTGTCAGCGGTCAGGTGACAACAGCTGTTCGTGATACAACGATTGATAATGTGGAAATTAAAAAAGATGATTATCTTGGAATGATTGACGGAAAAATCGTCATTTCTGAACCAGATATGTTTAAGGCATCTTTAGATACATTGAATCGTATGATAGACGAAGACACAGAGATCATCACAATTATTGTCGGTGAAGACGGTACATTGGCAGAGGCGGAGAAACTGTCTGAAGCAATTACCTCTGAACATGAAGACTTGGAAACTGAGATTCATGAAGGCGATCAGCCGGTGTATCCGTATCTGTTTTCTGCTGAATAAATCAGCAGCAGGTAAAAGAAATAATTGTTGAAAGAACGGTTCTTTTAACTGACGCCATTTTATAAGAGTCTGAACAGTATTCTAACTGAATATTCGTCAGACTCTTTTCTTTAGATAGATTTATTATTTATTGCGTACATGTATATATGGACAGAAATATGGATAGGTAACTCAAAAGAATCTATGAAAAACTGACTGATCAAATAATCATCGCATTTTATAAAATGTCTCAAATATTAATCATTTCGGCGATAAAAGATGCAGAAAAAGCGCATCAGAACGACTATCGCAGTTTAAGACTGCTTGTTATAAAGTGTTTATTTCGTTATCTGTGATAACATAATTAAATGGTTGCAAGTGGGGAGAACACAGGTTATGAATCCTTGCATATCAAGGATTTGAAGGCTTTATGTGAATATATTTCGAATTACTCACGGTTGAAGGGAGGGAAATAAATGAAAAAATTGACAGACCCTTTATATACACTTTCCGGCGTGGGGCCAAAAAGGGCAGAGGTGTTTGGAGAACTGGGTATTGACACAGTAAAAGATTTACTGACCTATTATCCCTTCCGGTATGAGGATATTCAGGAAAAGGAAATAGAGGATATCCAGGATCAGGAAAAAGTTACATTAAAAGGAACAGTTGTTTCTGAGGCTGTTCTCAACAGATTTGGTTATAAAAAAAGCAGACTTAATTTCAGAATTATGCAAGGACATGCGGTCATCAATGTGTCTTTTTTTAATCAGCCTTATTTAAAGGATAAGGTTGTTTTATCTGAAGATATAGCGGTCTATGGAAAATGGGATGCAAAAAGAAAGTCCTTAAACGGAATGAAAATTCTGGGAGCCAAAAATGATGGCGAGGAATTCGCTCCTATTTATCATGTCAATAAACGGGTCCGACAAAGCAGTCTGGTTCAGCTGATCCGTACAGGATTTGAAGAATATGGTTGTTTGGTAGAGGAAAACCTGCCGCAGGAGCTTCTGGAAAAATATCGCCTGATGGATCGTCCGACGGCGATGTTTGCCATGCATTTTCCTAAAAACCCGGAGGAAAGCCATCAGGCAAAGCGCAGAGTTGTTTTTGAGGAATTTTTGTTTTTTCAGCTGAAAATACAAGGGCTGAAAAGACAGGAAAAAGCTGAAAAGAATGGGATAGCCATTCAGTACGATGTACAGAGATTGAAGGGATTTACCAAGAAACTGCCATTCGAGCTTACTCAGGCACAGAAGAAAGTCACTAATGAGATCTGTCGGGATCTTATGAGCCCGCAGCATATGCAGCGTCTGCTGCAGGGCGATGTTGGGAGCGGGAAGACAGTTGTGGCAGCAATTGCTTTGTATGCAGTAATGACTGCAGGATTTCAGGGCGCATTGATGGTGCCTACAGAAATACTGGCTCAGCAGCACATGGAAAGTTTGCAGCTGCTGTTCGATCCTCTGGAAGTACAAACAGCTCTTCTGACCGGATCAACGAAAGCTAAAGAACGTCGAGAAATATTGGAACAACTGGCCTCGGGTGAAATTGATGTGGTTATAGGAACCCATGCACTGATTCAGGAAGATGTTGTGTTTAAGCGGCTTGGACTTGTAATCACAGATGAGCAGCATCGCTTTGGTGTGAACCAGCGAAGGATTTTGAGAGAGAAGGGGCAGCATCCTGATGTACTTTTCATGACAGCTACACCCATTCCCAGAACATTGGCGATTACTGCTTTTGGAGAAATGGATGTATCCATTATTGATGAAATGCCAGCCGGAAGAATTCCAATAGAGACACGATGGATTCGACCGCCGCAGCTTGATACCGTATTGGAATGGATGCAGAAGGAGCTTGCACGAGGACATCAAGCCTATGTCATTTGTCCGCTGATTGAAGAATCAGAAGCACTGGATGTCAAGAATGCGACAGAAATTTTTGAGCATATGCAGGATGCTTTCAGTCCAGCTTACCAAGTGGGGCTGCTTCATGGAAAGATGAAAAATCAGGAAAAAGATGAGATTATGCAGCGCTTTAAAGAGAATGAGCTGCAGCTGCTGGTTTCTACAACTGTTATTGAGGTGGGTGTCAATGTTCCAAATGCAACAATTATGCTGATTATGGATGCAGATCGATTTGGTCTGGCTCAGCTGCACCAGCTTCGGGGACGTGTCGGTCGAGGCTCTGAAGCATCTTATTGTATATTAGTTGCCAATCCTAAAAATGAAATGGGGATTGAGCGAATGAAAATCATGACAGAGACTAATAATGGGTTTATTCTGAGCGAAAAAGACTTGGAGCTTCGAGGCTCGGGAGAGGTTTTTGGTGTTCGACAATCTGGACTTCCTGAATTTGTTGTTGGAGATATTATTACAGACTTCAATGTTCTGGAAGTTGCTCGGGAAGAGGCTTCCACAATTTGGAAGAAGAAGCAATGGTGGGTTCTCCCTGATTATCAGGGACTGGCGGAAGAAATTCAGCCGGAAGATGGGAAACATCAGTATTTTGATTAAGTAAAATATGCT
Source organism: Enterococcus sp. CWB-B31 (assembly GCF_020567645.1). Taxonomy (NCBI): domain Bacteria; kingdom Bacillati; phylum Bacillota; class Bacilli; order Lactobacillales; family Enterococcaceae; genus Enterococcus; species Enterococcus sp. CWB-B31. Next base: position 114,356 of record NZ_JAJDJW010000006.1, read on the forward strand.
ATACTGATTCTTGTCTGGAAACTTCGGAGAGCTTGTAGGAATTCGATGCGGAGGATATGTACAGCGCTGACAAGTATAAAATTTTCAGAACTTATTCTGGTAGTAGAATAAGTTATACGAAAGTGCAATAAGTATTCCTTGAATGAGAGCAATCCAGTTAATTAAATGGAAAAATAACAAAAATATTATTTAATGGAGTTTCAGTCGTGTCTTAATTAAACGTTGATAAATTAAAATAGGAGGAAACATTTATGAGAATCGCCGTTGATGCCATGGGTGGCGATAATGCCCCGCAAGCTATAGTAGAAGGGGTCGTTCTGGCTAGAAACGATTTTTCGGATATTGAGTTTTTACTTTACGGAAAAGAGGAAGAGATCAGAGAATATATAACAGATGAAAAAAACATAAAGATTATTCATACAGATGAAAAAATAACAAGTAATGATGAGCCGGTAAAGGCTATTCGTCGAAAGAAAAATTCTTCTATGGTTCTCGCTGCTCAGGCAGTAAAAAATGGAGAAGCAGATGCTGTTTTTTCAGCAGGGAATACGGGAGCACTGTTGGCTGCAGGGTTATTCATTGTTGGCCGGATCAAACATGTTGAACGGCCGGGTCTGATGTCAACTATGCCGGTAATTGGTCAAAAGAATGGCGGATTTGATATGCTTGATTTAGGTGCAAATGCAGACAACAAGCCGGAACATCTTGTCCAATACGCAATCTTAGGTTCTTTTTATGCGAATCGAGTACGTGGAATTAACAAACCTAGAGTGGGCTTGTTGAATAACGGAACAGAAGAAAATAAAGGCAGCGAACTTACGAAGAAAACATTTGAGCTGCTGTCGGAAAATAAAACAGTGAACTTCATTGGGAACGTAGAAGCAAGAGAGCTGCTGAATGGACCTGCGGATGTTGTTGTAACAGATGGCTTTACTGGAAATGCAGTATTGAAATCCATTGAGGGAACGGCTATGAACATGATGTCATTGTTGAAATCCTCTATTTTAGCTGAAGGCTTCAAAGGTAAAATCGGTGCTGCCATGCTAAAAAATGCATTGAAGGGTATGAAATCAGAAATGGATTACTCAAAACATGGGGGGGCCGTACTATTCGGACTGAAAGCACCTGTTGTAAAAACTCATGGAGCTACTGGTCCTGAAGCAGTTCGTTATACGATTCGCCAGATTCGAACGATGTTGATTACTGATGTAGTGGGTCAATTGGTAGAATACTACGAAGGAAGATAAATGTGAATAGAGCATGAATTTCTTTCGTTTATATATTTTTCTAAAAACATAGGGCTTTTTCTTGAAAATTTAGTGCTGGAGTTCTCAGAAACAGCCTCAATAATTACTCTGATCTTTCTCATTTCTTCAATAAAAAACATAGCATTTTTGCCTGTTTGTTGCAGCTTGTCTGTAACAAATTTGAAAAAATTGTAGACAAATGACAGATTTCTGAGTAAAATGTACCATAGTGCTTAAGACTTTTGGTGATTAATGTTTTTAAAAGCAGTGGAGGTGAAGACAGTTGACTCGTGAAGAAGTATTAAAAAAAGTAGCGAATATTATCTCAAATCACTTTGAGGTTGATACTGAGAATGTGACTGATCAACTGAACATTAAAGATGACCTGAATGCTGATTCAATCAGCGTGATGGAATTTGTTTTAGAGTTGGAAGACGAATTTGGAACTGAGATTTCTGATGAAGATGCAGAGCAGATTGAAACTGTGGGTGCTGCTGTAGATTATATCGTAAATCATTTATAGTAGACAAAACATAGTAAAAATAAAGGGTGGATTTCTTTGAAAGAAGGGTCTGCTCTTTTTTATTTTGAAATTGAAGATATTTCACGTTGTCAATAATTACTGGGAAAATACATGACATGCTTAAAAATAAATTTTAACAGCTTTGGGCGTGTTAAGTACTTGAGGCGTAATACTATTTATTTCATTGATTTTCTTTATGAACAGAGCCCTGTCTAGTCGGTAAAAGGACTGCGGAATGAAATAATCTTAACTGCTTGAAACTATTTTTAGGATAATAAAACTGAATCTGTGAAAGAAATCTCAGTTTTGTGTCTGTAGGCCTGATGATTTCGAGAAAAGGAGTTCTTTTCTTATATTTGGCGCGACTTGTTCAGGTCAAACCTTTTAAAATCTCTGTAAAAAAAGTATAATGGAGAAGGTCGTAAATAAATCTAAAGGAATGTGGAGAATGAACAATCAGTTAACACTTGAACTGAAAGAACGCTACGGCATTGTTTTCCATGATGTCAATTTATTAGAACAGGCTTTTACGCATTCATCCTATGTGAATGAGCATCGGTATCTAAAACTGTCTGACAATGAACGTTTGGAATTTTTGGGAGATGCAGTGTTGGAACTGTTAGTTTCACGTTATCTGTATCGTCATTTTCCTGATTTATCAGAAGGAAAGCTGACTAAAATGCGGGCAGCAATTGTCAGAGAAGACAGTTTATCAAAATTTGCCAAAGAATGTCATTTTGATCAGTATATCCTTTTAGGAAAAGGGGAAGAAAATTCTAGTGGTCGGGAACGTCCGGCGCTGCTTTGTGATGTGTTTGAAGCATTTTTAGGCGCACTCTATCTGGATCAGCAATTAGAAACAGTCAGAGAATTTGTAGCAAAAGTAATCTTTCCGAAGATTGATGCAGGTGCTTTTTCACATGAGATGGATCATAAGACACGATTGCAGGAGGTTCTGCAGCGCCAAGGTGATGTGTCGATTGATTATCGGCTAGTGAAAGAAGAGGGACCGGCTCACGACCGGGTTTTCTATATAGAAGTATTTTTGAATGAGGAATTGATTGGAACAGGTCAAGGAAAGTCCAAAAAACTGGCAGAACAGGATGCAGCTGAAAAAGCCCTAAAGAAATTTTCATAGACCTGCATCTGTTATAATGCTTGGACGAAAAAGATCAAGTATTGTTGACTTGTTATTGGAATTGTGCTTATCAATAATAAGTAAAGCGAAGCTATGAGTCCAAGGGTGATTCATTAGTTCCCTCACTCTTATTGCTTATGAGCTACTCGGCTTTTACAGCTTTTATATTATCCAGCTTCACGAACCAGCCTTTTCGGTAAATAGATGAATTGGAATAAGTTGATTGTAAGCGACTCATCCAATTCTCTAATTTACTCAAAGCCTGATCAGGTTCGTTCAGCTTTTACACTTATCTAGCTTCAAAAGCCAGCTCACTACGGCAATAAGATAAACTGTCTCCTGCGACAAAAAACATCGCATGGTTAGTTTCTTATATTACTTATGAGCTGCCCGGCTTTTACAGCTTTTACACTTATCTAGCTTCAAAAGCTAGCTCACTACGGCAATAAGATAAACTGCCTCCTGCGACAAAAAACATCGCATGGTCAGTTTCCTATATTGCTTATGAGCTGCCCGGCTTTTACAGCTTTTACACTTATCTAGCTTCAAAAGCCAGCTCACTACGGCAATAAGATAAACTGTCTCCTGCGACAAAAAGCATCGCACGGTCAGTTTCCTATATTGCTTATGAGCTGCCTAGCTTTTTCAGCTTTTATTATCGGAAGGAGATTTTTTTCTTGTTTTTAAAACGTATTGAGATCGCAGGATTCAAGTCTTTTGCCGATCGAACAGTAATTGAATTTGAAAATGGTGTGACAGCTGTTGTTGGACCTAACGGCAGCGGTAAGAGCAACATTACTGAGGCTGTCCGCTGGGTATTGGGCGAACAGTCTGCCAAGAGTTTGCGTGGAGGCAAGATGCCGGACATTATTTTTGCCGGCTCAGAAGGGCGTAAACCGTTGAATATCGCGGAGGTAACTGTGGTGCTGGATAATAAAGACAATTATCTGCCGCTTGATTTTTCAGAGATCAGTGTCACGCGCCGCTATCGAAGAACTGGCGAGAGTGATTTCTTCATTAATAAACAAGCCTGCCGCCTAAAAGATATTCAGGATTTATTTATGGATTCCGGTTTGGGAAAAGAATCTTTTTCAATTATCTCACAGGGGAAAGTAGAAGCAATTTTCAATAGTAAACCGGAGGACCGCCGCGGGATCTTTGAAGAGGCTGCCGGCGTTTTAAAATATAAACAACGGAAGAAAAAAGCGGAACAGAAATTATTTGAAACAGAAGATAATTTAAATCGTGTACAGGATATTATTTACGAGCTGGAGGATCAGCTCACCCCTCTGGCAGCTCAGAGCGAAGCAGCTAAGCAATTTTTGAAATTGAAAGAGACATTAACAGAAATTGACGTGAGCCTGACTGTATCTGAAATAGAAGTAACCAAGCAGGTGTGGGAAGAGAAGTCGAAAGAACTGCAATCTGTGGAGGCGTTACTTACAGAACTTAGTCAGAAAATCTATCACTCGGAAGATCAGTTGCTTCAATTGAGAAGCCAGAGAAATAAACTGGATGAACAGCTTGATCAGCAGCAGCAGCAGTTACTGAAAATAACAGAAGCTCTGAAGCAGGCGGAAGGTCAGAAACAGGTGCTTATTGAGCGATCCAAGCATACACTGCAGACGACCTCTGAATATCAGGAAAATCTAAAAGAAACAGATGAAAAAATTCAACTGTATCGGACAGAGCTTCAAGAACTGCGAGAAAAGAACAGCTTGAAGCGTCAGGAGCAGGAACAGCTTGCAGTCGAAATAAAAAAAGCAGAGCAGGAAGTTGAAAAATACAGTAAATCTTCAAAAGAACTTTTGGAAGAGCTGCGCAGTGAGTATGTAGAAGTTATGCAGGAACAGGCGAATACAGCCAATGAACTGAAATATCTGGAGCGTCAGTATCAGCAGGAAACGGTAAAAAATCAACAGGCTGTGGAAAAGCATCAGACAATAGAAACACAGCTTGCTTCTGCTCAGCTTGAACAAGAAGAATTGACAGCTTTTTTGAAAGAGACAGAGTCTCAGTTGGAGCAACAGCGAATTGATTATACTGCTGCGAAACATACTTTGGATAAGCAACAGGAGGAACTTGCGGTCTCTCAGAAAAAAATGTATCAGATAATGAATCAGGTACAGCAGGTAAAAGCACGAAGTAAAAGTCTGCAGGAAATTCAGGAGAATTATTCAGGCTTCTATCAGGGAGTCAGAGCGGTTCTAAAACAGAAAAAACAGCTGAGCGGAATTGTGGGCGCAGTTGCTGAACTGATTGAAGTGCCCAAGGACTACACTTTAGCTGTAGAAACTGCACTGGGCGGCGCCGCACAGCATGTGATCGTAGAGAATGAATCAGATGGTCGGGCAGCAATCACATTTTTGAAACAGCAGCATAGTGGTCGGGCAACCTTTTTGCCTTTAACGGCGATTAAGCCCAGACAATTGTCTGCAGCAGTCAGGGAAAAAGTGAAAATAGTAGATGGTTATCTGGGTATAGCCAGCGAACTGGTTCGTTATCCGGAAAAAATCACAACAGTAGTACAAAACATTCTGGGTGTCACAATCATTGCAGCCAACCTGGAGAGCGCTAACCGTTTGGCAAAGACCATCAATTATCAATATCGGGTAGTATCTCTGGATGGAGACGTGATGAATCCCGGCGGTTCAATGACGGGCGGAGCTACAAAAAAAGGAAATCAGGGTAGTCTATTTTCTCAGACTCAAGAGCTTCAGACGCTGACAGACCAGTTAAAGCGATTGGAAACACAGCTGACAGATGATGAAAAACAGGTTCGATTTCTGACTGAACAGGTAAAAGAAACAACAGAGCAATTGGAACAGCTGCGTTCAAAAGGAGAACAAAGCCGTTTGAAGCAGCAGGAGTTGGAAAATAAATGTCTGAATAAAGAAGAAACAGTCAACCGCTTATTGAAAGAAAAAAGACTGTTTGAATATGAAAGTCAGGAGCTTCACCAATTCCTAGAAGAATATCAAAGTAAAAAGCTGGTACTTGAAGAACAGCAGCAGCAGCAGCAGCAGTCAAAAGACCGTCTGGATCAGGAAATGCGACAGATTGATCAAGAAGCCAGTCAGATGGAAACTTATAAAGATAAGGCCCAAGAAGAATTAAATCGAACTCGGGCAGAGCAGGGAGTTATTGCTGAGCAGCTGACACATCTTGAACAGCAGAGTAACAGCAAACAAGATCAGCTGGATGAAATGCTCTTGAAGGAAAGCGGACTAAAGCAGCAGCTGCAGCAGCTAAGCAATCATTCAAGTGATCATCAGGTAACAGAAGAGAGTCTTTCTATTCAGCTGGAACAGATGGCAGAGAAGAGAGCAGAGCTTGAAGAAGCCATCCAGCAGGGAAAGCGTAAACGACACAATCTGCAGGAACAGGTAGACATTCTGGATAACAATCTGGCGGAAGAGCACCGACAACAGAAACAGACCCAGACTGAACAAACTCAGATCGAAGTAATAAAAAATCGAGCAGAAATTAAACTGGACAATTCATTGCAGTATTTGCAGGAAGAATACAACTTAACTTACGAGAAGGCTGTAATGGATTATCAGAAGGAAGTTGAACCGGAGGAAGCAGGAACAGAAGTCAAACGTCTAAAACGAGAGATTGAACGTTTGGGACCGGTTAATATCAATGCAATTGAACAGTATGAACAAGTGAATGAACGGCATGAGTTTCTGACAACACAGCGTGATGATCTGCTGAATGCGAAAGATCAGCTATTTGAAACAATGGATGAAATGGATCAGGAAGTTAAATTACGTTTCAGCGAAGTATTTGAAGCAATTCGCGGGCAGTTTAAAACAGTATTTCCTAATATGTTTGGTGGCGGACGTGCAGAACTGATTTTGACAGATCCGGATGATTTACTGAATACGGGAATTGAGATTGAAGCACAGCCTCCAGGTAAAAAGCTTCAAAGTCTGAGTTTGCTTTCCGGCGGGGAACGAGCGTTAACAGCTATTGCCTTACTGTTTTCAATTATCCGGGTTCGTCCGGTACCATTCTGTATTCTTGATGAGGTGGAAGCTGCATTGGATGATGCGAATGTATCTCGCTTCGGTCACTACCTCAGTGATTTTGAAGATGAAACGCAGTTTATTGTTGTTACACATCGTAAAGGAACAATGGAGGCAGCAGATGTGCTGTATGGTGTTACCATGCAGGAATCCGGTGTATCCAAAATTGTTTCTGTTCGTTTGGATGATGTGAAGGAAGGCGGCGCTATTTCTACCAGTGCATAGATTATAGGAGGAGCGAAATGATAAAATTAATTGCCATAGATTTGGATGGAACCTTGCTGGACAGTCAAAAGCAAATTGGCAAGGAAGATCAGCGTGTACTGAGGCAGGCAAAAAAAGAAGGAATCAAAGTGGTTATTTGTACAGGTCGACCATTAGCTGCAATTCAAGGATACTTGGATGAATTGGATTTGAAAGAACCGGGAGATTATAGTATTACGTTTAATGGCGGATTAGTGCAGAAGAATGATACAGGTGAAATTATTGAAAAAGCACTGATGCCTGTTGAACATATTCATGAACTCTTTGGATTGGCGTCTTCTCTGGATGTACCTATGGATATTTTATCAGAGGGAACGGTGCTGCAGCTGCCGACTTCTCAAAATTATTTATCAATCTATGGACAGCTGAATAATCTTTTAACCTTTAAACGCGCGCAGTTGAATCATTTGTCTGTAGACCAAATTTATAATAAGGCAGTGGTAGCGATTGATGCGGACTATTTAGATGAACAGATAAAGAAGATACCTGCGGATTTTTATGAACGCTATGAGATTATTAAAACACGCAGCAATCTTTTGGAATTCATGCCTAAGGGAATTACAAAAGCTTACGGAATTTCCCTGTTGGCCGAAGACTTGGGCATCAGTCAGGAAGAAGTAATGGGCATCGGTGACGAAGAAAATGATCTGCCGATGATTCAATATGCCGGCATTGGTGTAGCCATGGCCAATGCTGTTCCCCTGGTTAAAGCAGCAGCAGATGTCGTGACAAAAAATAATGATCAAAATGGTGTTGCCCATGCGGTAACAGAGTACGCACTGAAATCTTTGAAAGGGGCAAACTGATGGGATTTTTTGATAAGATAAAAAAGGCCTTTAGGGCAGATAAGGAAGCAGGAAAAGAAGAACTGCTGAATGAAGAACTTCCAGCAGAAGAAAATGAATCTGAAAAGCTGGAAGGACAGGACAACGAACAGCCGCAGGAAGAACTGAGTGCTGTAGATAATGAATTAGACGAGACATCAGCTGAAGATATTAAAATAGGTGAAGTTATTGAATCATCTGAAAATGAACTTGAAGAAGAGATTCAGACGCAACAAAAATACGAAAAAGGGCTGGAAAAAACCAGAAAAACTTTCTCACAGCGTTTCAATGAATTGATGGCCAACTTCCGAAGTGTAGATGAAGACTTTTTTGAAGAGCTGGAAGAAACATTGATTGGCGCTGATGTCGGCTTTGAAACAGCTATTAAAATCACGGAAGAGTTGAGACAGGAAGTGAAGCTGCGCAATGCCAAGAAAACAGCAGAAGTTCAAAATACCATCATTGAAAAAATGGTTAACTTGTACGAAGCAGAAGGAGTGGATGAAAATAATTCACTGAATATTCAGCCTGACGGACTGACAATCATGCTTTTCGTAGGCGTAAACGGCGTTGGAAAGACGACCAGTATTGGTAAGCTCGCACATGAGTTCAAACAAAATGGGAAGAAAGTGATGCTGGCAGCGGCAGATACGTTTAGAGCTGGAGCGATTGATCAGCTCGTTGTGTGGGGAGACCGTGCGGGAGTTGAAGTGGTTCGCGGCAATGCTGGAGGAGACCCGGCAGCAGTGGTATTTGATGCTGTTGAACGGGCAAAAATAGAACAGGCAGATATTTTGCTGGTAGACACTGCCGGACGTCTGCAGAATAAAGTAAATCTGATGAATGAACTGGAAAAAATCAAACGGGTCATTCAACGGGAAATTCCTGATGCGCCACATGAAGTTTTGTTGGTAGTGGATGCGACAACCGGACAAAACGCTATGTCACAGGCAAAACAATTTAAAGAAACCACAGATGTGACAGGACTGGTATTGACAAAGCTGGATGGAACAGCCAAGGGTGGAATTGTCCTGGCTATTCGGAATGAACTCCATTTGCCTGTGAAATTAGTTGGTCTGGGTGAAGGAATCAAGGACCTTGAACCATTCGATGCAAACGACTTTGCACTTGGATTGTTTAAAGGGCTGTTGAAGGAAGAGTAGAAAATAAAAGCGGCTAGAATGAAAATCCAGCTGCTTTTTTTTATCTGACATTAATGGCGGAGCTGCTAAATCATAAAACTTACTTTTGATTTGAAAATGGAAAAAGTAGGAGGTGGACAGCAAAGCTGCTATAAATCCTTTTGTATCAACGGTTAAATTAGCACGGCTTTTAATCTAAACAGACTGTAATGTGAATGCTGATTATACCCTATCGATTCTTTTTTAATGCTTCTAGATGAGCTGTCTGCAGCTGAACTTGGAGAGTACGGGGATAAAATTACCTTTACAGGTATTCTCGCAGATGGCTCCAATGAGAAAAATTTCAATACACCTCTATCTTATCCAGTAATTAAACTGTGAGCTTCATTTTCTTTACAGTTATTTTTTGTGATTTAGATCAATAAGAAATTATTGGAAAAGCTGTTTCTTTAGACAGTTCTATAAGCATCGGTATTTCTATTTACACCTCAAAGCCCTCTGATTACCATGGTATCTATTCGACCGAACAGAGAGATTCTCCCTATTTTCCTGCTTAATTACTACAATGGACAGTGACGGTAAATTTGTTATTCTCTGTGAAGAAGATTTTTCTTTTGTATTGTTACATGCAGTAACAGGTGATTATTCAACAGTTGAAAAGCTTAACAAGTGTAAGAAGTCCTTTTCAAAAGTAGAAAAAAGAGATGGTTCTCTGCTGACCGAGCAAAGAACCACCTCTTTTAATTTTCCCTTTAACAGCAATTATTTAACTGTAACGATGCCAATTTCTGTATTTTCTGAAACAGCGCCCTTTTTAGCCAAAGTGATGCCGGAGACAGCTTCTCTATTTGTCATGACAACAACGATATCTGTTCCTTTTCCAGCTGCTTTAATCTGGTCCCAATCGACGTCAGCCAGCAATGTGTCAGAAGTGACTCTTTGTCCTTCTCTAACGTGTACAGTAAAAGGTTCGCCGTTTAATTCAACTGTATCCAATCCGATGTGAACGAGTACTTCCAGACCGGTATCTGTTAATATTCCGATGGCATGTTTAGTTTCAAAAATAGTTGTAATTGTTCCTGCAACCGGTGCAAATATTTTCCCGTTTACAGGTTTTACTGCAAAGCCGTCACCCATCATTTTTTGTGAAAATACAGGATCATTTACTTCAGTAATAGCAATAACTTCTCCTTCAGCAGGAGAGAACAGTGTTTCTTCTTTCAGTACAGCAGTTGCAGTAGTTTCTGCAGCTGCTAAATCAGCAGCGAAGCTCTGCGGTACATTACCGGCCATAGCCAGTTCATCTACGTATAGTTCACCTGTTTCTTCATCTGCTGGCTCCACTTTATTAAAAATTCCCTGGCGACGGAAGAGAATAGTCAGAAAGAACGGAAGGACAATGGCAATTGCCATAGAAATAATGAATGGCAGCCAATCTTGAACACGGATAGCAAGTATACCTGGAAGCCCTCCGACACCAATCGCATTTGCCCGAACGCCCATAAGGGTAGCGAACATCCCCGCCAATCCTGAGCCAATCATTGCTGCAACAAATGGATATACATATTTTAAGTTAATCCCGAACATCGCCGGCTCTGTGACACCAAGGTAACAGGAAATCATAGATGGGATAGAAATTTGCTCTTCTTTTTTATTGCCGCGGTGCAGGAAGATAATTCCCAAAACCGCTGATCCTTGAGCGATATTTGACAATGCGATCATTGGCCAAAGGTTCGTTGACTGGAAGTCGGCAATCAGCTGTGTATCGATGGCATTACTCATATGGTGAAGTCCTGTAATAACCAAAGGCGCATATAAGAAGCCGAAGACTGCTCCGAACAGCCAGTTAAGGGCAGACGTCAGCCCCGTGTTCACGACATTTGAAATAACGTTACCGATAGCCCAGCCGATGGGTCCCAAGATAACATGGGCTGCCAGAATAGTTGGGACTAAGGCAAAGAGCGGTACGAAAATCATTGAAATAGCTTGCGGGATAACTTTCCGGAAGAAAATTTCCAGATAAGCAAGCATAAATCCTGCCAGCATTGCCGGAATAACCTGTGCCTGATAACCAATCATCTGTACTTGTGCAAAACCAAAGTCCCAAAATGGAATATCGGCAGCAGCAGCACCCGCTACGCCATACGCATTCAAAAGCTGCGGTGAAACCAGTGTAATCCCCAAAACAATTCCCAGTATCTGTGTAGTTCCCATTTTTTTCGCAATACTCCAGGTAATTCCTACAGGAAGAAAATGGAAGATTGCTTCACCGGGAAGCCATAAAAATGAGTTGACACCATTCCAGAATGTGGAAGCTTCAGCAATGGTTTGTCCGCCCAAACCGCTGAATTGAATGCCTTCCAAAACATTTCTGAATCCAAGAATTAATCCCCCAACGATAATTGCTGGAATAATTGGAGTGAAAATCTCAGCCAATACACCTATTGCACGTTGAATCGGATTTAGATTTTGTTTTGCCGCTGCTTTTCCCTGTTCCTTGGAAACACCGTCAATACCTGAAACTGCAGAAAAATCGTTAAAAAATAATGGCACATCGTTTCCAATAATGACTTGAAATTGTCCGGCATTGGTAAACATTCCTTTGACACTTGGAATATTTTCAATTGCTTTTTCATCTGCCAGCGAAGGATCGTTTAAAACGAAACGCATACGAGTGGCACAATGACTGACAGCTGCAATATTTTCTTTCCCGCCAATATCCTTTAATAGCTGTTCAGCATCTGCTGAGTATTTACCCATCAGAAAAACCCCTTTCGTTAACTTGTATACACAAGTTGATTTATTTCGTTTTAATCATAACTGCTTATACAGGAAAATGCAAGCGTTTTACTTTAAAAGGAATATAGATTTTTTTTGGAGGAAATATCCCTTTTCGGTAAGATTTGTGACAGATGAAATAAATAATATTGATAATACTGATATATCAAGGGGATTTGTAGTTGTATAAATGGATTGAAGAGCCTCAAGTACAAAAATAAATAAGATAATAACGCTTGAAAAAGAAAGAATGGAATTGTATAATTGTTGGTGAACATGTATAGACAAGTTTCGGAGGGGTATCTTATGAATTATATAGAAATACACAAAGAAAATGAACAGCTGATGGTGTTAGTCGAAGGAAGAACGTTGACATTTTCAGGTCAACTGACGGTAGAAAACGCAGCAAACATTCGTGAAGAATTGAAAGGCAGTATTTTTGATGGGGGTATAATTAATTGGTCTGAAACTGAGTCTTTCATGGAATTTCAAGAAGTAGATAAATTTCGCCTGATATTAGAAGAAACATTGAATAAACCGATTATTTTTGCGTCAGCAGTTAAGGATTCTGTAGAGGCTTCACTGAAAGAGGAAGCAGAATACTGCAGCTGGAATTTAGTCTATCATGATTTTCGTACGGGAAAAGATGAGTATGCTGCTGAATCCTTATTAACCACTGGAAACGGATTTATTGGGTTAAGAGGCACAGTACCGGAAATGCGAATTACAAAAGATACCTATCCGGCGACATATCTTGCAGGGCTGTATAATACAGCCGAGTCACAGATAGAGGGTCAGATAATTAAAAATGAGGATTTTGTCAATGCGCCAAATCTGCAGTATATTTCGCTGGAAATTGATGGAGAAATAGTGAACTTCACGCAGGAAACAGTGAAATTTTTTAAACGAAGTTTGGATTTGCGAACCGGTTTGTTTGAAGCAGTAAGTATTCTGGAAACCTCTGCCGGAAGTCAGCTAAAAGTCACGGTGAAGCGTGTAGTCAGTATGGCCAATATGCATGAATACAGCTTGTCTTATGAAGTCATGCCCCTTAATTTCAATGGAAAAGTAACAATTACTACTGAAGCAGATGGAACAGTTTTTAACTATAACGTGGCTCGTTACCGCAGTCTGACAAAGCAGCATTTAAAAGTTACTGAGACTGCAGCAGAGGCAATGAGGAGCCGTTTACAGGCAAAAACACTAGAGTCGGCATTTACAATTGTTCAGGAAGCACAGCTTTTCAGCTCAACAATGGACCTGTCTGAACTGATCTCTGAAACAACGGATGAAAAGGTGATCCAATCGATGTCCGTCGAAATGGCGGAGGGTCAAAAGTACACACTTGAAAAAAGTGTAGCTGTCCATCTTTATAAAAAAGGGGAAGAACAAAAAAGCCATGAGTTTGAGGCTTTCGAAATTTCTGATTTTAATAGTATGTATAAAGCGTCTTCTGAAGTGTGGAAAGACTATTGGCAGGAAACAGCCATTATGGTTGAAGGGGATATGATGTCTGAAAAAATGCTGCATCTTCACACCTACCATATATTAGTTTCAGGTTCTCCAACAGCTAATCCAACTTTGGATGCTTCAATTACTGCTCGCGGACTGCATGGAGAAGCCTATCGAGGACATATTTTCTGGGATGAACTGTTTATTCTTCCGTTCTATATTATTCATTTTCCGGAAACAGCACGGCAGTTGTTGATGTATCGCTACAATCGTTTGCCTGCTGCCAAAAGCAGTGCTGCCAAAGCCGGTTATCAGGGAGCGATGTTCCCGTGGCAGTCCGGTTTGGATGGAACAGAGCAGTCACAGGAGCTGCATCTAAATCCGATCAGCGGTGAATGGGGAGAAGATCACAGCCGTCTGCAGCGTCATGTATCTTTGGCAATTGCCTATAATGTCTGGCTGTATAATAACAATACTGAAGATAAAGAATTCATGATTCATCATGGTATTGAATTGCTGATGGAAATTGCAAAATTCTGGTTGAGTATTGCAGCATATAACAATAAGACTGGGCGCTATTCAATTTCTGGAGTGATGGGTCCGGATGAATTCCATGAAGCGTATCCAGGCAGTAAAAAGGGTGGTCTGACAGACAATGCTTATACTAACATGATGGTCGTTTGGCTGTTTGAAGAAATCGAAGCATTGTATCTGAATTATTCTGCTGATGATTTAGCAGCAGCGCAGAAAAAAGCGGAAATGACCAGAGAGGATCTGGCTCAAATGAATCGTATCCGACATGACTTGAATCTGGAAATTAATTCGGAAGGGGTTATTGCTCAATTTGCCGGTTATTTTGATTTGAAAGAAATAGACTGGACTTACTATAAAGAAAAGTATGGAAATATCTATCGAATGGATCGTATTTTAAGTGCGGAAGGATGTTCGGCTGATGAATATAAGGTAGCTAAACAAGCTGATTCGTTGATGATTTTCTATAATTTCCGCAAAGATAAGGTGGATCAGATTTTAGCGGATATGGGCTATCAGCTGCCGGAGGATTATCTTGAGAAGAACTTGAATTATTATCTGGCCAGAACTTCTCATGGCTCAACGTTATCCAGAATAGTGCATTCTCAACTGGCCTCCATTGTTGAGGATAAAGAGCTTGCCTGGAACTTGTATCAGGAGGCGCTGTATTCAGATTATCAGGATATACAGGGCGGAACGACAGCGGAAGGCATTCATGCCGGAGTGATGGCTGCCACATTGTTTATTACACTAACAACTTTTGCCGGGATTGATATTCGTCAAAAGGAAGTTGCAATCCAACCGCAGCTGCCGGAAACATGGGAGAAATTGAAGTTCCGTTTAAATATTCGCGGGGTCCATTATCAACTGGTCATAGATAAAGAGAAGATTCAAATTGAAGCGGATCAGTCGGTAAGAGTCACTATTAAAGGAGAAACTGTTTCTCTGGAAAGTGGGCAATCGCAGCAACTTTTTTATGAAGGAGTCAGTGCCAAATGAGAAGAGGATTCATTTTTGATCTTGACGGGGTCATCACCGATACAGCAAAATACCACTATATAGCCTGGAAGGATTTGGGGGCAACCTTGGGCATTACCATTGACCCAGTATTCAATGAACAGCTGAAGGGAATCAGCAGGATGGACTCACTGGATCGGATTCTAGCTTATGGCGGAAAAGAAACTGTCTATTCCAAAGAAGAGAAAGAGCAGCTGGCGGAAAAGAAAAACGACCACTATGTAGAGTTGTTACAAACGTTATCTCCGGCAGATTTATTGCCGGGAGTGAAGGAGTTTATCAGTCAGGCAAAGGAAAGAAAAATCCCTTGTGCGATTGCTTCAGCTTCGAAAAATGCCCCGGTAATTTTAGAAAAGCTGGGAGTAACCGGATATTTCAGCTATATTGTAGATCCAGATACTCTAAATCGTGGGAAGCCTGATCCAGAGATATTTCTAAAAGCAGCAGAAGCATTAGCTGTACAGCCTCAGGAAGCTGTTGGTTTTGAGGATGCTCAGGCAGGCATTGACGGAATCAATGCCGCAGGGATGTATGCGGTGGGTATTGTCGAAAATGAAAAACTTTTAGGCGCTGATCAGCTGGTTTATCGGCTGGATGAATTGGCTATCGATGAGTTGCTGAAGAAATAAGCTGGAGCTAATGATTTCAGACCTTTTACAATGACAAGATTTGGAAAATTCTATCATTGTGAAAGGTTTTTCTTTTTAAATTATTTGGGAAATATTTTTTGAAACGGCTCTCATAGCTGTAATAAAAGGATATACAAGGGTTGCAGTTTAATTTCAGAGACATTATAATAACTATCGACGGAGGTAGGAGATAGTATGAATAAGTTTAATGAGATTTTCCTTGATCTGGAAAAGAAAATTTTGGCAGATGAGTATCCTGCACATTCCCTTTTACCAAGTGAGAATCAGTTAATACAAATTTACGGTGTTTCGAGAGAGACGATTCGTAAAGCGTTGAATTTGTTATTGAATGCCGGATATATTCAAAAAAAACAGGGGAAAGGCTCTATTGTTTTGGACTTGAATCGTTTTGATTTTCCGATTGCCGGTCTGACTAGTTATAAAGAGCTGAAAGAAGCACAGCGAATCCCCAGTGAAACGATTGTTCGTGTGTTGGAAGAGGTTCCTGTGACGGAGAAGTTAAATGAAAAAACCGGCTGGCCGGTGGGAGATCCCGTTTGGAAATTGATTCGACAGCGAAAAATTGATGGTGAAGTAGTTATTTTGGATAAGGATTATTTGTTAAAATCTGTGATTCCGGATTTGCCTGAAGACAGAGCGGAAGATTCAATCTATGACTATTTTGAGAATGATCTGTCACTGGATATTTCCTATGCGCAAAAAGAGATCACTGCTGAACCGGTAACACAGGAAATGCAGGAGCTGATGACACTCCATGGCGACAGTCATGTGGTTGTTGTCCGCAGCCTAGTGTATCTGGAAAATACTAATTGTTTTGAGTATACTGAATCTATTCATCGACTGGATAAATTCCGTTTTATAGAATTTGCCCGACGCAGAAAAGGTTAGAATCTGTCTGAAAATTTTAGTGGCGACTCTGTTCAGAAAACTAGATATGGGCTGGTGTATGGATCGAATTAAAACTAAGTGATTCTTCTAATCCAAGAAATGTGAAGCATATCCAATAGTGTTACATATGAGAATGCTGAATATGCGATGAGCATTTGTCAAAAGTACAGGAGTAAGTTATGCAAACGAGCCTTAGATATGCGCCACTATAAATTAACAGTGATTGTCATGCATTTAGCATTCTGCTGGATCAAGGGTCAGATGCCGTTTAAAGGTTGAATGTTAACATATTCAAAGCTTGTCGTTCGCATACAGCTATCTCTTTACATATGGAATAAATTTTGACCAATTAATCCCTATCAGAGCTGCGTATACCATCTTACTAGATTATTTATCTTAGTGAGACTGGCAATTCTGCTAACTGACTTTCTACTACAGAAAAATCTTGTATCTACGAGTCTCACACTGCTTAATTCTTGATACAAACGTATTTTCTCAATAGTTTTCAGACAGACCGCCAACAAAGAGAGGCGAACTCCGAAACTTTTTTCGGAGTTTTTGTGCTGAATGAGTACAAAGAATTAATTATTTAATTCTATTTAAGGGGTCAGAAAGATTCTCTTTTAGATCAATTTTCTATATAATAGTAAGTAATGTAAAAAGTTATATAGACAGAAAGGCGAAAAGATGAATTTTAAAGAGATACTAAATAAAGACAGCGTTCGTCCTTATGCGCTGACAGCACGTTTTGGCATTGAAAAAGAGAGTCAGAGAGTGACATTGGACGGTCAGCTGGCTCAAACAGATCATCCTTCAGTACTAGGCAATCGTTCCTATCATCCGTATATTCAAACGGATTTCAGTGAAACACAGGTGGAACTGATTACCCCTGTTGCAGATTCGATTACTGAGGTTATGCGTTATCTTGCAGCGATTCATGATGTGACCATTCGTTCGATGAATAGAGAGGAAATGCTGTGGCCAATGAGTATGCCGCCGAAACTTCCGGAAAATGAGCGGGACATCAAAATTGCAAAGCTAGATCAGTATGAAGGGATTCTTTACAGACGCTATTTGGCTAGAGAGTATGGAAAAAGAAAACAAATGGTCAGCGGGATTCACTTTAATTTTGAATATGCAGAAAGCTTAATTTTTCAAATGTATCATGTACAGGAAGAGGCTAAGTCAATTGAAGAGTTTAAAAACATTCTTTATATGAAGGCGTCACGTAATTATCTTCGTTACCGCTGGCTGATTACGTATTTATTTGGTGCCTCGGTTGTTAGTGAGCCGGGGTACTTTACGGCTAAAGAAGAGCATCCCGCAGAGCCGGTAAGAAGTCTGCGCAACAGTTCTTTTGGCTATCGGAATAGGGAGAATGTCCGTGTGTCCTATGAAACGCTGGAAGGGTATATTGATGATATTCAAACGATGGTGGAAAATGGGATTCTGTCCGAAGAGAAGGAGTTTTACGCTCCAGTCCGGTTGAGAGGCGGAAAATCCATGGCAGATTTGCCGCAGACCGGCATTCGTTATATTGAATTGAGGAATATTGATTTAAATCCGTTCGCACCCTTTGGTATCGACGAAGAAATGCTTGAATTTATGCATTTATTTATGCTGTTTTTACTATGGACAGATGAAAAAGAAAGTGCAGATGAATGGGTAGCAACCGGTGAGTTGTTGAATGAACAGGTAGCGCTGGGGCATCCTTTTTCAACAGTGAATATATTGGCTGAGGGTGACAGGCTTTTCTCTGAAATGATTGAAATGGTTACTGAATTAGGAATTTACGGTAAAAAAGAAATGCTGACAACCTATCATGAACAGCTAAGAATGCCTGAAATGACTATTTCAGGTAAAATGTGGACAATCATTGAAGCAAATTCTAACCATGAACTGGGAATTGTTTATGGAAAAGAATACCATTTACTAGCTTTTGAGCGTCCCTATCAGCTTGCCGGGTTCAGAAATATGGAGTTATCCACACAGCTGTTTCTTTTTGATGCAATTCAGAAGGGGCTGGAAATAGATATTCTTGATGAGCAGGAACAGTTCCTGAAATTGAAGCATGGAAGGCATATTGAGTATGTGAAGAATGCGAATATGACCAGTAAAGACAGTTATATTGTTCCTTTGATTATGGAAAATAAAACAGTCACAAAAAAGGTGTTGGAACAGGCTGGCTTTCGTGTGCCAGGTGGGGAGGAGTTTTCTTCAATTGAAGAAGCAGAACGGGCATATTTAAGATATGAGAAGCAGGCATTTGTTGTAAAGCCAAAATCGACAAATTATGGGCTTGGGATATCTATCTTTAAAGACGGTGCTTCAGGGAAAGATTATGTGGAAGCCTTGAACATTGCGTTTAAGGAAGATGACTCTGTTCTCGTTGAAGAATTTATGCCGGGAACAGAATATCGATTTTTTGTGTTGGATAATGAAGTAAAAGCTATTTTGCTGCGCATTCCTGCTAATGTTGTGGGAGACGGTGTCCGGTCAATAGAAGAGCTGGTTGCAGAAAAGAACCTTCATCCTTTAAGAGGCAGCAACCATCGGGCGCCTTTAGAGCTGATCCAGCTAGGTGAATTGGAGCGGCTGATGCTGAAGGAACAGAATCTGGTGGTGAATGCTGTACCTGAAAAGGGAAGAGTGGTTTATCTGAGAGAAAATTCTAATATCAGTACCGGCGGCGATTCCATTGATGTGACGGATCAGTTTGATGAAAGTTATAAGAAGCTTGCTGTAGAAGCTGTGGCAGCATTAGGGGCTAAAATATGCGGAATTGATTTAATCATTCCCGATAAATCTATTCCGGCTGATAAAAAAAGCAATACTTATGGAATTATCGAAGCTAATTTCAATCCGGCAATGCATATGCATATATACCCTTATTCTGGAGTGGGTCGTCATTTGACAATGGATGTGTTGAAATTATTGTATCCAGAGTTGTTTGAGTGAATAAGTCAACCTCAAAAAAACAGAAATCTGTTTAAATAGGTCTTCAGTAAAATAGAAGGAGGTCGGGACAAACACTCATGAGGGCTAACGCCCTCACCAAACAGAATGAAAAGAAAAAAACGATCGACCTACACGCTATTTCCTGTCATACTAAAGAGGACAGAAGAGCGTGTAGGTCGATTTTTTTGAATCGCTTCATTATTTGAATTCTGTGTTGTAGCCCCATGTGTTGGCTGATATGAAAGTGATCTGCGACAATGGAAGCATTAGGAAACAGCTCCTTTACTAACGTACGATAGGGACTGTAAAAATCAGTAACGACTAAACAAACGTGTGCATGCTCTTTCCTAGAATAACGGGAAAAGTAAGTGCGTAATGAAAGCAATCCTTACAGAAAAAGCGCTGCTTTTTAAGAGAGAGCAGGGTTTTGCAGTTACTGGCATCATTGAGTAAGAGAGTGACTTTTTTTCAGCCCCATTTGATAATGGTCTGCTTGTTCTTCGCTTGACAGTGAGAGCAGCACTGATGGTTATCAAGAAAAACGAGGAGGACAAGCTTTCCGTCGCTCTATTCATGAACGTACCAATGACTATACCTTATTTGCAGAGGAGTTTGGTCACCTTGAATGTAATACTATCGTCGGTCAGAAACATAAAAGTACAGTCACTACCTCAGTTGAATGTCTATCAAAAGTGATTATCATATTAAAGCCATCTGAACGACAGGTAAAAGATATTGAAAACAGATTAGATTATTGGTTTCAGTTTGTACCTAAAAATCTATTCAAATCGATCACTTTTGATTGTAGAAAAGAATTTTCAAATTGGAAGAAAATTAGCAATAATAATGACAGTGATATTTATTTTGCAGATTCATGAACGTCTTCTCAACGAGGGTTGAATGAGAATTCTAACGGTTTATTGCGTAAAGATGGTTTATCAAAAGCTATGGACTTTAATTTAGTGGACGAAACCTTTATTCAATCAGTAACATCCAAGAGAAATAATATCCCAAGAAAATCGTTGAATTAATAAAACACCATTTAGAAGTATTCTTGAATTACGTTAGTAACAATGATTTGTCTATCTTAATTTGATATTTGAGATTTTTAAGTTATAAATAAAAAATATATTGATATTCAAAGTGATTTAAAGTAATCTAAAAGTTAGAAGGAGAGATGTTGATTATAATTGAATTAGTTGATGTTAATAAAATTATTGAGGATACATTAATTCTTAACAAAATAAATCTTTCAATTGCAGATGGAGAATTTGTTTTTGTTGTTGGGAAAAGTGGTTCTGGAAAAACAACACTTTTGAAAACATTATCTTTCGAAAAGAGGATTAGCAAAGGCGAGATTTTTTTCAATGAGAAACTGATGAATCAAAATAATCAATTGGAAATGAGGAATTATAAGAGAAATATCGGTTTTATTTTTCAAGATTTCCGATTAATTCAAAGCTTGAATGTGTTCGAAAATGTAGCGTATCCATTAGAAATACAAGGAATCTACACTGGGAAAGAAGTTAAAAAGCGAGTGTTGGATGCTTTGGAAGCGGTTGATTTAGTTGGTTTGAAAAAAAGATTTTCTAATCAATTGTCAGGTGGTGAAAAGCAGAGAGTAGCAATTGCTCGAGCATTAGTTGGAAATTTTAAAATACTCATTGCTGATGAACCCACAGCTAATTTAGATCCAAGTAATGCAAATGAGATAATGAATTATTTAAATAAGGTAAACGCATTAGGCCAAACAATTATTATGGCTACCCATAATTCAAGAATAGTTAATCAGCTAAATTCTAGGGTTATTGAATTAGATAACGGAAAAATAATAAGGGATGAAAAAAATGGACAATACTATAAAGAATAAACATTATGTTATCTATGTCAAAAATTTTTTTTATAGAAGCTTGAAAATTAGATGTAGGGCAGCTAAAGAAACATTCTATAGTGACATTGCAACATTGATTTTTTTCTTTTTTGAATTTCTACTGCTACACTTGTTCAATCTTTTTCGTGTCATTTCTAAAACAAGGGAAAAATCAACTAATAATTCACCAGTTAATGAGTTACAGGCTGTAAATAAAGAACCTGATTTAAATTTTTTATTGTTAACAGTAAAAACGAGCTTATTTATGTTTATCGTTGGATTATTAATTTTGGGAATTTTTCGATATTTTGTTTATCTGAGTCAAAAGATTATTATTCAAAAGGATGATATTGAGACAAAACTTCTATTAGGGGCTACTCCTGTTTACGTTTCTTTTGAAATGATAGTTGAAGTATTGTTTGGTCTACCTTTTTTGGGGACTATAGGGTATCTACTGTCTAGAATGGCTATAAATAAATTTGTCTTTTTACTAGGGAATATGTTTCCAATCGGACATTTATTTAAGGATAGCATTCCTATTTTTAGCATAGAAACAATACTCTGGTCTATCTCGGGAATGGTAGTAGTGTTCATAATTAGTGTATTTTTTGTTAATAAAAGCATATTAAGAGTTATTAACTAAATCAAAGATATTGTTGGATTTAAGAATACTAGATTGTCAAAAATTTTTAAATCTTTATCAATAAATAAATTTCAATCGCACTGAGTTCTTGCTTCAAGTCATGAAGTGTTGGAATTCGTCTGTTTAAGCACTGCTGGGTAATCACATTAATTTCAATTTCGGCAATATTCAGCCAGTTCCCGTGTTTGGGTGTATGATGAATTATCTAAGCGCTGTGCAAGTTCCAGTGCAAAGCCATTATACAAGGAACTGATACTATGGGTGTTCAAGTTATCTGTTACTAAGCGAATTCGTTTTGCCTTGGGATAGTATAGGGTTACCAGTTCCTTTATTTTTTCTGCCCAGACCTGTTTCTTTCGTGTTTGTTGAGCACTGACATGGCGCCAGCCAGTGAGGGGTAAAATATTGAATACTCCTTTGCGCTCGTATTCGTAGTCCTATTTTTGTATCTACCCACCCTTCATAGGTAACGGGTCAATGACATAATAACTGGTAGGGCTTCTCCGTCCATACAAATGAGTGGACAGTCCGGGTCATATGGACGAGCGTAGGCTTCCATGATGTTTTCCATGGCTGTGACAAAATGTCCGGACTCTTTTTTAGAAATACACCATTGCTTTTTTTAGTGAGGCTTAAGTTGTGTTTTTTACAGGACACGAATGGTTTTTCTGCTAACAGATTCTACGAGGTTCAATTTCACTCAGATTGACCTGATATTTTTGATTCATGGAATTACTCACTTTTTTTGGTTTTTATCCTAAAAAAACAAAAATATAATGTTGTCAAGATGCTAGTGTTGGTAAAAGAAATACGCTAGAGAAAGCAAACAGGGAGGAAATCTATGTCATCCTGCTTGCTTTTTCAGTGTTGCTTTTGGTTTCTTCTTGAGGAAATAGGTTCTTCTATACAAAAAGATCCGCTCTCTGAAATTGGTGAAGTTGTGAAACCCATAGGTCATTCGCTTCAATACTTTACTATGATTATTGAGACATTCTAAGGGACCGTTCGAATAAGGAAATCTTTGATAGGCTCGGATAGAGACATCTTGAAACACTTCTTTAGGTCGGTTTTGGTTGACTTTAATTCTAACGGATTTCAAGAGGTCTTTTCTGTTTTTTTCAAAAAGAAAAAGTACAGTGAATGGCACCTCACCAATACTAGATAGTATAGAGACTTTTTTTGATGTACTGCAATGTAACGAAGGAGTTTTCTTTTGCTTCTTTTGTCAATTTTTCCTAAAAGAAATAGTTGATAAAATCTAAAAAGTGCTTTATTTTTTTTAAAAAGAGAGTATAGTAAGCAATGGATAATTTACAGAAAGAAGATGAAATGATGAAGAAAAAGATTTTAGCAATGACCGTATTAATTGGAGTGAGTGTTTCTATCACAGGCTGCGGAACAGAAAAAACAACCGCTTCACAATCAGAATCAAGCACTGCAGCTGTTACAGAAAGCAGTGAGAAAAAGGAAGCCGAAGAGCACCTTGATTATGATGATCAGGAAAATTGGGAGTTTACAGCGGGAGATATGCAGTCCCCAATCGATATTCCAAGCAGCAAGGCAGAAGCAATAATGCCGGATAAAGGAACAATTGAGCTGGATTATGGAATAGATATCACCAAAGCAGAGAATAACGGTCACAGTATTCAATTTACTGCTGGTGGTGAAGCAGTGATAAATGGTCGTAATTTTACTCTGACACAATTTCATTTTCATGCAGAAAGTGAACATACAGTTGATGGAGAGCATTATCCTTTAGAAGCGCACTTTGTTAACATTGCCCAAGATGGGCGTATTGCTGTAATTGGCGTGTTCTTTAAAGAAGGAGCTGAAAACAAAGGATTTCAGGAAGCTCTTGACGATGTTAATAATGAAAAAACAGATCCTATCACTGATTTGGAGGATATGATTCCGGCAAATAAAAGCTACTACCATTACCTTGGTTCTTTAACTACTCCGCCATTAAATGAAAATGTAGAATGGTATGTAATGAAGAATCCTGTAGAAGTATCAGCAGAGCAGATTGAATCGTTTAAAAAATTGTATTCTCACAACAATAGAGAAACACAGCCGCTGAATGAACGGGTGATACTTGAATATACAGAATAAATAAGACAGCATTATTGAAACAGCTGGTTTCTCTGGGATTTTGTAAGAGGAACTAAGCTGTTTTTTTATTTTTAATGTTGATTAGAGTCTAAATCATCCATCTCTTTGAAGGTAAAAAAAGAAAGTATTAAAACAGATGGGGAACGATGAATACAAGGAAATTAGGCTGCAGGAAGAAAATTATTTGTGAGAGACATACACTTGAAAAGTGGGAAAAAAGCTAAAAGCGGCGTTTTCGTACCAACTGATTTCCTCCCTCGGTCCCATTATATTCTCTATAATTTATGGTACACTAAAAAAGATTTAGCTGATGAGCTGAAGAAAATTTTGTTGGCAGAGCTGCAGATTTAGAAGTAAGCTTGTGATAAGAACAGGCTGAAGAAACAGCTTTGGAAGAAACGTAAAGCTGAGACTATCGGATGCGTTGAGTGGAGGGAAAAGCTTATGAAAAAGATATTTATTGTTGAAGATGAAAGACAGATTGTTGAAACATTGTCTGCTTATCTGAAAAAATGGAACTTTGAGGTACTCGCAGTTGAAAATTTCCAATATGTACTGGCTGAGTTTGAGGCTTTCCAGCCGGATTTGGTAATTTTGGATATTTCATTGCCTTTTTATAATGGTTATCACTGGTGCACAGAAATTCGCAAACAGTCAGCTGTTCCAATCGTTTTCCTGTCTTCTGCCAGTGATAATATGAATATTGTTATGGCAATGAACATGGGTGGGGATGACTTTATTGCAAAACCCTTTGACCTGGAAGTGCTTGTCGCAAAAATTCAGGCAATTATGCGAAGAAATGTTGTGATGGTAGAAGTTCGGACATTGAACTATGGCGACTATATCCTGAATCTTGAGGATTTTGAAGTTTGCTGTAGAGAACAATGTGTTCCCGTGACAATGAATGAGACAAAAATTTTAGATATGCTGTTTCGACAGCCGGAAAAAGTAGTGCCGAAAGAGCTGATTATGGAGAAGCTTTGGGAAAATGAAGCGTTTGTCGACAGCAACACGCTTTCGGTGAACATAGCGCGACTTAGAAAGAAAGTCAGTGATATAGGACTGGATGTATTTATTCAAACGCAAAAGGGGAAAGGGTACTATCTCGGAAAGGAAGAATGACATGAGAGTGTTTATTCGTTATCTGTTGGATCAGAAGATTGCACTTTTGACATACATGGGATTTATTTTAATTTTTGGCGTAACGTTTTTCCTTCATGATATTCCTTTTGAAGCGTATAGTGATGCGCTGCTGTTTTCCTTTTTTCTGCTGGCAGTCATTGCCGCAGTACAATTCTATCGATATTATTCAAAACATCAGCAGCTGGACGGCAGAAAGAAAGCTGTAAAGCTTCATGTGCTGGATAGGAAACGCGGCAGTACATTGCTTGAAGAGGATTATGAAGAAATGCTGCACAGTCTAGATAAAGAATACCGGCAGGAGATTGGGGAATCTAAGCGAATTAACCACAAGCTGATGGACTATTACAGCATGTGGAGTCACCAGATTAAAACACCATTGGCTGTTTTGAATTTAAAAATGCAGGAAAATCAGCTGGATCATACAGTGCTAAAACAGGAATTGTTTAAAATTGATCAGTATTTGGACATGATGCTTCAGTATTTGCGTCTAAATCATACAGAGACTGATTTTGTTTTTGAGACGATAGACATTGATCGTCTCATTAAAGAGACGGTAAAAAAGTATGCAACGTTTTTTATTTATCAGAATCTATCGTTTTCTTTTCAGGAGACCAAGCAGTCGGTTATCAGTGATAAAAAGTGGCTGCAGTTTGTAGTGGAGCAGATTTTGATAAATGCAATTAAGTATACCAAACGCGGCGGTATTCGTATTTATGCCAATCCCGAGAATTCAAAGGAGCTTATTATTGCAGATAGCGGTATCGGAATTTTGCCTGAGGATAGACAGCGAATATTTGAAAAAGGGTATACAGGGTATAACGGACATAATCATCAAAAAGCATCGGGACTTGGATTGTATATGAGTGACGAAGTAATGAGAAGTCTGGGTCATACTATCCATATTACGTCGGAGGTTGGTAAAGGGACAAAGGTCTGGCTGGATTTGAGCCAGCATCTCTATCAAATTGAATGAACCTTACAGCATTGTAAGTATGGCAGCTAAAGTGTAAGTAGTCTTTGGCTGCTGTTTTGTTTAATATGGGAAATGAGAAACAGCCGATTACTCAAATGAGGCAGAGGAGGACATACTATGGCAATACTTGAAGTGACACACTTACAAAAAATTTATCAGACCCGCTTTGGCGGAAATCAGGTAACTGCGCTGAAAGATATTTCTTTTCAAGTAGAAGAAGGAGAATACATAGCAATTATGGGGGAATCAGGATCAGGGAAGAGTACCCTGCTTAACATCCTGGCAACATTGGATATACCGACACAAGGATCGGTATTATTGAAGGGAAAAGATATTACAGAAATTCCTGAAGGGAATTTGGCAGCGTTTCGGAGGGAGAACCTCGGCTTTGTTTTTCAAAACTTTAATTTGCTGGATAATTTTTCTGTGAAGGATAATATCTTTTTGCCGTTGGTACTGTCGAAAGCAGCAGTCAGTGAGATGGAGAGACGCTTATTTCCTTTAGCTGAGATTCTGGGAATTGGAGAGCTTCTGGAAAAATATCCCTATGAAATTTCAGGAGGACAGCAGCAGCGGGTGGCAGTAGCAAGGGCATTGATCACGAAGCCGCAGGTTGTTTTAGCAGATGAGCCTACAGGAGCCTTGGATTCTAAAAGTTCAGAAAACCTGCTGACGCTTTTTCAGGAGATTAACCAGCAGAATCAGACGATTTTAATGGTAACCCACAGTGCACTTGCTGCCAGTAGAGCAAATCGAATTCTATTTGTGAAAGACGGCCAGATTTTCCATCAGGTGTACAGAGGGCAGAAGACAAATGAACAATTGCTGGATGAAATATCTAAAACAATGACGACACTGTTGGCGAAGGGGTGATGGAGATGCTGTACCTACGTTTAGCATACAATAATTTAAAGAAGAACCGAACTGTCTATCTTCCTTTTATTCTGGCGACGGTGTTTACAGTTATTTTAAATATTATCATGCAGGTGATGCTTCATAATGAAGGAATGAATACTCTCCCGCAGGCAATGTCTGTAAAAATGATGTTTAGTCTGGGAAGCAAAATCATCATGATTTTTTCGGTGATTTTTACTTTCTACACGCATAGTTTTCTGATTAAACGAAGAAAGAAGGAACTGGGACTCTATAACATTCTGGGAATGGATAAAAAAAATCTGACAGTGATGATGCTGTTTGAAAATTTCTATGTATTTTTACTTGTTATGGTTGGGGGAATAGTCTCAGGAATTATTTTTTCTAAATTAACGTTTTTAATATTAAAAAAGATAACAGCATTTGGGGACGAATTTGACTTTGATTTATCTTTTTCCTCTGTACTAAGAGTTCTGCTGTTGTTTACCGGAATTTTCTTAAGTACCTTTCTTTATGATATGTGGCAGGTAAGGAAAACAAAGCCGATTGAATTGTTGGAGCAGGCGAAATCGGGAGAGAAGGAGCCGAAAGCTAAATGGCTGTTTGCTCTGATAGGGATTATTTGTTTAGGCAGCGGATATGCTATTTCGTTGACTATTCAATCCCCTTTGGAAGCGTTGACGCAATTTTTTATCGCAGTAATTCTGGTCATTATCGGGACATACAGCTTATTTGTAACCGGCAGTATTACTATTTTGAAATTGCTGAAGCGGAACAATTCGTTCTATTATAAACCGTCTAATTTTATTTCTGTTTCAGGAATGATTTTTCGAATGAAGCAAAATGGTGCAGGACTGGCAAGTATTTGTATCCTTTGTACAATGGCGCTGGTAACCATCTCTTCAACAGTTTCTCTTTATGTGGGGCGGGAGGACATCATTCGCAACAGAAATCCATTTCAAAATACAATAGAGACCGTACTGCCCATAGAGGAAGTAAAAGAATCATTGTATGCTGCTGCGGAAGCTCATAACCTTTCTGTGGAGGATTTGCAATATGTTCATTCATCACAGGGAATCATTATGTTCAAGGCTAAGGAAGATACATTTGTTCCGGCTAAAGAAACACTTAGCAACTATAAAGATATGAGAGGATTCCAATTACTTAAACTAAGCGAGTATAACCGCGTGGAAGGAGAGAACATTGAACTAACTGGAAAAGACATTCTGCTATATCCTCTCTACGGAGACTATACGTCACAAGAGTTTAAAATCGGAACGCAGGTCTTTCTTGTGAATGAGGTGTTGGATAATTTCAGTATGGCGCCTAAAACAGAGGATGAAAGCTCAAACTCTTTTCTAATGTTTGTTTCAGACGAAAGATATGACGAGATCCTCGCAAAAATTATTGAAGATTTTCAGGACAGTTCTTATACTGTTACTGCTGATTCAGAGAGTACTATTAGCTTTCAACTGGATGGTTCCTTGGAGCAGCGGCTGAAAATGACAGAGGCTTTAAGAACAGAGTTGAGAGCAAAAGCCGGAGAAGAAGAGGATGTGACTGTTTCTTCTATAGATGAGGACAGAGAAGAGAACCGCATTGTATTAGGGGGATTTCTGTTTATTGGAGTGATTTTTGGGCTGAGCTTTATCATCGCGACAACTCTGATTATCTTCTATAAACAAATTTCAGAAGGAAATGATGATCACAATCGTTTTGAAATTATGCAGAAGGTTGGGCTTAGCCGCAAAGAAGTTCATAAAACAATTCAGTATCAGATCTTGCTGGTTTTCTTCCTGCCAATTACAGTTGCAGTCATTCATCTGACTTTTGCTTTTCCGATGATCAGGAAACTGCTTGTTCTGTTTGGTCTGACGAATACGTCATTACTGCTGTTGACGACGGCAGTCTGTATTGCAGTCTTTGCTCTGAGCTACTTCATTATCTACTGGCGAACTTCTAAGGTTTATTATCGACTGGTAGAACGATGAGAGGCAGATTTAAATTGAGTTCGAAAGAAATCAAGGGGATTTCTTTCGGACTTTTTTGTATGCTAGCTATGGAGGGGGGATGCCATCTCCATTATCTAATTTTTCATCTTGACATGGGAACATTCCCATATTCTACAATTATCTTATAAAAGACAGAAATGGAGTGTTTACATGAAGATTATCGTTGAAAGCGATTTCAATTCGATGAGTGAAACAGCAAAAAATATTTTATTGGGTCATATGGCAAAAGCCGGGCGAGTGAATCTGTCTATTACTGGAGGAAATACACCAGTGAAGGTCTATAAAAAAATGGTTAAGGTGGTCAAGGGAAGTTCCAATTATGATAATGTTCACTACTATAATTTTGATGAGATTCCTGTAGAGGGTCAAAAAGAAGGAGTAACTATGAGTGATTTAAGAAGGCTGTACTTAACACCTGCAGGAATTGATGAAAAAAACATCCATCCTTTGACACTTGAAAATTACGAAACACAGGACCGCTCAATAGAAGAAGCTGGCGGATTGGACGCAATGCTGATTGGTTTGGGTAAAGATGGACATTTCTGCGGCAATATGCCGGGAACAACCACCTTTAACACTCTTACACACAAAGTAACTGTTACAGGAGAAGAGTCTTGGTTTGTTCCGGAGATGATGGAAAAAGGCTTGGAATTTGTAACGATGGGACCAGTCAGTGTCATGCGAGTGAAGCATCTTGTATTGATTGTTAATGGTGCAGAGAAAGCTGAGATGGTTAGCCAAGTACTAACAGGCCCGATAGGAGAAGATCGACCAGCTTCTATTTTGCAGCTGCATCCTAATTTAACTGTTATTCTGGATAAGGAGGCAGCAGGAGCATTGTAAGTGTTAATAAAAGAATCTATTACATAAATAACGAGGTTGTGACAGAAGTGTTCTGTCTCAAGAAATAAGTCGGACTATACGAAAATAGCTACTCATATTTTCAGTATAGTTCGACTTATTTCCAGAACTGCTGTCTCTACGAGTCTAACGATTCTCGAGACAAAACATTACGCTGTATCCGTTTTTCTGCGTCTACGGTTCTCACTTCGTTCCGATCCTCGAAGCATGGAGGGGCTTTGGAACACCGTTTATTCGGTTTTAGAGATCTCAGACATACTTATGTCACAGTCCCGTTATTTATGTATATGTTGCTAAGCTCTATTCTTTTTTTGGGAAGAATAGAGCTTTTGCCGGAAATCTTTCCTGACTGCTGCAGCCTATTTAAACAAATTCTTCCAAAAGCTTTTTTTCTGTTCGGCTTCTTTTGTATCCTGTTTGTCGTCAGACTGCGGATATTTCTTTTCAATATCGATTTCTTCTTCATCTACTGCTTCTGAGGCGGCAATAATCAGACCTAATGACTGATTTCCGCTGTTTTCTGCTTCACTCACAATTGTAAAGCGATTTCCCTGTGCTTTAATTAGTTTTATATAGGTAGTTTGTAGGGAGATGTCCATTTTTCCGTTCAACAGGACAGTACCGTCAGAATACTTTTTCAGCTCTGTCAGAAAGTTTTTTCTATCGGTTTGATTTTTCATTTGAGCGATAGTCATCGTGACATAGCAGCGTTCTTTAAAAGTTCCCATGTATTTTTTTTGTTCATCTGGCTTGATCCTGGGTGTGCCGTAAAGGGAACTGTCCAGGTGTTTTTGCAGTTCATCTGTCATAAAAAAGCTCCTTTCGTTTGTTACCCGTATTGGACTCTATTATGGAAGCAGAGTACACAAGTCCTCAATAAGCTTTTCTTTTTCGGTTTCTTTCAGTCCTTTTGTCATGGTTATACAAATAGTAAAATGATGAAAATACTTATGTAAAATCTACTCAAACATAGAATCATTCTCTTGAAGTATAGCATAAAAAGTTTATATATTGGGATTTATGTACTACTATCCGAAGTAGGTCAATTGATTACTAAAAATAAGAATATACCGAAAAATAGTTGCTTTTCCGAAAAATATCACATAAACTAGTTGTTAAGAATGAAAATCATTCTCAATTAGAAAAAGGAGCTCATGCATGAAAAAAGTAGGTCTATTTCTGTTTATACTCCTTTTAGCATTGCTATCGATTTTTGTTGGTGTGAAGGATATTTCTTTTACCCAGCTTTTCCAATGGGATTCTGAACAGAAGCTGGTGTTGCTGACCACTCGGATTCCCAGAACAGTCAGTTTAATGATTGCAGGAAGTACGATTAGTATTTCTGGATTGATTATGCAGCATTTAACGCAGAACAAATTTGTTTCGCCAAGTACAGCGGGAACAATGGATAGTGCACGACTCGGGATACTGGTTGTCATGATTTTCTTCCCCACGGCACCGCTGCTGTTTCGTTCATTAATCGCTTTTTTGTTTGCTTTTGGCGGTACATTGATTTTTCTTTCGCTGACACGGTTCTTACCATCGAAGAATCAGGTGATGATTCCGTTGATTGGTGTGATGTTCGGAAATATCGTCGGTTCGATTGCGACTTTTTTTGCCTATCAGTTTCAATTGGTTCAAAATATGTCTTCCTGGCTGCAGGGAAATTTTTCCACAGTTATGAAGGGCAGCTATGAGCTGATTTATCTAACCCTTCCGTTGTTAGTCATCGTATATTTTTTTGCCTATCGCTTTACGATTGCTGGTATGGGGGAAGACATGTCACATAGTGTTGGTTTGAATTATCGGCAGACACAGCTTCTAGGTTTGAGTATTGTGGCATTGTCAAGTGCAGTTGTTCTGATTATGGTGGGAAGCATTCCTTTTCTGGGTGTTATTATTCCGAATCTGGTATCGATGCGTTATGGAGATCATATGAAGAATACTTTGTGGATTACGGCAGTTGGCGGCAGTATTTTTCTGCTGATTTGTGACGTAGCAGCACGTATTGTTATTGCGCCTTATGAAATCCCAGTTAGTGTCGTTGTTGGTGTTATTGGCAGTCTGATCTTTATCTTCCTTTTATTAAGGAGGAGGACAGCTTGAAAAAAATAGTGAAGTCTCCCATTACGACATTCGTATTATTGGGAATCGGAGTCGTTCTTATCTGTTTCTTTTATTTAACCTATAAAACCTATGGGAACTGGTCGTTTGCGCTTGCCTTACGAGGGAAAAAACTAGCGGCATTTGCTTTGGTGGGTATCGGCTCAGCGTTTGGAACCATCAGCTTTCAGACAATGACACAGAATCATTTTCTGACTCCGAATATTTTAGGTCTGGATTCGTTGTATGTCTTCATTCAAACCACACTGTTTTTCTTTTTAGGAGGGCAGGCAATATTAGGGAAAGAATCATTGCCTCAATTTTTGGGAAATATTCTGTTGATGATGAGTATCAGCGTACTGCTTTCAAAATTTCTGCTTGGCAGAGGGAAAAATGATCTTTTTCTGTTGCTGATGATTGGGATGATTGCCGGAACGTTTTTCAGCAGTATCAGTACCTTTCTTCAAGTAGTGATGGACCCGAATGAATATGATTTGCTGCAGGGGAAACTTTTTGCCAGCTTCGGCAATGTAAATAGTCATTATCTGCTGATTGCAGTTGGTTTAATGGTCATTTTTGCGGGATTTTTGTGGAGTCAAAGTCATTCACTGGATGTTCTTCATCTGGGAAATGATCAGGCAACAAATCTGGGAATTGATATTTCAAGGTTTCAATTGCTGATTTTGATTGCAGTCAGCGGGATTGTGGGTCTTTCGACTGCTTTAGTTGGACCGGTGACTTTTTTAGGATTTATTGTTGCGAATATGAGCTATCAGCTGATGGGCACATATCGTCACAGAGAGCTGTTTATCTGCGGCAGCCTGCTGTCGATCTTCCTGCTGGTATCCGGTCAGTTTTTGGTTGAACAGGTTTTTGCATTAAATACAACACTGAGTATTGTCATTGAATTTGGCGGCGGTGTTTACTTTATCGGGAAAATAATTCATGAAAGGAAGCAGTAGAAATGATTGAAATAAAAAATGTTTCAAAGAAGTATGGCGATACGTTCGTTGTTTCAGAAATTAAATTGCCTGTTGAGGAGCAAAAACTGACGGCTTTTATTGGACCAAATGGAGCGGGCAAAAGTACATTGCTTTCCATGATGAGCCGATTGATTCCGAAAGATACAGGAGAAATTTACCTGGATCATAATGAAGTAAAGACATGGAAACAGAATGAACTGTCTCGAAAACTGTCGATCCTGAAACAGGCAAATAGTATCAATTTAAAGCTTTCAGTCAGAGAGCTGGTCAGTTTCGGGCGTTTTCCTTATTCAAAAGGACGGCTGAACAAAGAAGACCATCTAAAAGTGGATGAAGCAATGGCGCATCTCGGTCTGACTGATCTGGCGGATACGATGATTGATACATTATCCGGCGGTCAGCTGCAGCGAGCATACATTGCTATGGTGATTGCTCAGGATACCAACTATATTTTGCTGGATGAGCCGTTAAATAATTTGGATATGAATTATGCGGTGCAGATGATGCAGATTTTGCGGCGGCTGGTTGATGAGTTTGGGAAAACAGTTATCATCGTACTTCACGATATCAATTTTGCGGCCAGCTATGCAGATGAAATTGTCGCAATGAAAGACGGAAAGTTATTCGCTCACGGTACGACGGAGGAAATGATTCAATCGGAAACGCTCAATCAGTTATATGATATGACTATTCGTATCTGTGAAATAGAGGGAAAACGATTCTGTATGTATTTTAGCTAAGCAACGATTAATAACACTGTTTGATAGAGGGTCTGTGACAAAAGTCTGTTTGAGTCCCCTAAGACTGAATAAACGGTGTTCCAGAAGTAAGCACTAGGCAGGTATTGATCATCACTTATATGACCTAAACTGTGACGAGTGTCTCATGAGGAAACATCTATTTTATATAAAATAGTAATTCTCAATAATTTCGGCTTATTATCAAAGAAGCTGCTTTTGAAACACTGTGTATCAGGTTTTAAGAGACCGTAATAAAAGAAAATACAAAGTTGGAGGAAACGAAATGAAGAAGAGAATTTTAGCATTTGCAGTATTTTCAGTTGCTGCAGTATTGATATTAGGAGCATGCGGAAATGGCCAGGAATCAGGCTCGACAGATTCTTCAACAGCTGTGAGCAGTGAAAAAGCAACAACCCTTACTGTGAAAGATTCGGACGGCACTGTTGAAGTACCGAAAAATCCAACAAAAGTCGTTGTATTTGATAATGGTTCACTGGATACATTGGATGCGCTGGGTGTCGGTGATACGGTTATTGGTGCACCAACTTCAAGTCTTCCCAAATATCTTGATAAATATGCAGATGTAGAATCTGCAGGCGGCATCAAAGAACCTGATTTGGAAAAAATCAATGAACTACAGCCGGAGCTGATTATTATTTCCGGTCGCCAAAGTGATTTCAAAGAGGACCTGAGCAAAATTGCGCCAACGGTCTATCTTTCAGTAGATGCGTCTGATACATGGAATTCAACAAAACAAAATATCAAAACACTTGCAGAGATTTTTGATAAACAGGATGAAGCTGAAAAAGAAATCAGCTCATTGGAAACTGAGAGTGCAGAGTTGAAAGAAAAAGCGGAAGCATCCGGTGAGAAAGCACTGGTTGTTCTGTTGAATGAAGGTCAGTTGTCTGCATATGGTGAAGGATCTCGTTTTGGTATTGTTCATGATACATTTGGTTTTGCCCAGGCAGATGATGCGATCGAAGCTTCTACTCATGGTCAAAGCGTTTCTTATGAATATGTACTGGAAAAAAATCCTGATATTCTGTTTGTTGTGGATCGGACACAGGCGATTGGCGGAGATGAAACAAACAATAATATTACTGAAAATGAACTCATCAAGCAAACAAATGCAGGTAAAAACGGAAAAGTAATCACATTGCAGCCGGATGTCTGGTATCTAAGCGGCGGCGGACTTGAGTCTACGCATTTAATGATCGAAGATGTCACGAAAGCATTTGACTAATCCATTAAAATTTTTAATGAAATAATGGTTTAAAATGAATTGACTGTTAAAAAATTATCTGTTAATATTCTCAGTAACATGTTATCTATAGAAATGTGATGAGAAGGAAAGTATTTTTCAGACAGCTTAAAGAGAGTCTCGACTGGTGGAAAGAGATAGTGATGCTGAGGAAGAAAATGGCCTTTGAACAGATTGGTTGAATATTTAAGCCAATACAGGAGTGCCTGTTACAGCACCTCAGTATGTTTGTACTGATAGAGTGGACTTTTTTACAGTCAATGAAGGTGGTACCGCGATAGCTTAAGCTCTCGTCCTTTTTACAAGGATGAGGGCTTTTTTTGTTACATTTTTGGATGAAAATACGATTCGCATCGCAGCAGGGAACAGAATTTTAAGTATGGGTAGCATAGTTAATGAAGGAGGAAATAAGTATGAAAAAACGAGTGATTGCAACAGGGTTGGCTGCTTTAGCACTACTATTGAGTGCGTGCGGCGGAACAGCATCAGAATCAACAAAAGCGACAGATAAGGAAGCAAGCAGTGTGGAACAGAAAATTAAAATCAGTTCTCCTGCTCCGATTTCAACACTGGATACAACGCAGGCAATGGACAAAAATACATTTACAATGATTCAGCATCTGTTTGAAGGACTTTATCGTTTTGATGATGACAGCACACCAATTCCAGGATTGGCGGAAAAACTAGATATTAGTGAGGATGGTCTGATTTATACATTTACACTGAGAGACGATATTAAGTGGAGCAACGGGGAACCAATTACTGCTGAAGATTTTGAGTACTCCTGGAAACGTCTGGTCACTCCTGAAACAATCGGACCTAATGCGTATTTGCTGGATAACGTGAAGAACAGCAAAGCGATTCGTACAGGTGAAAAATCGGTTGATGAAATGGGTATTGAAGCGAAGGACAATCAATTTATTGTGACCTTGGATCAGGCACAGCCGTCATTCCTTTCAGTGGTCTCCATTGGCTGGCACCTCAAAATGAAGCATACGTTACAGAACAGGGCGAAGATTATGGGATTGACAGTGAGCATCTGATTTACAGCGGACCGTTTACAATTGCCGACTGGACAATTTCTTCTGATACCTGGACACTGAAAAAGAATCCTGAGTATTATGCAGCTGACGAAGTGAGGCTGGAAGAAGTAGATGTTACAACCGTTAAGGAAGAAAATACAGGGATTAATCTGTATCAGACCGGTGAGCTGGATCTAACCAGAATCAGTGGACAGTATGTTGCACAGTACAGCGATGATCCGGGCTATATCAGCTATTCAGATGTGGCCAATTATTTTCTTGATTTTAACAAAAAAGAAGGTACGCCTTTAGCGAATCTGCACTTGAGAAAAGCAATTGCACAGGCGATTGATAAAGAAGCACTGACAACCAATGTGTTAAATGACGGTTCAAAACCGTTAAATGGGTTAATCCCGGCGAACCTTTACACAAATCCGGATACTTCAGAAGATTTCAGAGCTTACAGCGGTGATCATCTGGTTTATGATGTAGAGAAAGCAAGAGAAGAATGGAAAAAGGCTCAGTCTGATCTTGGTAAAACAGTGAAATTAACATTACTAGCATCCGATGATGAACAGGGTAAGAAAATTTCTGAATATGTTCAAAGTCAGCTGCAGGAAAATCTTGAGGGCTTGGAAGTTACGATTTCTGCACAGCCCAAAAATAATGTTACTCAATCCCGTAAAGACAAAGAGTACGAATTGTCTCTATCAGGCTGGATTGCCGGCAGCAGTGATCTGGATTCGTATTTCAACTTGTATGAAGGCAGCTCTGCATACAATTACGGAGGATATAAAGATGCTGAGTATGACAAACTGGTGAATCAGGCGAAAACGACAGATGCTAATTCTCCAAATGTACAATTTGAGGATTATAAAAAAGCAGAAGATATTTTACTGGATGAAGATGCAGCGCAGGTTCCTATTTACCAAAGCGCCTCCAACTATCTGATCAATCCAACAGTGAAGGGGATCAGTTATCATTTATATGGAGATTATTTTAATCTGCGTACAGCCTACATTGAAGAATAGAAAATAATAAGCAGAGCATGTCTGGAAATTTCGTTTTTGGAGTTTTCAGACATGTTCTGATGAACGGAGGAAAACAGTGAGTCAATTAGTGGATCGTTTTATCAGATATGTAAAAGTAAATACACGTTCCGATGCAGCCAGTCAGACGATTCCGACAACACCGGGTCAGATCGAGCTGGCAAGGGTGATTGAAAAGGAACTGTCAGAGCTGGGCTTATCAGATATCCATTATAATGAGAAGAATGGTTTCTTGACTGCACGACTGCCTAAAAATACAACGACAGATATTCCGGCAATTGGGTTTATTGCGCATTTGGATACGGCAGATTTTGAAGCAGAGGGGATTACACCTCAGATTTTTCCTGAGTATGATGGTCAGGATGTGTTGTTGAACAGAGAATTGGGTCTTACAATGAAGGTGGAAGAATTCCCCAATTTAAAAGACTACAAGGGACAGACATTGATTACGACCGATGGTACAACACTGCTGGGTGCTGATGACAAGGCAGGAGTTGCGGAAATCATAGAAGCTGTGATCTATCTGCTTGAGCATCCTGAGATCAGTCGTGGAGATGTCTGGATTGCATTTGGTCCGGACGAAGAAATCGGCAGAGGGGCTGACCGCTTCGAGGTGGCTGCTTTCCCGGCAACGTTTGCTTATACGGTGGACAGCGGGAGAGTCGGCAGCTTTGAGTATGAAACATTTAATGCCGCTCAAGCTGTGATTGAAATTGAAGGAACCAGTGTGCATCCGGGAACAGCATACGGTCTTATGGTTAACGCAATTAAAGTTGGAGAACAGATCGATGCATTGCTGCCGGCTGATGAAGTACCTGAAAAAACAAGGGGTTATGAAGGATTTTACCTGTTGAATCGCTTCTCAGGAACCTTGGATCATGCAGAGCTGACCTATATTATTCGTGATCATGACAAGGAGAAATTTGCTGCACGGAAACAATTTCTTCAGGAAAGAGTCGAAGAAGTGAATGGGCAGCTGGATCGTCCAAGATGTACTATTACGTTTGTCGATCAGTACTACAACATGAAGGAGATTATTGAAAAGGACATGCGGCCTGTCGAGCTGGCTGTGAAAGCAATGAATAATCTGGGGATCAAACCGCTGATTGCTCCATTTCGCGGTGGAACGGACGGCTCGAAAATCTCTTATTTGGGCTTGCCTACGCCTAATTTATTTGCCGGAGGAGAAAATTTTCATGGACAGTATGAGTTTATCACAGCGGAGGCGATGGAGGCTGCTGTGAAAACAATTGTGGAAATCATCAAAGAGAATGCAGCAGGTGGGGTACACAGTTAATCTGTGGTCTTTCTAAAACCTGTTGTATCTGAGGTTTTTCCTGATTCATCTGTTTAATGGAAAAATGTTGACACAGCAGATAAATGAGAATATAATGAGGAACAATAGTGAAGCTTTGAGAAAGAGGAGTAGCAATATCCGGTACTTTACAGCGAGCTGATGGTGGTGAAAATCAGCAGGGAAGGAATTGTGAATGGACTTTCGAGCGAAATGTTGAACCAGAGTAGGCATTTCCGGGGACTCCCGTTACAGAGAAAGGTCGTTGATAGACGACTGATAGAGAGGAAAGAATGATTCTTTCAATATTGAGGTGGCACCGTGACTTTTCACCCTCAAACC
The DNA here is from genome assembly GCF_020567645.1 of Enterococcus sp. CWB-B31. Classification (NCBI taxonomy): domain Bacteria; kingdom Bacillati; phylum Bacillota; class Bacilli; order Lactobacillales; family Enterococcaceae; genus Enterococcus; species Enterococcus sp. CWB-B31. Next base: position 153,080 of record NZ_JAJDJW010000006.1, read on the forward strand.
ATAGCTTTTTTATGGTTTGGGGGTTTTTTGTTTTTTTCGGGTCGTTCACAGGATTGATAAAATTCTTTTCAGTGAGGTGGTACCGTGGATGAATATTATTCGCCCTCAGAAAACAGCAGGTTTGTTTTCTGAGGGCTTTTTGCATTGTTCGGTACAGATACTGTGAAACCTTTGAAGCGATTGAATATCCCAGGAAGCATTCAGTTTGGATCGAATAGATGAACGGAAAGAAGGAGGAAAAAGAAGATGCAGAAAACTAAAAAATTACAGGCGGATCATTTAACAGCTGTTTCAGCGTTTCTACGAATTCAGGGAAAGAATAAGTGTATGCTGGAAAGTATTCCCAGAGATAAAGAGCAGGGGCGGCACACGATTATTGCGTGGAATCCGGTTAAAGAAATGACGGTCAGCGGTCAGCAATTTTCCATTACTGGTAGTTCTCCATATCAGGTGACGGACCCGCTGAAAGAATTAGAGAAGTACATTCTGATATCAGAGGATGAAGATGAAAAGCTTCCGTTCCACGGCGGTGGCTTGGGCTATGTCGGCTACGATGTCGTTACCAATTATGAGGAGTTGGGGCGAATTCCCACGGATGAACTAGGATTTCCAGATGTTCATTTTTATCTGTTTGATTCTTTTCTGATCTTTGATCATTTGAATGAGTGTCTGTGTCTAGTTGAGTCAGATAGTTACTCTCAAAGAACACCTGAGCAACTGGAGGCGGCACTTGAACAAATAGTGAAAGACCTGCAACTTCCGAGTGAGGCAGAAACGAAAGAAGTTCAATTACAGAAGATGAGCTATACTAGTAATTTTACAAAAGAGGCCTTTCAAGAGACGGTCAAAAAAGTCAAAGGATACATTACAAAAGGAGATATGTTTCAGATGGTTCCTTCTCAGCGGCTGACAGCAATGTGTCACAATGAACCCTTTGATTATTATCGGCGGCTGCGAGTTGAAAACCCCTCCTCGTATCTTTACTTTATTGATTTTGGGGAAACCTTTATTATCGGCTCTTCACCGGAACGGCTGGTCAGCGCCAGGAATGGTACAGCTACAACGAATCCGATTGCCGGAACACGCAAAAGAGGCGACACCGTCGAAGAAGACAAACGATTGGAAATGGAGCTTCTTCAAGATGAGAAGGAGCGGGCAGAGCATTTAATGCTGATTGATCTGGGCAGAAATGATATCGGCAAGATCAGCGAACAGGGAACGGTGGAAGTCCCTCTTTATATGACGGTTGAAAAATACCGGTTTGTGATGCATATCGTATCCGTAGTCACTGGAAAAATGAAGCAGGGTGTGACAGCGATGGATGCTTTGAAAGCGACACTGCCGGCTGGAACAGTCAGCGGGGCACCGAAGATCCGGGCTATGAAAAGGATTTATGAATTAGAGCCTGTCAAAAGAGGAATCTATGCCGGGGCAGTCGGTTATCTATCTAAAAATGATCAGGCTGATTTTGCCATAGCGATTCGAACTATGGTGATCCATAAGAGAAAGGCCTATGTACAAGCAGGAGCCGGAATTGTGTATGATTCGGAGCCGGAAAAAGAATATGAAGAAACACTGCAAAAAGCTAAAGCATTATTGGAGGTGGGCAAGTGATTTTACTGATTGACAACTATGACTCATTTACATACAACCTCGTTCAGTTGGCAGGGCAGTCGGCTGAGATAAAAATTCTCAGGAATGATCATCCAACCTTGATGGAAGAGGCAGCTCTTGCTGACGGTATTATTATTTCCCCGGGGCCGGGAACACCGGAGGAGGCTGGCGAAAGTGTCGCTGTAATTCAGCGTTTTTATAAAGAAAAACCGATCTTGGGTATTTGTTTGGGGCATCAGGCGATTGGCTTTGCTTTTGGTGAAACCATCCAGCAGGCTCAGGAAATCTATCATGGAAAAGCTTCTATAGTAAATCAAGAGGGCGGGCAGCTGTTTCGTGGATTATCCGACTCGTTTGAAGTGATTCGCTACCATTCGCTGGTTATCAAGCAGCAAATGGTTTCAGAAGCGTTTGAAATCACTGCTTATTCAGAGGAAGATGGAGAAATTATGGGCATTGAGCATAGAAAATATCCGGTGTTCGGACTTCAATTTCATCCGGAGTCGATAGGAACAAAAGAAGGCAGTCTCATGGTACAAAAATTTATTCAATTATGTGGAGGAAACGAAAATGAACGAATTATTTGAAAAAATATATCAGAAACAGCATTTAACAAAGAGTGAGATGAAAACTGTTGCAGAGGAAATTTTTGAAGGACGATTGACAGACAGCCAACTGGCGGCATTTTTAACTGCCTTGAAGTGTAAAGGTGAAACAGCAGAAGAAATGGCTGGGATCGCTGAAACAATTCAAAGCAAAGCACGTAAAATTCAAAGTCAGAAAGAAAATGTGATGGATAACTGCGGAACTGGCGGTGATCAGTCAGGGAGTTTTAATATCAGCACGACAGCTGCTTTCGTACTGGCTGCCGGAGGAGTAACCGTGGCGAAGCACGGCAATCGAAGTATTTCCAGTTGTTCGGGCAGTGCAGATATTTTTGAATGTCTGGGTGTGGATATTGCTCTTTCGTCGGAGAAAATTAGTTTTTTATTGGATGAAGTGGGACTGGCTTTCTTATTTGCACCGAATATGCATCCGAATATGCGCTATGTGATGAAGGTTCGTAAAGAGCTTGGAACACCAACTATTTTGAATTTAATCGGTCCATTAACAAATCCAGTGGCACTTGAGACACAGCTGATGGGAACGTATCGACTGGACCTGCTCGAAGAAACAGCAAAAACATTGGGTTCTCTGGGAAGAAAGCGGGCAGTGGTAGTGAATGGCGGCGGGCGGCTGGATGAAGCCTCATTGGCTGGGACCACTCATTATGCGCTGCTGGAAAATGGTCAGATTCAGCTTCGGAGAATTGAACCGGAGGAACTGGGGTTCAAGCGTGTTCCACTTGAAGGAATACAAGGCGGGGATGCTCAGAAAAATACAGAAATTCTATATAGGGTCTTGAAAAATCAGTCCAGTGCCTATCTGGATACAGTGATTCTAAATGCTGGACTGGGCTTTTTCAGCAATGGGAAAACAGGAACAATTGAAAAAGGAATCGAATTGGCAAAACAATGCATTCAGTCTGGTGCGGCAATGGACAAGCTGCAGGAATTTATTCGTGTACAGAAGGAGGTCGCATAAATATGGATTTTTTGGAAAAGATTTTGCTGGAAAAAGAGAAAGAAGTTTCCGGGATGGAGCTGGAAAATTTGCAGCCTCTTAGAGTGACAGAGTCGTTTGGTGCACGAGTCAAAAACCACCCGGAGCATATACATGTGATTGGCGAAATCAAACGGGCATCTCCATCTAAAGGTACAATCAATCTGAATGTAGATAGTGTGAAGCAGGCAAAAGACTATGAAAAAGCAGGAGTTTCAGCGATTTCTGTTCTGACGGATGAGGTATTTTTTAAGGGCTCAATTGATATATTGAGGGAAGTTGCCGAGGCAGTGAGCGTTCCTGTTCTCTGCAAGGATTTTATTATTGATGAAAAGCAGCTGATTCGAGCGAGAAATGCCGGAGCGACGATGGTGCTGTTGATTGTGGCAGCTTTAACGGAAGAGCATCTGAAGCAATTACTTGAAAAGGCACAGAAGTTGGGTCTGGAAGTGCTGGTGGAAGTACATAATTTGGAGGAGCTGGCGATTGCTGAAAAACTTGGGGTACCATTGATCGGTGTGAATAATCGGAATTTAAAAACCTTTGAGGTGTCTGTTGGGACCAGTATTGAGCTTGGAAAAAAGCAGACAACAAAAGCAGTTTATATCAGTGAATCCGGTTTTGAAACAGGTGAACAAGTAGAAAAAATCGCTCAGCATTATCAAGGGATTTTAGTTGGAGAAACATTAATGAAGGCAGCTGACTCTCAGGAGAAGGTCAGAGAACTGCAGGTGATAAGATGAAAGTAAAAATCTGCGGATTGAAAACAAAGGAAGCAGTGATGGCAGCAGTAGATGGAGGAGCAGATTATATCGGATTTGTATTTGCTGAAAGTAAGCGACGGGTCTCGGCTGAACAGGTGCGGCAGATAACAATGGGTGTGCCGCACAGGGTTCGAAAAGTCGGCGTTTTTGTTTCTCCGAAAATAGAAGAGGTAGAGGAAACAATTAAAACTGCCGGATTGGATATAATGCAAATTCATGGAGAGTATCCAGAAGGAACGTTTTCTGTTCCCTGTATTTTGGCGGGCTCTGTCGGCAGAGAAACAGAGCCGCAAGTCTTCGAGCAAATGTGTCGTGGCGATTACCTGCTGTTTGATGCACCGACAAAACAATATGCGGGGGGCAACGGTGAAACTTTTAACTGGGAAGAATTGGACCTTGCATTATTTTCAGATAAGAAGGTTTTTATTGCCGGCGGTCTGACAAGTGAGAATGTTCAGCAGGCAAAAGCCTATTTTAGTCCTTACGCGGTCGATGTTTCCAGCGGTGTGGAGACGGACGGGAAAAAGGATATAGCAAAAATTAGAGAATTTTTGAAAAAAGCGAAGGAGGATGCACTATGTATCAACAACCGGTAAAAGGATTTTATGGAAATTACGGCGGCCAGTTTGTGCCGGAAACGTTAATGTATGCAATGAATGAGCTGGAGGAAGTTTACGAAGCTTCAAAGAAAGATGAGGCGTTTCAGAAGGAGCTGGACTATTACTTAAAGCAGTATGTGGGCAGAGAGAATCCGCTCTATTATGCACAGCGGCTGACGGAGCATGTTGGGGGAGCCAAAATCTATTTAAAGCGTGAGGATCTAAATCATACGGGAGCGCATAAAATTAATAATACGATCGGGCAGATTTTGCTGGCGAAAAAGATGGGGAAAAATAGGATTGTGGCAGAGACCGGTGCCGGACAGCATGGGGTGGCGACTGCAACGGTTGCGGCATTGTTCGGTATGGAGTGTACGGTGTTTATGGGGGCAGTGGATGCAGCTCGTCAGTCATTAAATGTGTTTAGGATGGAGCTTCTGGGAACTAAAGTGGAGAGTGTAACCTCTGGAAGTAAGACGCTGAAGGATGCGGTGAATGAAGCGCTTCGCTACTGGGTGGCAAATGTGGAGGATACGCATTATGTGATGGGCTCGGTTCTGGGACCGCATCCGTTTCCGGAGATTGTCCGAGATTATCAAAGCGTGATTGGTCAGGAGGCCCGACGCCAGATTCTAGATGCGGAAGGAAAATTGCCGGATGCAGTGGTTGCTTGTGTCGGGGGCGGAAGTAATGCAATGGGGATTTTCTATCCGTTTATCAATGATGAGGTTCGGCTGATCGGTGTTGAAGCAGCTGGTCTGGGGCTGGAAACCGGCGCACATGCAGCGACGATTACAAGGGGACGGACAGGTATTCTTCATGGTGCGATGATGAAGCTTTTGCAGGATGAAGCTGGGCAGGTTCAAGAGGCTTTTTCAATTTCAGCTGGACTTGATTATCCGGGTCTGGGACCGGAGCATTGTTATCTTGATGAATCTGGTCGGGCAGAATATGCTTTTGCAACTGATGAAGAAGCGTTGGAGGCTTTCCATTTGCTTTGTCGTACCGAAGGAATTATTCCAGCACTGGAAAGCTCTCATGCAATCAGCCATGCGGTAAAGGTTGCGAAAGAACTTGGACCGGATAAGCAAATTATCGTCTGTCTGTCTGGACGGGGTGATAAGGATGTTCAGCAGATCAAGGAACTGATGGAGAAAGGGGCGGAACAATGAAAACGTTGACTAAAGTATTGAAAGAAAAGCAGGAGAACAATCAGATGATTGTCGTTCCCTATATAATGGCAGGCGCACAGGGACTGGAAAACCTGGCTGGGGAAATCAAAATGCTGGAGAAAGCAGGAGCCAGTGCAATTGAGTTGGGTATCCCATTTTCTGATCCGGTCGCAGATGGTCCGGTAATCCAGGAGGCAGGACTGGAAGCGTTGAGGCGGCAAGTAACGCTGCGGGACATTTTGCAGCTGCTTAAAATGGTTGAAACAGAGATTCCTTTAGTCATTATGAGTTATTTTAATCCATTGTATTCATTAGGATTGGAACAATTTGTTGAAGAGCTAAAGGAAACGCCTGTCAAAGGACTGATTATTCCTGATCTGCCATTTGAACATAGCGATTATCTGATGCCTTTACTGACAGACACTGACATTTCGCTGATTCCTCTGGTAGCCTTGACAACGCCGAGGGACCGCATTAAGTTGCTGACCGATGAAGGAGAAGGATTTATCTATGCTGTGGCAGTAAATGGTGTGACCGGAGTCGGCCGGAATTATCAGGAAGAGCTGGATGAGCATTTGGCCTATATTCAAAGTGTCAGCGATAAGCCGGTTCTGGCGGGTTTTGGTGTCTCTTCTGCAGAACATGTCCAACGCTTTAGAAAAAGCTGTGCGGGCGTGATTGTCGGCAGTAAAATTGTTAAGCTGCTGCAGGAAGGAAAACAGGCAGAAGTCTCTGCCTTTGTTGAAGAGCTTTCGACAGTTTAGGCTTACTCCGAATAAGTAAGGCAGAAATATTAGTCGGTTCTTTTGTATAGAAATGAAACTATTTTGATTTTAATGAAAGACTAAATATTATTTTAATTACAGGGAAAGGTTTTCCACTCCGAAATCTAAGCATTATAATACATTTAGTTAAACAACAGGATAGTGATCGTTTGAGACAAGCTAAACCTAACCTAATTACGCTGATTTTTCTGAAATCAGTGCAATTAGGTTTTTATTTTTTTGAAGGAAGACATAGGCCTACTTCATTGCCGGTTGTTGACAAAACAGTTGAGGTAGTTCAAAAGAATCTATGAAAAGAACCAGCTAAAGAACTGGTGCACTTGATAACGAACCTCCATCATTGAGCGTTCTGACGTTAAAAAGTGCAGGAAGAAAGCGTATCAGAACAGCAGCTTTAGCTCAATGATGCTCATTATAAAGTGTTCGCTTCACCCACTAAGATAACAGGGGAGAGAGACAAAAAGTGCCGAAAACCCCAGTAACATCAGGGAGTGGGTTCATTTTAGTTAGTAACTTTTGAACTACCACAGTTGAAGAGGGGAAAAAAATGAAATTGAAAAAATATTTTATAAGGATGGCAGCAGCAGCTTTATTTTTAACAGGGTATTCAGGAATAACTGATAAGGCAACGAAAGCAACAGATGAGAATGATATGACACAGAGGGAGAATGAGTGAGAAAGCGAAGTAATCCTGGGAGTTAGGAGGGGATAAAGTGAATAAAGCATCCATCCCAAGTTAAAGCGAAAATCTAACTTTTTGGCTAGGGGTTACTACAGAATAACCAGCTGTTTTTATCGAAAATTTATTCTAAAAGAAAGAGCATTTGTTTTTGTTGTAGATATGAATTTTTAAAAGGAGATTATTTTCTTATTATATGTTAAAAATTACTGTTTTTAAACTGCCGATTCTCAGGTATAATAATATACAAATAACTATAAATTATTTGGAGGTTGCAAGCATGAAATATTTATCCTCTCAAGTGGAATTAAAAGAAAAGATAGCTCTCTTGGTAAATAATGATGTTCGCTCACTATTTATAGAAGGAGAAGCAGAATGTGGGAAAAGTTATGCAGTTCATGGATTCATGAATGATTTAATTAGTGATGAATCTGATATATTAAACGTTGCATCACAAGTAGACTTAAAAGATATAGATTATTATCCATTCTCTCATGGATTAGAAAACAAAGATTTTATAGATAAGAATAAGTATCTCATAAGTACATTAGATACTTATTCAGATAGTAAAGAAGGAAATCGAAAACTTATCAGTGCTTTGATAAGTAACTTCCTTCGCAATTCAGATAGAAAAAAATTGAGGTTAGAAGGAATTTTTAATGAAAAAGAATTGGAAATCTTATCAAAGTTAGAGACTGGCTTGAAAAAAAGAAAAAAGGTCATTATCATTTGTTCTAATCTTCAATTCTGGGATAATAAATCGTTGCATCTTCTCTTTAAATTGTTAGAGGGTAGCAGCCAACGCTTTGATTTTCTGGATAAGAGTAAATTTATTATTGTAAATTCTTTAACGCTAGATCAAGAATGCAATCCTTTTATTGAGAAAATAAAGAATTGTTGTGATAAAGAACACACTATGAGTAAGTTTAAATCAAATGATTACAAGATTTTAGCTGAAAATTTTTTTTATAATTTGGCTTTGGAAGAGCAAACAATAGCTGTAGTTAGTAAACTGGCGAATGAAAATATCCCTTATATAAAAGAAATTTTTTCAGAATTATCAAATAATTTTATTAAAGATAAATTTTCATTTTCAAAACTAAAAAGAGTATTAGAAGAAAAATTTAGAGGGTTTGGAGCTTCTAGAAATCAAATCAATGAAGTTTTGGAGTACGCATCTGTTATCGGCTATTATTTTTCAACAGTAGAGTTAGAGAAGGTAACCAAAATACACAAAGATGATTTTATTAAAATTATTACTCAGGCAAATGAGCTATCTTTGATATCAGAAAAAGATGAAGATTATTATAGCTTTGGCTTAGAAGTCATAAAAAAAATATTTGACTCTCAAGCAGAAAACAAGAAATATAAGTATTATACGGATTTAGAAACTATTCTAAAAGAAATTCGACCATCCCAATATTTGAGAAGAGCAAGATACTTAAAAAAAATAGATGCAATGCAAGCAAGTGACTTATTTGTTTTAGCTTTTCTTAAACAATTAAGAGAGTATCGTTCAATAGATTCAGATAGCAGAGGAGAAATTGAATTATTTACATCTAGAGATCAACAAGTATATATTATCAATATGGAAAGAGCTTATAATGCATTTCATGAAGAAAAATATGATGAAGCAATTGCAATTCTAGAAAAAATAACTACAATAGCATCTGAAATATTGAAGGCCGAAATACAAATACTTCTATCCCAGTGTTATTGTAAAACGTTAGATCCCCAAAAGAGAAAAAAATCAGTTGAATGCTTATTACCCTATAGTGATTTGTCTACATTAGCTGAAGAAAAAGATGTATATGAAAGAGTTTTACAACGCTTATTGATTAGCTATGTACATATAAATGAAAATGATATGGCTTTAAGAATTGAAGGAATACTTAAAAAATCACTTGCAGGAAGAGCGAGTATAGATGAACAAGCAAGATATACAATAAACAATTTAAACAGAATTTCTAATTCCATTCACGAACCTGAAGCAGCTAGCCATATGATGCTTGGATCAGTTGAATTTTATCAACCCTCAGTTGAGGGGGACATTCCGTCCTCTCTAGCAGATTATTATAAAGCTTTATGTAATTATTCAGGCATTCAAATTATCTGTGGTGAGTTTAGGGAAGCCTTCGAAACAGCTGTAACAGCTACTGAAATCCAAGAGGAATATGACATTTTTCCATTTCCAAGATTATACCTGTTAGCAAATAACCTGATACTTTCTGGATACTTCAATCATAAATTTTCTATTGAGGAGTGTGTTGAGTTTTTTATTGATGTATTAAATGGATTACCGATTATTGCAGATCGCTTATTGATTGCATCTAATTTATCAATATTTTATGCTTTAAAAAATGAATATAAAAAAGCAAAAGAACTTTTATTAGAGGAAGCTGAAAAACAAAAGATGAAAAGAGATGAAGAAGGTATATATGACTATAGAGTTATTTTTAATACCGCAATCTATGAGTTTTTGTCAGGAAACAGAGAAAAGGGAATTCAGCAACTAAGCTCTTTAAAAAAAAGTGATAGCCCTACACAGAGTGATGAAATGTTAAAGAAACAATCACTACTTATTGAAAAAATGAAAGTACCTAATAAGAATTATTCTGGAATAGAATGGTTACATGTTCTAAAGGAGCACTATGATGCAAATTTTACAACGACAGATTATTTTTATTTAGGGTATACGTTTACAACATTATACAACTGGGATATGTAATGACCCAGTTGTATAATGAATAATATTAGTTTTATCTTTGCTGGTGCGTAATAATAAGACCGAACAATGATTTTAAAACCTCTTCATAAGAGTACCCTAGTTCTTTAAATGCATAATAATAGGACATACTTTTGGTAATATGAGGGTTTGTTGCTATATCTGTTATATAAAAATTATTATTATCATCTATTCTATAATCTATTCTACCATAACCGAATATTTCTAAATCTTGTGCTACAAGTTCTGTAGTTGTTTTTATTTTTTTTGATAAAATTGGATTTTTGTTGTCAAAATTATAGAAATTGAATTTATTATTTCCACGAATATTATAATCTAAAATAGTATTATCTAGACTTTCCTTATTATTAACAGAAATTCCAACAGGATTAAAGGACACAGTTTGCTCAGGAGTAGAAAGAACAGGTACTTCTACCTCTTTTCCTGAAATAAATTGCTGCACAATTACTTTTTGATTAAATTGTCTACTTAATTTATCAATAAAATTTTCTTTATCTTCTGAGAAGTGGAAAATATTTTTTTGTCCAAGTCCTATACTAGAAGATTCAGAGTTCAGTTTACAAATTACTTTTTCATTACTTTCAGGCTTTTTATTAAATATCCATCCATATCGGTAATCATACAACCAGTTTTTACATAGTGTATATTCTCCTTGAGATAGAAAACTATTCCAATGAAATTTATTCCTAACAAAACTTGTTACGTAAGCATTACTATTACTAAAAAGGATGTTATTTAGAGCACAAAATGCGGGTACAAGTGATTTTCTTCCAGGAGTAGTTCCCTTTTGTGCGGAGTTTAATACGATTATTTTTTTAGGATAATTATCTCTTAAAATGCCATTTTCAAAATCATGAATAAAATCATTTTCGTCGAAATAGCATTTTAGTTCAAAGCCTATTGATTTGATAGTGGTTGATATTTGTTCGTATTGAAGTAAAGAATAATACTCTGACATGACAGAGGTCTCAGAATAATCTTTAAAACTTGTCGTTAAACCTTTCACATTTGAAACCATGATAATTAAATACTTGTCTAAGTTATTTTGTGTTGTTTCTACGTAATTATCTATAACATTTTTAATCATACTAAAAAACCTCCAAATAATTTATAGTTATTTG
>NZ_JAJDJW010000007.1:0-163220 GCF_020567645.1 Enterococcus sp. CWB-B31
ATAAGTAATCGACCTACAAGCCACTCCTGTCAGTTTCAGTATGACAGGAAATGGGCTGTAGGTCGATTCTTTTTTTGTTTTCATTCTGTTTGGTGGCGGGAACCGCCATGGGTGTTTGTCACAGTCTCTCTTAATATTGAAAATGAAATAAAGCGATTACTGAAGATCTATTCTACTGATGAAGTGATTAACAAATTACAAAATAAAAAATAATCACATCAAAAAATTGTCAGTCTATTAATAGCTTTATTAACAGCTACTATTATAATTCTAATAAATTTCATATACTAAAAAGGTCATTCAATTAAGGTGACCTTTTTCAAACATTAGCTATACAAACTTCAAATATAGAAAATAGTAATAATGTATAGACAACTAATAATTGGAAGTAAAGCATAAATTTTTTGTTTAAACTGTTTATGCGTATTCTCACAATACTTACAAGAAAGGTAGCTATTAATCCAGCCGGTCAAATTAACAATAATATAAAACAAAACCGTTAACAATATATTACTTTGGCCTTTAAAAACAGTGAGTACAAACAAAAAACTAACACTTAAGTTGATAAGAAAATAATTATTGTTCTTAAGTAATCCCAAACTATTCATTCTTCTAGGACAATAGTGATGCTAAGTAGTGTGCTATAAAAACTAATAATGAAACAACAAAAGCAGCAGTGCCCGTGACTCCCGATAGCCACGCAACTACAGAATACGAACCTGAATGTATTACCCCAACAGCTATCATAACAGTTCTGCATGAAAGTCTAGCTATCGGATTCGGAGTTGGTAATTGCTGTAAAACATCTTCTTTTATTTGATTAATAACTTCGTTATCTCCAACTAAATATTATTACAAGGTGAACTTGCAAAATCCATAAATTTTATTACTGAGGTTGAATCCTTTGCTCGTTCGGTTGTCTCAAAAAAAACATACTCTGAAAAAATCATTGAACTCAAAAATTCCAATAAGAGTATTTTTGAATTACGTATATAAAGATGTTTGCTCAACTTAATTTGACAAATAAAATGTTATGCATCTGGTAAGGGCACAAAAAGTTTACCTTCAATTAACAATATTTTTTTGTTATCAGATAGTGTGATATAATCTCCCTATCTATTTGAATTTACTCAATTAGAGTACTAACAATAAAGTAAAAAAAAGAAGTGATGACCTTGAGACAGCTACTGTCTAACCATGATTTAAAATTATTAACCTTATTAGAAAAATTGAATAAAAATCGCGGTAAGAATTCGTTGAAGAAACTCAGCAGCTCTCTAACAATTCCTATCCGCACTATCTCAACATATATTCAAGAATTTAATGGGTATAATCTCCCCATATACATTTCTTCTGATAACCGAGGAGTACGCCTAATAATTCCAAAAGAACATTCTTTTCGATATATCTACAGCGTAATTTTTAAAAATAGTTTAGAATTATCTGTACTTCAACAAATATTTTTAGCTGAAAACATGTCTCTGGATGAATTAGCTGAAAAGAATTTTGTCAGCACTTCGACAGTTAAACGAGCTATTTCAAGAATCAAACCTGTTTTAAAGAAGGAAGGTATTATCATTTCCGGATCTAATCTCTCAATTACAGGAGACGAAGAGAAGATTAGACAATTTTTAAATTATTTTTATGATGAAAAATATTTTAATCTGGAATTTTTGACTAAGGAACAAGAACACTACTTACATATATTAGTTCATGACTTATTTCATCAAAGAGGGATAAAAATTTATAAAAATCAAGTGAACAAATATATTCGCTGGATATATCTCAATTCCATACGTATTAAATACAATCATCGAATTTCTCTTAAAAATTATCGCTTCAGCTCAAGTAAACTATTGTCGGATGAAGTATTTGTAAACAGCTTCCACTCTCTATTTGGTATTCCGCTAACCTTAGAAATAATCAATGACATGTTTTATCAACTAAATAATTATTACTATTACCATTCCTATAATCAGATAGAAAAAATGTTAGCGCAATCAAGCGAATTAAAACACCAAGTACAAACGATTAAAACAAATTTACATAATATATCAATTGATTTAAGAATTGATTTACCAGACTCTACCAAACAAATGTTAACACTGGATTTCATGAATATCTTGCAATTTAGAAACTCACGAACCTTCATTCTCTATAATCGCAGAGAGATTTTTCTAGAGCATTTATCAACTAAGTACCCTCATATAAAAGATTATCTTTCTTCTTATGTCGTCAATCTTATGGCTCCTGATGCATCACAATCTGAAGTCAATGAATTAATCTACATCCTAATTACCCATTGGTATGAGCTCTACAATCGTCTCCATAAAATTGAACACTGTATCGATATTTACATTTTTGTTGATACTGACTTAGAACATGCATTGTTCATAAAAAAAGAATTAGAAAATCACTGTCGCTACAATATTAAATGCCATTTAATGATGGATGATGAGCCAATTACCATCCCTGATACAGCAATTTTAGTTACCTCTGTAGCTGCTACACCAAAAACTATAAAAAATGTTATTTGTTTTTCTGATTATTTTAGTGATCGCAATTGGTACGACTTAAACAATCAGATAAGAAAACTCACTATGGAAAAAGAGACTGGGGCATAAGCGCTCAGTTTCAAACACCAAATAGATATCATGCATCATCTGACTTTGCGATTATTCAAGGTATAAAAAATCCGCTCTAACGAGTCAATCGTAGTGATTTATGACAATAAGAAGGCATTCACCAAAATGACAAAAAAACTTGCAGGATAACCGGTAGGATACCTTGTAGGAACTAGACGGTATGTATCGAGGATCGGAGTGAAGTGAGAACTGTAGAGGCAAATGTAACTCTTAATTAAGAGATGCTCCTGCGATTACTCGTCGCAATTTAGAATATACACATGCTCCTGCTGTTACTCATCACAGTTGAGGGCGTAACACGTGCTCCTACTGTTACTCGTCGCACTAGAAGGTTCTTAAATGTGCCGAGTAACAGCAGGCAACAAAAGAGCTTTTTGCTTCTGTTCCACCATTTATTCGGATTTTCCAAATAGTATTGGTCTGGAAATTATTTATACCCCAAACCCTTTTCAGGATTAACTACTTTCTTAGTTCTCCAGTAATTTTTGACCAGCTAGAACCTCTCCGTTAACAACAATTTCAATATTGTGATAGTCTGTAGAATTAGTTATCACTATTGGTGTAACTGTACTTTTTTTATGTGCTTTGATAAACTGTTCATCAAATAAAAGTAATTCTTGTCCAAGCACTACCTTGTCGCCCTGTTTAACCAAGGGTGTAAACCCTTCACCATTTAATTCAACCGTATCCATTCCAATATGAATTAAAATTTCGGCTCCTTCTTCTGAGACAATACCAATAGCATGATTTGTAGGAAATAGAAGAGTTACTGTACCGCTTACCGGTGCTATTACTCTTCCTTCACTCGGCAAAATGGCTACCCCTCGTCCCATAGAACCAGAAGAAAATACAGGGTCATCTACCTTTTCTAAAGAGAGCAGTTTACCACTCATTGGAGAAAAAACAGTAATTTTTTCGCTAACCACTGACGGCTTTTCTTCATTGGCAGCTATCTCTTTCTTAATACGTTTATCCTCTTGACCTTCATCGAAGCCTAAAATAAATGCTAATATAGCAGCTATTACGAAGGCAGCTGATAAACCAATGATACCCATCATAGCACTTGATTCAATACCGTCTCGTCCAATCATATTTGGTATAGCAAGAATACTAGCATTGAATGCAAATGATTTAACTCCAAAAAATGCAATGACTCCCCCTCCAATTGCTCCACCAATTGAAGCAGCAATGAACGGTTTTTTCAACGGTAATGTGACACCATATACCGCAGGCTCCGTAATCCCAAACAAAGCAGTTAATGAGCTTGATGCAGCAAGACTTCTCATGTTTTTATCTTTTGATTTTAAGAAGACACCGAACGCTGCACCTGATTGGGCAATTACTCCGGCAATTGACATTGGCAATAAACTATCATAGCCTAATGTTGAAAAATTAAGCAGCGTTAATGGAACAAAGCCCCAATGCATACCGAATACAACTAATATTTGCCAGAAGCCTCCCAATATTCCCCCAGTAATTAACGGACTAAATTCATAAAGACCATTTACCCCCTTACTTAAAATAGAACCAATTACTGTGCCTAAAGGACCAATTAATAGATACGTAAGCGGAACCATGATTATTAGCGTCAATAACGTAACACCAAAAATTAAAAATTTCGGTACTATTTTTTTAAAGAGCCCTTCTACATAACGCTGAACAAGAACTGCTAAAATAATTGGAAAAACCGTTGACGTATAGCCTGCGCCATAAATAACCGGTAAGCTTATAAAAGTAAGATCGGCAGTATTTTCAATTGGGTAAACCATAGCCATAGCTAACGCCATTGCTATATACTGATTTGTTTTAAACTTTTTAGCGGCTGTAAATGCAATTGCAATAGGTAGGAAACGAAAGAAAGCGTCCCCAGCAGCGTTTAATAATGTATAAGTTCCTGTTTCAGCAAATTCAGGTGATAAAAACACCGCCAGACTTAATAATCCTTTTAATACCCCAGTACCAGCTAATACTGTTAAAAAGGGAGTAAAAATAGAAGAAACAATATCAATAAATTTGGCAACCAGCCCTTGTTTCTCACCGGTTGTCTCATCGCCTGCAACATTCCCGCCCATCACATCTAATAAACTTTCATAAACAGTACTTACCTCGTTCCCGATTACAATCTGATATTGTCCGCCGCTTCGAACAATTTGAATTATTTCAGACATTTTTTTTAATTCTGAAGTAGAGGCCATATCTTCATTTTTCAAACGAAAGCGTAGTCTTGTCGCACAATGAAAGACGTCATTAATATTCTCTTTTCCTCCAACTCCTTCTAAAATTTTTTGAGCTAATTCTTTATTATTCATGACTGTTCTCCTTACTGTACTAATTTAAATTTTGACCAGGCTTTTAATTTGGGCAGCAAGTCTAACGATTCCTCTGTCAAATGACCAACTAGGTTACATCTTTGCTTATTATTAGGAATATCTTGTAAAACAATATGCAGTTCCGCTTTGTATTGTCCAAAATTATTATTTCCAATCACAATATCACCTCTTTTTAACGGCGGACAATTTGTTGCGGCAATTGATTCTTCCCTATATTTAAAACGCGGCAAACTTGAACGTAATAAAAATGCTGAACGATCCCCACGATAACTATGTTTTTCCTCCAACACTATTTTCTTTTCAATTGGCTGAATATTATTTTCCAGTACTACTTGCAATTGAGGATGTGTGGCAAAATATACTTCCGAAACCTCGGCAAGCTCTTGTTCACTCGCATATGCATCGCCAATGATGATTGTATCAATTGCTTCATCTAACACATAATATTGAGCTTGATTTCTGATCGTCTGATTTCGGTGTTGTTCCAATGTACATAACCCGTCTTGTAAAGGCCATGGTCCTAGTATTGCATTCTTACTTGTGATAAAAGCAGCTGTTTCAAGACTATAGTTTTTAAATTGTTGACAACAGGCTTTATAGAATCCTTCATCCAACCCTGAATATTCCATTGGATAAAAATTGTGCGAACCAACTAAATTCTTCTTATTTGGTGAAAATGACATAATATTGTCAATATATTTTGTGCCAATACTCATATTTACTTCAATTTTTAAATTATATGCATTACGAGTCATTTCTGCTTCTTCTCTTCCAGTAAAACCCATATCTAAACGAATACCATACGCCCCTAGCTCTGAGAAGAAGGACAAATCTTCATAGCTTACTCCAATTTGGCTAAAAATTTTAGGATTAATATCAACCATAACCTCCATACCTAAATTACTAGCATATTGAACTGTTTCCTTAAAGTTATTAATTACTTGCTCTTCATCTCCTGCTAATTCCAACAAGCTAGTAAAAATCCTGCGATAACCTAACTGGTACGCCAAATCAATATATGCCTGATCCTTTTCTTGGGTTGTTTTTTCTGGATAAATTGAAATACCTAATGTCAATAGACTCCCTACTTTCTAACTATTATTATCTTACATAACAATAATCTATGAAAAAAAAACATTCTTCAAGCTCAAAAAATGCATTGCACCATGTTATTTATGATCGTCTCGTTTTATAAATTAGATATACAATCTACTTGTAAATAATCAGAAATAAAAAATATCAACGATTCCACCGTCACAGAAATTAGAATACCCACTGAATTCATTATGATCGTTATCAACATAAAGACGTTCACAAGCTTACTACTGAACTATTTACCTTTGGATTTCTTCATTGCATTTCCTCCTAAAATTTGTTGTTTCACCATAAAAAAATCACCCATGAATAGATTCCCATGAGTGATTTTAGTTCCCATTTATTTTAAAGTATCATTACTTCCCAGCACTCTGACCAAATTATAATTTATATTAAAAGATAGCCTGTAAATAATAGCCAATGATAGAAAATTTTAACTTGTATGCTTCAATAAAAAGAACGAGCAGCTGCCAACACTTTTCCAGGTAGATACAAGCTTTTTCTGCTGATGCAGGAACTTTTAGTGGAATTGCCTTGCAGGAACAGCTAGCAAAATGGTATACGCAGCTCTGATGGGGATAAATTTGTTAAAATTTATTCCATATACAAAAAGACAGCTGTATGCAGACAACAATCTTTGAATGTGTAAACATTCAATCTTTAAACGGAGTAGCGGTTCATTTATGTCGACCCATGTCTTAAGGTCATACAAGAACTTGCGACTACGCTTCTTCAACTGCTCGTCATATATCCAGTAGTCTCATATTGTAATACTACTGGATAGGCTGCACGTTTCTTGGGTTAGAAGCATGAATGAGTTTTAACATTGTCGATACACTGGTTTTCTGCAGATACTACGACTTTCCCGTAGTAAGATTCTTCACCGCTTTCTGCATTGATGTCTACTTGAATATTGCGGGCATCTACATAACCATCTCCTGTTCCAGCAATGTCATACATGTGCAATTCAGCTTCTTTTGAAGTTGCAAAGTTTTCAGATGGGTATAACACTTGACTTACTTGGAATTCACCAGTTGATGGTGTTACTGTATCTTTCTTCCATACACGTGTTATTGTGTAAGTGATAATTGTATTATTTAGAAGAGTGAAATGGCAATGCTTTCAAACAATTGAAAAGGTTTTTCCCTCATTTTCTATACAGCTGTCTGAGTTCTCTTAGTCAAAACCGTCATAGAGGCTGTGATCAAAATGACGCCCATCACTGCAGGCGCAGCATGTCCCAGAAAAACATAGAGCTGTCCGCCCATAATTGGACCGATAATTCTTGCCAGCGCTTGAATCGACTGGCTGCCGCCCTGAACTCTGCCCTGCTCTTCTGCATCGACTGTTTTTGAAACCAGCCCATTAAACGATGGGCCAAAAATCGAATCGCCAAAACCAAAGACAAACATTCCAACGATAAAAAGCGGATAGAATGAAACCACAGCCGATGCCGCAATACATACATACCCCAGCATTTCAGAGAGCATCCCAATCGTCGCAATCTGTTTATCAGTAAACTTCATTAAAAGTCTGGGCATAATAAAGCCTTGAGAAACAATATCCTGAATCCCCATAATTGAGAATACCAGTCCAATCAATGCCGGTTTCCAGTTAAAATTATCAATCGTAAACTGTGACAAAACCGCCTGCAGCGAACTGCTTGGTATCCACAGTAAAAATGCTGAAACAAGTAGTCGATTCAGTTTGGTCATCGACAATATGCTGAACAATTGAACAAATGGATTCAGCCTTGCTGGAGTAATTTTTCCCAGCTTCTTTTTCTTTTCAAGACTTTCCGGCATAAAGAAGAAACCATAAATGACATTTAAGAATGTGATGGCAGCTCCAAAATACAATGGGGCTGCATAACCAAATCTAGCTGCCAACAGTCCGCCCAGAGTCGGTCCCATTACAGAACCTGCACCAGTAACAGCACTAACCCAACCAAAATATTTAGTACGCTGCTCTTTCGGTGTGATGTCTGCAAAATAAGCAAAGATTGTACTAATACTCCCTCCGGTTATCCCTTCTATAATTCGTCCGGCAAACAGAATCCATAAAGCGCCTCCCAGTCCGAATACCAGAAACCCGACAGCTGCACCCAGTAAACTCACCAAAAGTAATGGACGACGCCCGTATCTATCACTTAAAGCACCCAGAACCGGGGCTGAAAAGAACATACAGACTGCATAAACAGAAAGCAGCAGCGTAACAACCGTCGCCTGATTCCCAGGATTTTTTATGTAAGGTTCAACCAGAAATGGGATGACCGGCGTTATAATACTGAACCCTATCCCAATAAGAAAAACAGAAATAAGGCCGAATATTAGCGCGTGTTTATCAATTGCCTCCTTTGATTTAGTCTTGTGCGTGTACGTTTTAAACATACTAATCATTCCTTTTTTATTTTGATTAAATGCGTTCCTTCAATTGTCAAACGTATTTCTATGGAGAACAGCAACACTAGTCAAACTTTATAACCCCCTCTTTTTTTAGGATTCAGCAATAATAATCGCCATTCTTTTTTGTTTCCAAGGAAACATATAAATAATAACGCCGTTTTGTTTCCTTGTCAACAAAGAAATGCACAAAAATAAAAACAGTCCTCTCATTTTGAGTTCGACTGTTATTTATTTCGTTATTTCCAGTTATTCCTTAATGCTCTTGCCTTGCTTTTTTATTTCTTCATCCAAATGACTGCTGTACATTTCTACAAAATAGGAGATGGCTTCATATTGCTCTTCTGTCATTTGCTCAAACACTTTTTTATCCCGTTCTTCGAATTCCTGATGAAGCGCTTCATGAATTCGATACACTTCTTTTCCTTTTTCAGTCAATCTAAAGTAGACTTCTTTCTTATTCTCCAGCTTTTGATAGCTTTCGATCACGCCTTTTTTAATCAGCTTTTTCGTCATCTTGCTTATGGCACCTCGCGTCATATAGAAAAATTCAGCCAGCTTTGTCACATTGGGATCTGCTGTTCTTTCAATATATTCAATACAGTGAACTTCAGATGACGTATAGCCTGCCAAGCTTTTTTCCATCTTTTTATTGATCCAGGCAATTTTTTTGTATAAATCTCTGATACTCAATTTAAGCTGGTTTTCTTTGTCCATAGTCATCCCTCCTGCAACATTAGCTTAATTATATTCGTTTTTTGTTTCCATTTCAACATTATACAAAAACATAACCAGAGCTGCCATATGCAACAAATTTTCCAGTTTTCTTAAAGCTGTAAAATAGTATCCTTATTTTTATTGAAGTAAAAATATTTATCACAAATTCCATTTTAGAGGATACATCTATCAGTTTTATCACACTTGAAAATGGCAGGGTTATCGACCTCTATTTTGGAATGAAAAAGCCTTGGATCAAAAGATTTGAATACTACATTTATGACTACTGTATTTCTACAGAACGATAGGGAGCTGGTTTAGGAAGCACCTTTTTGAATGCTGAAAAAGAAATTGAGCTTCCTTGAATGAACAGTCTGATAGTAAACACAGAAAAAGAGGTCCTTATCAAAGCCTTCTGTATTAAGAATGGTTTCAAGCAGTTTTCAGATTTAATTGTATTGGGAAATAGTCTAGTAATGAACCTTGCTCGAATGTTTATCCATGACGCTCATTTTTCCAGTTACTTTACAAACAATTCATTCTATTATTTGAATCAAGCTTAAAATAAAATCACATTCTAACATCTTCGACCTTTCTCCGCCAATTTTCTGGTACTTTTGAGCTGACGTGGTAAAATAAAGATACAAGATATGCATAGGAGGGATTCACCATGGAAGAAACAATCTTTTTTAATTTGGGAAATGCTATCGCTTCAAGCAAAGATGAAAAGGAACTAATTAGAACGGCACAGATTGAACATGATAATCGAAAAATGAAAGGTCGTCTTGTTATTGTTGAAGATCCTGAGAACGGTGAACAGCTGCTCTTTGATTTTTCTGATACAGAAAATAATCCGGATAGTGGAAAAAAATTTATTATTAAACAATCACTGGAAAACGAAAAGCAATAACAGACTTATCCCCATAACCAGGTACATAAAAGAAAAAGCTGAATTCTCGGCTTTTTCTTTTATATACCGCCTAAATAACTCTTCTGTGAAAAGAAAAGGCGGTCCTACTATGAATGTGGAGTATCTGAAAAAAACTTGCCCTCGCTTTCCTGTCTGTCCTTCTCAAGCACTCTTCTTATTCGCACGCCAATTTATCAAACCACGAAGAGGCTGTTTCTGCCAAGACTTCATTCAGCTCTTCAATATTTTGCCGACCTTCCTTTTTCAACCATGCAATTGTCTCTGCTTCATCGGCTGTTGCGAACTGCTCCACACCTTTTGCCCAGGTTGCCCGACCGCAAAGAACTCCATTAAACATTGAACCAGCTTCTTTTGCAAAGCGCAGAGTTTCCTGGAACAGCTGTGAGCTGACCCCGGCACTTAGAAAAATAAACGGCAGGTCTGTTGCTTTGCTTTGTTCTTTAAAGTATCCCATTGCTTCTTCTTTTGTGTAACAGCTTTCTGTTCCATAGCCTTCCACAAAATTCATAGTCACAGGGACCTCCACTTTCAAAACATCCACATTATAGCGTGGATCAGAAAATTCTTTCATCATTTGAATAACCTTCTTAGGCTTAACCTTTGCGTATGTCAAACTGCTGCTGTCTGAAATTGTCGAATCATACGAAACTAACTCCAGGAAAAACGGCAGCCCCTCCGCAACACATTCTGAGCCAATCCGCTCCATGTACGCATGCTTTTGTTTATTAATTTCTTCTGGTTCATCAATGTCATAATACAGTAAGAACTTACAGGCATCCGCTCCGGCTTCCTTCATTCGTTTCACAGACCAGACATTCAGACTGTCAGGTAAACGTCCCGGAACAGTCGTATCATAGCCGGTTTTCTCATAGGCCAGCAGCAAACCGCTGTTTTCAGCACGAGCCTGTGCTGCCGGCAAGCCGTATTCAGGATCTAAAAGTATAGATGTTGCAAATGGTGTCAGTTCTTTTGAGACTAATTCTTTAAACACTTCAATATCCTGCTGGCCTGCTTCTTTTCCCAGTGCCTGAAACATTTTCTTCAATGCACCGCGCTGATCAATTGCCAACGCGCCAATAACACCTTGACCATTTCCTGTGTTCTTTAATTTTTCATATTTTTCCTGACTAATTGTTCTCATGCTCTACTCTCCATCCAAATAATTCGTTAATAGTTCGTTTAAGTCCTCTGGCGTTTTTGCAGCTTTAAAGGCTTCTTTAAACTCCTGCTTCATCAGCATCCGTGCAATTTTTGATAATAACTGCAAGTGAGTGGTGCCCGCTTCTCCATCAGGAATAAACAGTGCAATCGCATAAAATATCAGCTCTCCATCCAAACTATCCCAATAGATTCCTTCTGTAAAGGTTGTAATTATGACACTCGGCTTTGTAATTGCTGCACTTTTTGCATGAGGAATAGCAAAACCGTCCATCATTCCGGTGGTACCCTCTGACTCCCTTATCTTTAATGCTTCCAGAACAGCGGCTGAAGAATCGGTAATTGCCAATTCTTCTGTTTTATCCGCTAAAAATTGAAAGACTTCTTCTTGATCTGCAAACGTTCTTTCCAAGAATATATGATCTTTACTAATCATTGCTTATTTCGCCCCCTAGGCTGCTGCTTTTTCAACTCTGCGTTTTTGAATCATTCCTAAAATGACTCCGCCGACAATCGAACCAATCAAGATAGCCACTACCCATAGCAGTCCATGAGTAACTACCGGCAGAACAAGAAATCCGCCATGCGGGGCAGGAACCTGTACTTTGAACATATAGGTCAGCACCGCTGCAATCGAAGAACCCAGCATCATTGTAGGTAAAACACGCAGAGGATCTTTTGCAGCAAAAGGAATCGCTCCTTCTGTGATATGTGTGCTTCCCAGAATAATATTTACCAGTCCGGCATTGCGGTCACTGCTGTCAAAGTACTTTCTAAACAGAATCACAGCAACACCCGTAATCAGCGGTGGTGCAATACACGCAGCTGATACCCCTGCCATAAATGTGGTATTTCCTTCTGCCAGCAGGGCTGTTCCTGTCACATAAGCTGCTTTATTTACTGGACCACCCATATCAAAGGCACTCATACAGCCGACAATAATACCTAGAATCAGCGGGTTTGAATCTTGGAAGCCTGACAGAAAATCCATCATTGCCTGGTTGACTGCCGACATCGGTTCAGAAACCAGCGTCATAATTATCCCGGTGATAAATACGCCCAAAACCGGATATAAGAAAATTGCTTTTAGTCCATCCAGTGATTTTGGCAATGAGCTGAATAATTTCATCAGTCCTAATACAATATATCCTGCTAGAAATCCAGAGATGATTCCACCCAGAAATCCGGTTCCGCCATTTGATGCAACTAAACCGCCGACAAAACCAACAACCAGTCCGGGTCTCTTAGCAATCCCTTCAGCAATAAAGGCAGACAAAATCGGAACCATCATCCCCATTGCCAGGCCACCGACATTCATCAGCTGAGCAGCAAATTCATTATACTGGTCACTACTTGGATCAGCTGAGTAAATCCCAAACAAGAAAGAAATGGCTACAAGCACACCGCCGCTGACAACAAACGGCAGCATATGTGAGACTCCGTTCATCAGATTTTTGTAAATATTGTGCCCAATCCCGCTGGATGTTTTCTCATTACCTGTTGCCGCCTTAACATTCTCACCTTTTCGAATAGAGCCTTCTCCTGCCAAAGCATCTTTAATGAGCTGATCCGCATCTTTAATTCCTTTACTTACAGAGACTTCGATGACACGTTTTCCTGCAAAGCGCTCTGCCTGTACATCTTTATCTGCTGCAATAATTACTGCATCTGCATCGGCAATTTCCTTATTTGTCAGTGTATTTTCAATTCCCACCTGTCCATGTGTTTCCACTTTAATTGAAACACCGTGATTTTTTGCCGCCTGTTCCAAAGCCTCCTGTGCCATATACGTGTGCGCAATTCCCGTCGGACATCCTGTTGCAGCAATAATTTGGTACTTCGTCATGTTGTTTCCTCCTTATAATCGTTGAATATCTATTTGCCGACTTAGTTCTTCTACATCTGAAAAATCTGTTAGTCCTTTGCGAAAAGCAGTAGAGCTTGCCGCAGCCAAACTGTACTTCAAATTATCTTCCGATTGTTTCCCCTGCAATTGATTGCCAACAAAACTGCCCAGCAAAGTATCCCCGGCACAAGCTGTATTTACAACCTCTCCTTTTGGAGCATTTCCATATAGTACACTATCAGCTGTAATATACAAGCCGCCTTCTCCTCCCAGCGAAACCAGCACATGCTCAGCGCCCTGTCTGACTAACTCCTGTCCGTACACAATACATTCCTGAACAGAAAGTGCCTCTTTACCAAACCATTCTGCCAGCTCATCCTCATTCGGCTTCAACAAAAATGGTTTGTATTTCAAACAATCCAGCACTTCCTTGTAGCTTGTGTCAAGAATCAAATGAACTTGATTCCGTTCAGCAATTTCACTGATTTGTTCAAAAATCTGCGGTGTCACTCCCTGAGGCAAGCTGCCGGAAATACATAAATAACTGCCCTCGGGGATATCGCTGATTTGTTGCAGCAATTGGCTGATTTGGTCCTGAGAAATAACCGGACCTTTATTCACCAGTTTATACTCGCTTTTCGGGTGATTTACTTGAGTAAATACGTTGATACGTGTCATTCCATTTACATGAATAAAGTCTGTCTGAATCTTTTTATCCACTAAAAATTCGTCAATATAACTGCCGGTAAAGCCTCCGCTAAATCCAAGTGCTGTACTCGTTACTCCTAACTGTTTCAAAATCAAAGAAACATTTACGCCCTTACCATTTGCCTGTATGTCATCATCAATACTGCGATTTACAGTATTCGGCTTTAATTCATCTGTTTCAATAAAAAGATCAATTGCAAGATTCATCGTGCAGGTGTAAATTGCTGCCATTCCATCACCTACCTCCTATTCTTTTTCTGTCTTTATTATGCAACAGAAATTCCTGTAAATGTTTTCTAAAGAAAGAGCTGACGGTGAAAACTTTTACAAAATAAAAAAAGAAGGTACAATACCTGTGTAAAGAAACCAGCTGCTCCTTGATTTACGATGCATAAAGATCTGAATAGCGAACAAAAGAAAATAAATACTCACCGCAGATATAAAATGACCTGCAGCAAAGTTGTCCTAAATTTATTTTTATTTAAAGGAGCTGAATCCCATGAGCAGTCAGTTAAGTGAAGCAGAGAAATATCTCTGGCAGTTTATTCAGGAAAATATTGAAGAAATCCCGCACTATTCCATTGTTAAATTGAGCGAAGAAGCGAATGTTTCAACTGCAACAATTGTCAGAACCATGAAGAAAAAAGGCTATGAAGGGTTTACCTCTTTTAAACATTCTCTGAAAGATCAGGCAAATACAACAATTAATTTTTCCGTAGTTGAAAAGGTTGACAATGAAATCAAAAAAGCAATTTTGAAAAATGAACAGGAAGTGATTCGCTCCATTAATATGATTGACAGCGGTGTTATCGAGGATGCTGTACAGAAGATATATTCAGCCAAACGCATTGTGATTTTTGCCAGAGGCTTTTCTGAATTGATTGCAGAAGAGATGATGGTGAAGTTTCAATTGGCTGGAAAATACTCACAAATGCACACAGATCCAAACATCATAAAAAGCATCAGCAAAACTCTGACTCACGATGATTTTGCCATTTTTGTTTCACTAAACGGCGAAACCCCTGAGCTGGTGGTTGCTGCTCAAAACTGCTATGACAAAGAAATCAGTACTCTGACCATTTCCGCCAACCGTACCAGCACACTGGTTGATCTTTCGGAGCTCGCATTCATCGGCTTTAAATCAGAGGGTTCTTACTTTCCTGATTATGAAGTTCGTTCCCGGCTGCCTTTGTCTGTCATTGCCCGAATTTTACTGGATGCCTATGCCATTCGCAGTCATAATCGGTCAATGGATTAAATAGAAAAGCAAATTAGACTACGCAGCAGCACCTCCTGGCTTAGAGGTGTTCTGCCTAGTCCTTTTTTATGCTTCCTAACTGCATCTTTTCTTTCGATCAAATGAGTAGAGAGAATTCCATGAATACGCAGACACGCTCACTTATACTGTTCCCAGTTTATTCTTTGTCCTAACAACCAGCTAATAATTTCCAATGAGCTTCCAGCAGCTAAATCAGCCAGTAACAGCCTCTTATTCTCATCTTCTTCGATCTTTTATATGATAAAGAAAATGGAGAATGAGGTAATCCATTGAAAATATGGATGAGACCGGACAGATTGATGAAGGTCACATTGAGATGGAGATCAGATTTTCCCTTGATCGGCTGGTTCCCGAACACAGATAATTTTCTTCCTGTGTTCTTCCTTCCTATAAAGCTCTATCTACACTTTACGAAGGAACCTACGATGGACTGACAACACCCTTTTTGAAAATATTTGAAGAAAATAGACAGTTTGGCAGGAAATTCTTGAGCTGTAGTTATGAATATATCTCAGTGATGAAGAAATTAACTTATCAAGACAGGAAACCATCATTGAAATACCTTACTGATAGCAAAAAGAGCCGATGAGTGAACATCTGTGTAACTTGATTCACTCATCAACTCTTTCCTATTTATATTTTCGATTTATAGAAGAGCTCGTAGTTCTTCTCTTCCCAACAGGCTTGATTGTCTCACTCATTATTCGAATTTTCTGTCTATTTTTGCCATTTCATATGATATTCCCATTCACCTGTAGCTTTATCCACTTCCTCAGAAGCTACAAAGAAATTTTCACGTTTATAAAATGCAACAGCCTTTGTATTTTTGGAGTAGACTGCTAATTCCAGTTGCTGGTACTCGCGCTTGATTTCTTCCAGCAGCGATTTGCCGATTCCCTGCCCTCGATAGTCGGGGCATACAAAAATACCAGCAATATAGTCACCCTGCAGCCCTGCAAATGCAACAATCTGATCTTGTATTCTATAAACATAGATTCCTGCTTCTTCCAGTTGCGACTTTACCATTTCCAAATTAGACTGCCAGTAAGCTTCTGGAATAAAAGGATGCGCTTCCAAGTTTACTGATAACCATATAGCTGACAGCTCTTTCAATTCCTCTTTCGAAGGCTTGACCAATTCCTCAATCATATGTGTACTCCTTATTCATTTTTTATTCGTATCCCGCCGATTTTCTCAGGCTTGAACACATAACAAACCTGCTGATTCACACCATCTCTTATTGCCTTATTTCACCTATTTTAACAAAGTTTATGGAATAACAACAGTTTCACTTTGTTTTGTGCTGATTTAATCATGCTGTACGAATTTAAAGAGGTAGTAATAAAAGAAAATTGAAAAAAACAGGTAAAGCCTATATAAAATTACTTACATAGCGCTGTCCCTACGATTCTAACGATTCTCAAGACAAAATATTACACCATATCCGTTTTTCTGCATCTACAGTTCCTGCACAGCTCCAATCCTCGAAATACACATTTATTCGGTTTTTAGGGGATATGACATAATTTGGTCTCCCTCTTTTGCTGCTCAGCGATTCTCTCATTTTATTTCTATCGTATCACCGATTGCAAGCTTCGGAAAATTCCCCGGGCTGACAATAATGGCCCCCGGTAATACTTCATTAACGCCTTCTCTAAAGTAGATAGACACATGTCCCAATTCATTAAAATTGTCATTAGCTGCCGATCCTACCTCAATGATTTCGTATTGCTGTGTGCCAAAGCGCACTTTCTTACCTATTTCAAGAACATTTTTTTCTTCTTCAGAAGCTTCATGGATGATACAAATAGAGCGTAATTCTGAAGTGGCTTGTGGTCCAAACAAGATCACCAGTTGTTCTTCTTCAAACGCGGAAACCAGCTCCCCTATTTCAGTTATTGTTGTCTTATACATAATTTTCCCTCCCGATTCTCAACATTTCAGTTTAGTCTGCACTAAGCATTTAATCTATTATAACAAAAATAAACGCCATTAAGAATTCGCTTACAAAAACTTCAAGAAACTTTTTATCTGTTCAACAACTCTAACTATAGCATTCTAAAAAAGTAATGAATCACACATTTCGTCTGATTCTGTTGTCAGAAAACTAGACTACATTAAAAAAAGGAAAAAAACTAATTTATTTTCAAAAAAAGGATAGACTTTTTCAGAAAAATGAGTATCATAGTCTAAAGTAAAAACTATTGATCTGAAAAGAAGGAGAACCATGAGAGAATTAACAGAAGACAAACCACTAAAACTGATTTTTCTATTTACTATCCCATTACTGATAGGAAATATTTTCCAGCAGTTTTATAGTATGGCAGATATGATTATTGTTGGTCAGACACTTGGAAAAAATGCATTAGCCGCAGTTGGTGCTACAGGCAGTATTATCTTTTTAATTATCGGTTTCGCTCAAGGACTCACTTCCGGTCTATCCATTATTACTGCTCAGCGTTTCGGAGCCAGAGATTATCGGGGAGTTAAAAAAAGCTTTGCTGCAAGTATTTTCATCAGTTTTGTTGTAACCGTTATTTTAACCATTATAAGTTTGCTCTTTATTCGACCTTTATTGTTGGTAATGCAGACGCCAGCAGAAATTATGGCTGATGCTCAAACTTTTATTTCAATTATTTTAATTGGGATTTTTTCTGCAATGGCATTTAATTTATTATCCAATGTCATTCGAGCATTAGGTGACAGCCGTACACCTCTAATCTTTCTTGTTGTTGCCAGTGTTGTCAATGTTGTTCTTGATCTGGTTCTCATCATCAATTTTAACATGGGTGTTGCGGGAGCCGGGGTGGCAACAGTAATCGCACAGATGGTTGCCAGCCTTCTCTGCCTGATTTATATCCAAAAAAGAATACCTAATCTTCAAGTACGCAAAAAAGATTTTTCTTTCGAAAAAAAAGAGATTCGCGAGCATTTAAATGCAGCGTTGCCCATGGCCTTTCAAACATCCATTATTGCGATCGGCGCGATTGTTCTGCAGGGTGCCATAAATAGTCTGGGAACAGATGTCGTGGCTGCTCAGGCAGCAGCCGGAAAAATTGATCAGTTTGCTATTCAGCCGATGATGTCATTTGGTATTACAATGGCTACCTTCACTGCTCAAAATTATGGAGCAAAAAAATATGGACGTATTTTAGAGGGCGCTAAAAGTGCGTTGCTGCTCAGTTTGGGGTTCAGTCTTGCCGCAGGAGCAATCGTTATTCTGTTTGGCAGACAGCTGGTGACTCTATTCGTAAGCGCCGGCGAGACAGAGGTGATCCGCCTGTCTCAAATTTACTTTAACATTAACGGAAGTCTTTACTGGGTACTGGCTATCCTGTTGATTGTACGTTATACATTACAGGGCCTCGGGAAATCAGTAATTCCAACAATTGCCGGGATTATGGAACTGGTCATGCGCTCATTCGCCGCAATTGTATTAACTGCTTCCTTCGGCTTCATAGGTGCTGTTTCAGCTGCGCCGCTGGCTTGGATCGGTTCAACTGTAGTTTTGATCTATTCCTTTACCGGCGCAGTCAAAAAGCTAAAACATTTGGAAACACACGAAGAACAGAGGACTCTTTCTCTTGAAAACAGATACATTGAGGTGGGGACAAACACTCATGAAGGCTGTCATCCTCACCAAACAGAATGAAAATAAAAGAGTATCAGCCGCAATTGCATAACGGCCGATACTTTTTTACGTAAAAACCCCGCTCTTCTTTTCCTGTTTGTAAGAAGAGCGGGGTTCACTTTATTATTCAGTTCTTAATGCTTCTACCGGATCTTTCTTTGCCGCCCATTTCGCAGGCAGTGCGCCGCCCAATAGCGTCAGTACAACACTGATCGTAATCAGAGCCAATGCGTGAATCGGATTCAACTGTGCTACATTGCTTAAGCCGGTCATATCTTTCAAAATGATATTTGTTGGAAGCGTCAACAGGTAGGCAATCCCAATTCCCAGAAGTCCTGAACACATACCAATAATCAGCGTTTCAGCATTAAACACGCGAGTGATATCCTTCTTACGGGCACCCAATGCACGCAAAACACCAATTTCTTTTGTTCTTTCCAACACAGAAATATATGTGATAATTCCTACCATGATTAGAGAAACCACTAGCGAAATTGATGCAAAAGCAACCAGAACAATGGTGATACCGTCCATAATCCCGCCAGTCATATCTGTCATAGTTTGAGCTAGATCAGTATAAACAATTTTATCAGCTGTTTCTTTTCCATCGTTGTATTCATCTAAATACGTAACTATCTTCTCCTTCGATTCAAAGCTTGTCGGATAGATAAAAATCATTTGAGGCATACTATCTCCGCCAATATAAGAAAGAACGGATTGTTTTGTAGTATCATCCAGTTTTTCCATCGTCATCACATTCACATCAGAATCTTTTTGTGCTTTGACAATGTCAGAACCCTGTTCCAGATCAATAATTTCCTCTACCAGCTTGTCACTGTATGCAATCCCGCTGCTTAGAGTAGCCACTTGAGTGTCTTCCTTTTGACGAATAATTCCGCTGATTTTCAATGTTTTCGCTGCTTTGCCGATCATTTCATCGTAGTCATTATTAGGAACAAAATTCCCAAATTCTGTTTCTGAATAGTAATCATCATTGCCAATTATTTTTAATTCTGTTCCGACAATTTCATCAAAGTCTATACCATCTTTGTCAGCAATATCAAAACCAAGATTTTTCAAAATACTTTGATCGACACGATTCTTATTATCGATTACCAGTACAAGTTCGTCTGTACTTTCAGGATAACTTCCAGATAAAACATCATAATTCTTTTTCAAGTATTCATTGATTGAGCCACTTGTTGAAACAGGATAAGAAGACAGCCCGGCATTGCTCATACTTGAGAGCCCTCCTGCCATCGCTCCGCTGCTGCTGGAAGAATCTGCATTAAAGTTAACCAGCTGGACTTTGCCGTCAACATCTCTTAACAGGTTCATTCCGACAACTCTGGTATAGCCGATACCGCTTGCCAGATCTTTATCAATTTTGTTCAAATAATCAATATAGTCCTGAGTAATATTATTCGTATGGCGAATATTTGATTCCTCTGGATTATAGAGCACTACTTCATCCGTGTCAGCATATTCTTTGCTGCTAGTCGGAGAATTGCTCCGCATCTCCTTTAACGCTTCTTCATCCATATTCATCGCTTGTTTGGATACAATGATAGGATATTCCGACAATGCATCGTTCTGGAATAAGTCAATTTGCTTTTGGAATCCATTCGACAGACTCAAAATTAAAGCAATCCCAATAATCCCGATACTTGCAGCAAATGCTGTCAGTCCTGTCCGCCATTTTTTTGTTGCGATATTCTTGCCGGAAAGCTTCAGTGCGGTCCAGTAGCTCATACTGGTCTTTTTCAGCTGATAATTGTGATCTTCTTCATACTCCTCATAGGGATTAGAATCATTGACCACATGCCCGTCACGGAAATTAATAATCCGATCCGCATATTCCTCAGCCAATTCCGGATTATGAGTCACCATAATAACCAGCTTATCATCCGCAATTTCTTTCACCAAATCCATAATTTGAGTACTTGTCTCTGTATCCAGAGCCCCTGTTGGTTCGTCCGCCAAAATAATATCAGGATCATTGGCTAATGCTCTGGCAATTGCCACACGCTGCATCTGACCTCCGGATAACTGATTCGGTTTTTTATGCGTATGCTCTTTCAAGCCTACCTTTTCCAGAACTTCCAAGGCACGCTTTTTCTTTTCAGAAGCAGAAACCCCACTCAACGTCATTCCCATTTCCACATTATCCAAAATACTTAAATGTGTAATCAGATTATAGCTTTGAAAAATGAAACCGACACTGTTATTACGGTAGGCATCCCACTCCCCCTGCTTAAAGTTTTTGGTAGATTTCCCATTAATGATTAAATCTCCGCTGTCATATTGATCCAGCCCGCCAATAATATTCAGTAAAGTTGTTTTACCTGATCCGCTCTGACCAAGGATGGCAACAAATTCATTTTCACGGAAATTAATATTGACACCATTCAGCGCTACTTGGGTAAACTCACCTGTTGTATAACTCTTTTTTATATCTTTTACCTGAAGCATCTTTTTCTCCCCTTCTTCATTTAACCAAACAGTATCATTAAAAATAAAATCAATTTGGTTCATTTAATTATTCATTGTCAGATTATCACTCGAATATGTACTGAATATGAACGAAATGATAACAAAATACAGAAAACGATTTCAGTTATTTTTCTTATACATTTCTTAAGAATTAATCGGGATTTTTGGCAATTATAACGTTTCTACTACACTAAACGGTTCATTAACAGGCTAGTTATCAAGAATTGTTTGTGGTCGCAATAACAGGCTGCTTCTTGATACAAACAGATAAATGAAAAGACAGCTATCACTGCTTTCAACCGATCAACAGTTTCTGCCGGAGAGTCGCTGCAATTTAGTAAAGAGAACCTGTTTTTATAATTTTGACAACTCCATTCACATTCTCTTCAACAGGTTTTTAGTTTATAATATAGTGAATAAAAGAATGGAGGAAAGACATGATTACGGTTCTTGTTGCAGAAGATGATAAAAATATTCGAGCATTAATGGCTGCAGTATTAAAACAGGATGGCTATCAGGTGTTGGAGGCAGGAAATGGAAAAGAAGCTCTGATTCTATTGGAAGAACAGCTGATCGATCTGCTTGTTGTTGATATTATGATGCCTGAGCTGGATGGCTATCAGGTCGTTTCAGCCATTCGAAAAGAAAATACTCAGCTGCCGATCATTATGGTTACTGCAAAAGAAGCCGCAGAGGATAAAAAATATGGTTTTCTCACCGGTGTTGACGACTATCTGGTTAAGCCCATTGACTTTGATGAATTCCTGCTTAGAATTAAAGCAATTCTTCGCAGAGCCCAGATTAATTTGGAAGGCCGTCTGACAGTCGGACATACATTGCTGGATCTCAACAGTTTCTGTGTTTATCAGGGAGCAGAGTGTACAGAGCTTCCCAAAAAAGAATTTTTACTTTTGTATAAGCTGCTTTCTTTTCAAAATAAAATTTTTACACGTGATCAGCTGTTGGATGACATTTGGGGTATTGATTCACTCACAGATGAACGGACTGTAGATGTACATATTAAACGTCTAAGAGAAAAATTTTCCGGCTCTAAAGATTTTTCCATTACGACGATTCGAGGTCTCGGATATAAAGGAGTTGCCAATGAGACAAGATAGACGGTCCATCTATGTTCATTTTTCACTAATTATCGCTTGTATTTTACTGGTTTCATCGATCATATCAGGAATCCTTTTATTTTTTCTTTTAAAGCTGGGACTGATCAGTACCTTATTCGGTTATCCGCTGATTCGACTGATTATTACACTGCTTTCCTGCACAGTCGTTGGAACGATTATCGCAGCAGGTTTCAGTAAACGAATTTTACGCCCTTTAAATCAGGTGGTTGAAGGGACACGGGAAATCGCAGGCGGCAACTTTGATGTACAAATTGAGTCAACTAAAATGAATAACGATCTGGAAGATCTGATACAAAACTTCAATTTGATGGCCCGTGAACTAAAAAATGTAGAGCTGGTCCATAAAGATTTTATTAATGACTTTTCCCATGAAATGAAAACACCGCTGGTTTCAATCAACGGGTTTGCCAAACAGCTGCAGAAGCCGGATATATCAGAAGCTGACAGAGTCCGATATTTAAAGATAATTACAGAGGAAACTGAGAGGCTCAGTTCCCTTTCTTCAAATATTCTTTTACTTTCAAAGGTGGAGAATCAGGAAAGCATCACGTTAAAAAGGACACCCTACTCCTTAGACGAACAGCTTCGTCAGGCTCTGATCTTACTACAAAAGGACTGGGAAACAAAAGACCTTGTAATTAATCTGACCCTGCAGCCGGTTACTGTTACTGCTGATTCAGATTTGCTTATGCAGGTATGGCTGAATATTTTGGGAAATGCGATAAATTTTACAGATATTGGAGATACCATAGAAATAAACTGTTATACGTTGGGCAAAGAAGTCAAAGTGACTATTAAAGATACCGGTGCTGGTATGTCAGACAAGGTACGTCGACATATTTTCAATAAATTTTACCAGGGAGACAGTTCTCATCAATCCCAGGGAAACGGACTGGGACTGCCCATCGCAAAAAGAATCGTGACTTTACATAATGGAAAAATTATTGTTAAATCCAAAATAAGCGAAGGCTCTACGTTTATAATTATCCTGCCGCAATAGCTGAGCAGTCAATTGCAGCAGTCATAGAGATCAAACAGTTTATTACTGTGAATATAAAAACGATTTATTTTTATACGCAGGTTCTATGACCTAATGATTTCGCAGAAGCAAAGGTCTTCATGCGACGAGTAATCACAGAAGCAGAGGTCTTCATGCGACGAGTAACCGCAGGAGCAGATAAGCAGAACGATCTAGTTTGCCCCTCAAGATCAACTTGGAGAAGAACCTCAATAAGCGATCGATCTACAAGCTCTTCTGTCCTCTTTAGTATGACAGGGAAATAGTGTGTGGGTCGATCGTTTTTTTCTTTTCATTCTGTTTGGTGTGGGCGATAGCCCTCATGAGTGTTTGTCCCGACCTCTTCTTTTTTTACTTCAAAAAATACCTCAATACTGTCTTCATCTTTTCCGGATCACTTTTTCTTGGATCTGATAAGTAAATTTCCTTATGCGCCATTGTTCGTCGAACTAATCCATTTTCTTCACAGTATTTCTTCATCACATCAAATGTCATATGCTCATCATCATACGGTCCTATATGGAGCATTTGGAGACTCCTGCCGTCAGTCAGCTCTTCAAACAATATTTTACTGTTACTGCTGTTGGGTTTCTTTTGACTTACTTTGTCAATATTTGCTAAAGCAATTTCTTTTGTAACAAATTCAGGCTGTCGGATCATCAGTTTATAGATCAAATCAGCTTTTTCAAAACTGCCGTCCGGTCGAATATCCTCTACCTCCAAAGTCCAGATTCCTTCCAAAGGATAGACAGTATATTCAAAAAATCCATCAGGAACAGGTCCGTTTTTATGCATCATCCGAATCCCATAGGACATTGCATAAAGTGCTGCTGTATCTTCTGCAAACGGCTCCTTGTTCGGATCTCCTTTGCCTGAAATTGTATAGAACTTTTGCGCTGGTATATTCAGTTCCATTGGTTGCTTCTTGGGCAAATACTGTTCCTTTTCCTCTTTTCGCCATTCGTATTTCATTACCAATTCCCCCGTCCCTGTTTCTTTAATTACTCAATCAATTCCTTACATAAGCTCAGTATAAACCATGACGTTGAGGAGAGAGTCAACAGATTTATCACTAAAAATTCGATAACTTAAAAGTTTCCGGACAAAACAGTTATTGCTAAAAATCCTTCCAGCCATTACTCTTTATCTGGATCGCGCCTTCTCAAGAAACCGTTTAATACCGGAAGCAATCAAAATAATAACAATACTTCAATAACAATAGTATATCCAAAGATTAAAGATACCCGTAGTGTCTTCTTTAATTAAAATTGTCTGATCCAAAGCTGCATCACTACCGTACTGTTCCGCTCTGATCAACAGAACATGTTTGCTTTCAGTCCAAACATCACTTTCTTAATATATAACCAGATTTACTGCGAAAGAAATAAAAACTATTTTTCTATTCTTCTAAAACAATGAACCAAATGGTCATCTACCAGCCCCATAGCCTGCATAAATGCGTAGATAGTTGTTGTGCCTAAAAACTTAAACCCTCTTCTTTTTAGATCCTTGCTGATTTGATCTGACAGTTCTGTGGAAGCCGGTACCTCTTTCACAGACGACCAGTGATTTACAAGCGGCTTGTGGTCAACAAACGCCCAAATATACTGATCAAAGCTCCCAAATTCTTTTTGAATCTCCATAAATTGTACAGCATTGGTAACAGCTGCTGCAACTTTCAGTTTATTCCGGATAATACCTGGATTCTGCAAAAGCTTCTCTTTTTTATCCTCTGTATACTCAGCAATTTTTTTATAGTCAAACTGATCATAAGCTTCAGTTAATGTTTCTCTTTTCTTTAGAATTGTTGACCAGCTGAGACCTGCCTGCATACTTTCCAAAAGCAAATATTCAAATAACTTCTGATCGTCATGAACAGGCTGTCCCCACTCTTCATCATGGTAAACCTTATCCAGTTCATTGCTGTTAGCCCAGTCACATCTTATTCGTTCCATCTTTTTCCCCCTCATAATATATTTTAATCAGCATATCACAAGAACGAATGTTCGTAAACTGCATATTAGACCTAAATCCATTACTGCTGAAGCCTCTTATCTTCAGAGTCAAACATGAAAAATTGAGCGCTTTGTCGCAAGTTAGTCGCATTCCAAGGCAGATGTTCAGTAATACTGAGTCCGACAATCTCTTTCTCATCAGAAATACCTCCAAAGATTTGACCAATGCTCTTAAAAGAAAACTCCCCTATGCCAGAATCAAAGCTTTTCAAAAGCGGTTCTCCGGGATAAATAGACCGAAAGCTTTCTGGCAATAATACATCTAAATCAAAATAGATTGCTTCGTACCTACAGAAACTGTTCCAAATTGCAGCAGCAATAGGCTAAGTATTTTTCTCCTATCAATTGCTCCTTTTCTTTTACTTGATATGTTTAACTTAAATCATCTGTCTGTTTCATCGAATTCTTCTGGAAGCCCATTTTTTCATTGTATAAATAAATGATAGTCCTGACAATAAACTAATCCACCTTATTTCCTGAAATCCTTTACCTGAATCTGCATCTAAAAAAACAGAGTCGAGTGAAGCTCTGCTTCAGCAAAGAGCCCTCGAATCTGTCAGTCCGTTAATTCTTCTATTTATAGATCGCCCAGTAATTCATGGCATCTGTTTCCAGCTGTTCAGGAGTATAGGCCATTCTCGAATGCCCTTTTTCTTCGTTGTCGTTCGGATCATTCAGCCAGAATTTACCATCTGAATAGCCAGTTAAAACCATGATATGACCCGTTTGAGTAAATGCCCCTGGCTTTACAGAAATAATAACCGGATGACCTTGTATCAGCTGCTCTTCCACTGCACTTAGACTCGGCAAGTTCTCATAGGCATATCCTTTTACTGCAGCAAACTCTGCAAAAATTCCCCAACCTGTTCCCTGTCCTTCAATAAAATAATCATTTTTAGACCAGTCAAGAATTTCCTGAGGCAGAACTTCCGCATTGTCCAGATAGGACGCAACCATTGCCAGTGAAACAATCGCACAGCCATTTTTTTCCAGTGTATTATTTTCTCCCGTACCGTAAGGAATTGTCTTCCAGTAATCCTCTGTCTGCAATAACAGTGGAACATTTATCCGTCCATTAAATTTATCCTGCTGAATCTCCTGAGTTACCTGCTCTGCATAACTCAACTGTACTTCTTCTGTTTCAGAAGTTACAATTTTCCCAACATTCTCTGACGTTTTATTTGTAGAATCTTCTCCTAATACAGCCTCTTTTTCCTTTTTAAATAAATTGGAAAAACCAGCTTCCATAGGTGCTATTTTCCCTAATAGTGCTCCTCCTAAAGCAGCGGCTGCCAACAATCCAATAATCCATTTCTTCAGTTTCAGTCTCTGCTTTTGTGCCAATACTATCACTCTTTCTTTTCTTCAATACCAGTTCCATTTGCAACAATACTAATTAATTATATACTCTAATCTTACTCAAACAAATAAAAAAAGCAACCTCATTTTGATTAAAAATGGGAACATATCTTCTTGAATTTTGACTAAAAATTAGGTAGAATGATAATAACTACGATAAATAATGATTATTCGGATTGTCTTAATATTGAAGGGGGTAGAAAAATGGATAACGATCATAAATCAACGATGAAAAGTATTTCCAGACTGATCACACAATCTTCCCATAGTTTCTTCTCTGCCTTTTTAGATGACAGTAAGGTTAAAAATGAAAAATCAAAAGAGCGGGAAGAAATTTTAAAAGAATTGCAGTTAGCCGCAGCCCAGAAGAGTCTTGTTGTCTTGCAAATCAAAGAAAGCCCGACAGATCAAAAATTTGAAGCTGCCTCCGGTTGGATTGTTTCTAAAAATATTACTGACTCCATTATGCTTCGTTCTCAGGAGGACACTCAGCAAATCCGCATGATTCCTGTTGACCATATTAAACGAATCAGCAGATTGGGAATATCCGATAAACGCCAAATAAAATAAATTATTATGACTATCAAAGCCGAATACCTCGCTGTTTTACAGCAGGGTATTCGGCTTTTTTGATTTATTTATTTTTGGCTGAATTGTTGATATAATGAGCCATTTTTGGAATAAACAGCTTCGGTGCCACTTTGACTATAATAACTAAAACTACACTGACCAGTACTGTATTTGCAATGGCACTGCCTCCATTAAACAGCAATGAATACCAGTATGGGCTCATCCCTTCCGGAGCATAGACTCCCCAAACAAAGACCCCCGCCCAGTAGTGCCAAAACCAGCGGGAGACGACTGCAGTTAGGCTCCCAATTAAGATATAACTGACCGCCTTATTCGACTGACTGTCAGATATTGCTTTTTGAATTTTGGAAGAAAACAAGCCGCCCATTCCCCCAAAAGCAAACGCAAATGGGTACTCAAAAATAATCTGCGGAACCGAAATGAAGTTTTTCATGGCAGAGCCCAGAACAATACTGAGCAGCCCCCAGATGAACCCAGCTGTAATCCCCGGCAAAGCCCCTCTACGATACGAATAAAGTACCAGAGGAATCATCCCCAGAGATAAATCAAATGCTGCATTGGCTGATTCCAGCGGAATAAAAGATAAAGCCATTGCCATAGCAGCAATCACAGTCCCTTCAATCCAAACTCGTAAATCCATTTTTTTTGACATAAAAAATCCTCCTTGTTTTAGAACAAACCAATCAACAAAGGAGGAGTAATTATCTATCTACTCCATCACAACTTCCTACGCACGTACTAACGCAACAGGTTCAAGGGTTTAGAGTAATCTCATTCTCAGCTACGAAGCTCCCCTATGTGATGGTGTTCTATTAAATTTTGATGTCCTTACAAGACAGGCTTAGTTTAGCACAAAGAAAATAGGTTGTAAATAACTCTGTTTTCTGTTCTCCCGATTTCATCTGTGATAGACTAAACTATAGAAAGAAAAGAGCGAACCCTTCCAATAAACAGCGCAGTCGCAATGATTGAATGGTTCACTATAAATAAGGAGTAGAATCAATGGATTTAAAGCTTCATGATACGGTAGATTACTCCGTCATAAAATTTCCGGCTGACCACCTGATACCAAAAGAATTCAGTCAGCTGACCGGCTTCAAAAGCATCACCTATACTGCCGATGAGTGCTCAGTCATTGTTCCAACCAATTCAATAGATAACAGACGAGCCATTGCTGCTGACTCAAACTGGTTTATCATTCAGATTGTCGGTGAACTTGACTTTACTTTGATCGGCATCCTGACGCAGCTGGGCAAATCCTCTGGCTGAAAATGGCATCTCTATCTTTACCTTGTCTACATACAATACAGATTATCTGTTAATTAAAAATGCAGACAAAGAGAACACGTTGACTGTATTAAAACAAGCCGGGCATTTTTTTATCTAAATTCATTTTACACATTACCTTGCCAATTCAGCAAAAATATTACCCTATGAAATTTTTGCCATAATCAAAAAAATGTAAGCTTGGTGAGTGAACGGCTGAAAAGGAGTAAACTATGACACATTTAGCTGAAAACATGATGGATGGACTGATTCCTTTTTTTGAAGTCTTTGTGCTTTGCCTGAATATTCTGTCCATTATTGTATTGATCTGGGGCGTGGCACTAGCAGCAGCAGATTTTTTCAAGAGTGAGTTTCAAAAGCAGGATCGTCTGATGATTACAACAAACAACAATTTAATCAAGAATTTTTTAGGCAGCTATATTCTGCTAAGTCTGGAAATTTTAATTGCTGCAGATATTATTGAGTCTATTATCAAGCCTACATTCCAGGATCTTTTCAAACTGGCTTCCCTTGTTGTCATCCGTACGGTCATTTCCTATTTCCTGCATAAAGAAATAGAAGATGCCATAAAAGATGATCAAATAAAAAAAGATGAGACAGGCTGATAATATGCCTCTTCTCATCTTTTTATGCATGCTTCGGCAGCTGTATATTGAAGCTTTCTTCATTATTCTCAAAATGCCATGTACGCTTCCCTGAATTATAGATCAGTGAGGCAATCAGCGGATCTTCCTTATATACCAAATTTTTGGTCTTCCACAATGAATCTTCTATCATATAAATCGGAATTCGATAGTCTTTCCCTTTTTGCTCAATATCTTCAAAACAAAAAACAATTCCTTCTTGAAGGATAGGCTTCATCTCTTTTAACAGATCGCTGCTCATTTTGTCTATGGAAACTCCTCTGCGGAAAAAGCTTTTCTTATCATTCACCTTTTCCAACACAGCAGCACTGATTTTATTAGCCAGAATCCGATAAAATTCATCAATATAGCGATAATACACTCGAGTCATTTGATCTGCATATTCAAAAAAAACAAAATTATTCTGCAATTTATAAAAGAATGGAGAATGTAAACTCGTTTTTGTATGACCAAAATACAGTAATTCTGAAATCTCCAAAGGTGTCAGTTCTTTCAACATAGCGACATCTGTGAAATCCATCCATTTGACTTCACCATTATTTCTTCTGCGGTTGGCACTGGAAAAAAACTGTTCCACACCCGCTTCTTCTCTGATAATTTTCAATCCGCTATGCCGTTCATACTCGCCGTCTTCTTCATAAGGGTTCAGCAAAAGGAGATTCTTCGGCTTATGTACGACTGAACTGACAAAATCATGATGTGTAATCCCTTTTGACAAAACAGCATTACTTGTAACATCCACATGTACATAAATTAAATCCAGCATTTACCAATCTCACCCCTTCACAGATTTCTACTTATTTCATTTTACATGATTTGGCATGAAAATGCTTATTTCTTTTTGTTTAAAATTCAATGACAAAATTAATATAATCAGACATATTTGCCTTCATTTGCGATTATACCAATTTCTGCTGATTTTCATTTTAAGCACCTTTTTTATTAAAGTTTTGATTAAAAATCTATAGTTTCCAAATAAAGCATGCTATACTAAGACATGTCTGAAGAGTTTGTCCTTAAATAGTTTCATTATTATTACATAAACAAATACATTATTTCCCATTTCCAATCCAAATTATACTTAACAATGCTGCATCTGTCATTCAGCTAGTTTACTTGTATTGGCGGAACCGACAGATAGCCCTGCATAACTTTCAGATATTCACCAGAAAAAACAGGAGAGTGA
The DNA here is from genome assembly GCF_020567645.1 of Enterococcus sp. CWB-B31. Classification (NCBI taxonomy): domain Bacteria; kingdom Bacillati; phylum Bacillota; class Bacilli; order Lactobacillales; family Enterococcaceae; genus Enterococcus; species Enterococcus sp. CWB-B31. The sequence goes on from NZ_JAJDJW010000007.1 coordinate 30,475, forward strand.
CTTATGAGTTCAAAAAAAGGGCGGGGTTCAAGACCTCAAAAACGAAAAAAGAAGAAAACAAACTGGCTAATCAATATTTTATTGTTCCTGCTTCTTGTAGTGGGGCTGGCCTTAATTTTTAATACACAAATCAGAAACTTCATCATTCAGTTAAATGGAAAAGCCTACAATGTCGAAAGCTTTACCAAAGATGATGTAGCCTCAAACATGCAGGCCAATACTTCTTTTGACTTTGATGCTGTTGAATCTATTAGTACAGAAGCAGTAATTAAAGCACAGTTTGAAAATAAAAACCTGCCAGTTATCGGTGGGATTGCTATTCCCAGCGTGGAGATTAACTTGCCTATTTTTAAAGGATTGGGTAATGTGGAGCTTTTAACCGGCGCAGGAACAATGAAGCCGGATCAGGTAATGGGCGGAAAAAACAATTATGCTCTAGCCAGTCACAGAACTTTGGATGGTGTATCGCTTTTTTCTCCACTGGAGTTTGTGGAAATCGGCCAACTAATCTATACAACGGATTTGACAAATATTTACACTTATAAAATTAATTTCAAAGAAAAAGTCGCTCCAAATCGGATCGAACTAATTGATGATGTAGACGACAGAAAAATGATTACACTGATCACATGCGGTGATATTCAGGCAATCACTCGGATCGCTGTGCAGGGAGATCTCGAATCAATAACGCCGATTGATGAAGCATCAGATAAAATGCTGAATGCTTTCCAAATGGAACAGCGCACCGCTTAAAGCCTGAAATAAACTGAATAAAAAAGGGGAGAACTCATTAGTCCGATATAGACAGTTGATTCTCCCCTTTTTAATATATTTCTTAATGACTGTTTTTCTGCCTGCTTCGAATTCGCTGAAGGCTGTATCGAAGACCTGAAAGCAGGAATACAATCGGATACAACATGATACTCACACCCAGCCATTCTGCTGAAAAAATCCCTGTAAACGGCAAGTGATAGGTTACAGCATACACTAACGGCAGACTGATAACTGCGATCAAATAGTAAAGTGTCAGTTCAAATACAATTGATTGATATGACTGCATATTCTATCCCTCCATTTCTTACGATTTTATCTTCTAAAACTGTTTCTCCTGCGAACCTACTCTTCTATTATACAGGCTCCTCTTTCGAAATCCATCCTTCTTAGGTCTGAATTATCTAAGGGAAAAGTCTGAAATTCACTTATTGCGGTTGTTTTTAATCAGATTCAGCCAAGCATCGGTTCCACTATCAATCATTTTGTAGGTCATCTGGAAATCTCCAGTATAGTAAGGGTCTGGTACTTCTTCTGTTTCCTGCCCTTCAACAACAGACATAAATAAATGCAGTTCTCCATCCCAGTTAGTCGGTGCCATTCTTCGTAAATCTTCCAGATTATTCTCATCCATTCCGATAATATAGCCATAATTGTAAAAATCTTCTGGCTGTATCTTAGTTGAACGAATGCCGTCAAACGTGATGCCATTCTGTTTTAGCAGTTTTTGTGTGCCTATATGAGGTCGATTCCCTGCTTCCCAGCTGCTCGTTGCAGCCGATGCTGTCAGCAGTTCTTTTTCAAGTCCGATTTCTTGTATTTTATTTCTCATTACTGCCTCCGCCATTGGAGATCGGCAGATGTTGCCCAGACAGACAAAAAGTATTTTTTCCATAAGTAGTCTCCTGTTTTTCATTTAAGTATGCCAGATTATTTATCTGTTTGCATGCATTATGCAACTTTTTTTCTGAGTGTTGATAATCAAATAGCAGACTGCAGCTGTCAGCATACCTATCTCTCCAGCAATCAGATACACTTGATGCTTCCCATAATAACAGCTGCTCAGCTCTTCTTCAGTCTTAATTACTCAGCCTGCTTCTTTTCCTCTGTCAAATTTCCTGCCAAATAGAATCCGCCGAACGTACTGGCTGATAGTATTCCGATATTCTTCTTTTTCACAAAAATCACTCAGATTCATTTTACTGAATTTTACATACACTGATTGTGCAAAAAAGTCTCATACCAGCTGCTCAGAATTGTCGTCTTTTTAGACAGTCCTGCCCATTTGTCAGGAAAAATCATTCACTTCTTTCTGATACAGACGGTAAGAGAAAAATTCAATATCTTTGGCCAGACGAAACAATTGTGTAGCAATAGTTAAAGGGGGTTCTTTATAACCTTCCAGAATCCAGTTTGACAATACTCCGCTGCAGCCATAGGATAAAAAGCGCGCATAGAACTGCTTGTCTTCTTTTGAAAGCTCTCCCTCTGTATCCATTTGTTCAAACAGACTAATAAACAGTTTTTTTGTGATTTCTGAAAAATCCGTCATCATCACCTCTGAATATGAACTGACTGTATTATAATAGAAATCCTTATTCGACTGAATAGCTTTGAGCATTTTCAATGACTGCTCTTCCCAGTTACCAATATTGACATCTTTTGTATCCAGGTAAATAAAGGCTTCTTCCTGATAAATCCAACGCAGCAAATCATATTTATCTGTGAAATGATAGTAAAAAGTTTGTCGATTCAGCCCTGCCTGCTTCGTAATATCCTGAACACTTATTTTACTGAATAATTTTGTTTCGCACAGCTCAATTAAGCTACGAGCAATTGCCTTTTTTGTGACCAGTGATTCGCTCATCTGTTTTTCCTCCCGATTCTGCCATTCTCCATGTATTTTTATTCTAGCAAACACCGTTCAAATAGCAAGTCGCTCACTATCACATAACTTATTAATTAATAACTTAACTCTTCTTTTTTGGACAGAAAAAAAGTCACTTTAGCTAGAAGTGACCTCTCTTCTCTATTATTTAACCAGATCCATTAAGAACAATTCATTCATTGCTCTAAACCTTTTCTTATTGATGATCAACCCATTACTTCCAGTCATCAATAAGAAAAGTGGTGTCACACACCACAATCAATCATTTCAAGGTCCAAAGCACATAAGCATTCAGTTTTATCCAACCTGCTCAATACCTCAGAATTTTTTGTTTCTTAATATAGGATAAAGTATAGTAAATCATTTCATTTTCCAACAGGACACAAATGTCCTAATGCATAAATTTTCTCCTTCTGCTGAAAAATTATTTCTTAATTAAAAAAGATACGTTAATAGAAAAATGATTATTGGAAAACTGTACTGAACTGATTTCCGATGATCTTACTCAAATTGACTGCAGAAAAAAAGACACTTTAGCTAGAAGTGACTTCCTTTCTCTATTATTTAACCAGACCCAATTAAGAACAATGTTTACATTGCCCTAAACCCTTTTCTTATCGGTGATTAGTTCAGAACGGCTATCCACCGATAAGAAAAGAGGTGTCTGAAACACCCTTGTAATCTATCATCTCCAAAGTACCACATCACACAATTTCTGAAATCTCCACTTTATCGATCATGTTGCTATTTAAAGAAATTTTTTTCTTTTCCCATTGTTTTAAAACAACAATTTTAAATAACTCATCGTTTAAAGTGACTTTCAAGAGCTTTTCATTTTCTTCCTCATTAAAGATGATAAGATTTTGAACAGTAACTTGCTCAGTTTCTATAGAATATCCCACTTTGCTCAAATCTTATCCCCCTAATCTTTAGTCTACCCACCAATTACTTAATAACATAAAAAATCTCAACACAGTTCAGTTCCTCCTTATCTAATTTTCTTTGTCGTTTCTTATGCGTTTAGTATAGGTAATTGTCGGCTTTCCCAACAGGACACACATGTCCTGTTGAACAAAAAAAGACTAAAAATAAATTCAGCCTTAGGTATCTTTATACATTCAATTTTTATTAATATTCACAATTGCCAAATCATCTTCCAACTCCTGAAGGATTTTCTCTCCCAGCATTGGATCATCAAACAGTCTGGCACATTGAGCCCCATCTTTGTATTTCTGTTCAGCTAGTTCACGATCTCCTAAAAAATATAAATAGTACTTACCTTCTACCATATCAATAATAGGTTTTTTCTGAAAATCTTGACTGGTCTGCATGATAATTTTAGAAACTTTTACTACATCAATTAATTTAGAATATTTTTCATACTTGATTATTATAGATGCTGCCGTTACCAAGATTCTGTTTAGTAACGACAATTCAACATCTACTGAATAGTCTACTTGTTCCATTACCCTGTCTAATAAAAAGAAAAATGTCTTTTCATCATAGTGCTTGTAATAAATACATTGAAAATACAACTTAATAATTAGTAAGTCATTGATTGAGTATTCTTTCTTTTGGAGAATCTGAGAAAAGTAATCACTGAGAAGTCCTTCACCAAAATCTGCATTCTCAGTTAAATGAACATCCATAGAAGCTTGCTGTACATCAATTGCCAGCTGCTCTTCTTCCGGAAGATTTTCATAATATTCTTCATAGATTTCTTCAAAGTAATTTTCCTTTTTAGCAACTCGATCATCTTCTCTGTAAGTAGGAAGCTTATATAATCCAAATTTCAATTGTAAATATCTTTTAGGTAGTTCAATATGTTCTTCATCAATCAAATGATGAATCGGGATTAATAGACGTTGAGCGATAAATGTTATTTTGGGTAAGGTTGGAAGTGATTGGCCAGCCTCAATTCTAGTCAACTGACGAACAGTCAGTTCCAATTCATCATCACAGAATGCTTCTCTGGTAAGCCCATTCTTTTCTCTAAGTAATCGAATCTTCTTACCCAGTTCAATTTTTACGTCCACGGTAATCCCTCCTTACCTCACTTATATTGTATATCGAATCAAAAATAATAATCAATACTAAATCGCAAATTCGTCATTATTGATTGCTTTTTTGACACATAAAACAAACAGAATGGTAATAAAAAAGATCAAATTACGATATTTATTTTTGATGATTTTTCTTTGCTGATTTGACTTCTAAAACTTATTATTTACTGCAGTACTGCTTTTTTACTCTTGAGTATAATCTGGATAATTGAAATGTTCATACGCCCGCGCAGTAGCAATTCTTCCTCGGGGAGTTCGCTTAATAAATCCCTTTTGAATAAGATAAGGTTCATACATATCCGCCACCGTCTCAGTCTCCTCGCCGATGTTGACAGATAATGTGCTTAAACCAACAGGACCACCGCCATACAGCTCGATTAGCGTACGCAACAGCTTCTGATCCACATAGTCCAATCCCTGAGTATCTACTTGAAGCAGCGTCAAGGCTTGATCTGCGATTGACTGGTTAATGATTCCATCTGACTGAACCTGAGCAAAGTCGCGCACCCGTTTTAGCAGACGGTTGGCAATTCTCGGCGTACCTCGTGAACGTCGTGCAATTTCAAAAGCTCCTTCTTCCACAATTTCAGTCAGAAAAATATCTGCCGAACGAATAATAATTTCCTTTAAATCATTTTCTTCATAATATTCCATATGAGAAACAATACCAAAGCGATCTCTCAAAGGTGCAGAAAGCAGTCCAGCCCTTGTTGTCGCTCCAATGAGTGTGAAAGGAGGTAGGGGAAAATGAACAGGGTGTGCGGTAGTACCCTGTCCAACCATAATATCCACAAAAAAATCTTCCATTGCAGAATACAGCATTTCTTCCACAACACGAGGCAGCCGATGAATCTCATCAATAAACAAAACGTCCCCTGGTTCCAGCTCATTCAAAATAGCTACCAGATCACCCGGGCGTTCGATCGCCGGTCCGCTTGTCGTCCGAATATTCACAGACATTTCGTTAGCAATAACCATTGCCATCGTCGTTTTACCAAGTCCAGGAGGCCCATATAAAAGAGTATGATCCAAAGACTCTTCTCTTTTTTTAGCTGCATTGATATATATTTGCAGCTCCTGTTTTACTTTATGCTGACCAATAAATTGCTGGAGCAATCTGGGACGCAGAGAAACTTCCAGATTATTCTCTTCTTCACTGCTTTCCGCTGAAAGAAGTCGTTCCTCTTCATTCATTCGCCTGTCCTCCTCTATCGCTTCATCATCAATTTCAACGCATTTCTCAGATATTCATCTGTCTGACCCTGTTCCAGTTCCTCCAGTTTAGGAGTGATACGTTTGATCTCTTTTTCACTGTAGCCAAGCGCACCAAGAGCCTCCAATGCTTCTTCCAACGGCTGATTACCGCTTCCGGCAAAGGCTGATGTTGCCATCGCTTCTACTGCCGCCTCCGACCGTTCAAGGTCCCCCAGCTTACCTTTCAAATCCAGTATCATTTGTTGAGCAGTCTTCTTCCCAACCCCCGGAAATTTTGTCAGGTACGCTGCATCATCACTTTCGATCGCGTTAATTAATCCGCCATGATCTTCCGATGCCATAATCGCAAGCCCGCTTTTTGGTCCGATCCCCGAAACACTAATCAGCTTCAAAAACAGCTGCTTTTCCTCTAAATCTGCAAAGCCATAAAGGGTATGTGCATCCTCTCGAATAACTTGATGAAGATAAATTTTTACTGGTTCTTCCTTGCCAGAATACCGATAAGGATTTCCCACAGAAATCTGATAGCCGATCCCGTTTGTTTCCACAACAATGTAGTAGGGACTGACATATGTAACAGTTCCGCTAATATATTCGTACATGTTTTCACCTTTTCTAATTGATTGGAATTGCCTTTAGTTTATCATAAAGTGAGCAAAATCAGTAGTTTTCTTATGCTAAAGGCAGGGAAACACTTATATTAACTCTTCTTTTGATGTATCTCACCCTTTTATTTAATAATAATCATATCATAATAAAAATCTTTAAATAATTAAGGGAACAAAGCTGGTCAGTTGCTTAAACTGAACGTACTTTGACTATACCATATCTCAAAAAAATAAGGTTTCTTCTTAAAAAATACTTTCCTGTTGACCATTGCATTTTAATCATTCATTACGCAAACTGTAAAACAGATCATCCGACCTGCTTAAAAAGCGATCCCTGCTGATCAAAACATACATTGTTTTAAACAAAAAAAGCCGTTGGGATTTGGTATTAAACCCCAGCGGCTTTTGAGAATGTTCGTTCTTTGGTTATTTCTTATTCTTCGATATATGTCCACTTGTAGTCATATTGTGCACCGGCTGCGTGAGCGACCACACCTTTGACTTTCGCACTGCGCATATGTGCTTCTGCCTTTTGATAAAGTGGAATCACACCCATGTGATCCATCAGAACTTTTTCAGCATCAACCATATCATCCCAACGCGCTTCAGTATCTGCTGCATGCGTCACACTGGCAGCTTCAATCAGCTTGTCATATTCTTTATTAGAGTAATGTCCTCTGTTGTAAGAATTACCTGTTACGAACAGATCCAAGAAACTACTTGGGTCTGCATAGTCAGCACCCCAGCCGCCCATGATTGCTTCAAATTCGCCATTGTTCCCTCTGTCCAAACGAACAGAGAAGGGTACAGGCGTAACTGTTACATTCAAGCCGTCCAATGTATCATTTAAAGCACCTTGAATGTATTCAGTTAATTTCTTCGTAGAGTCAGTATCGTCATGCACAATATCCATATCAAGTGTTTCAATACCTAATTCTTTTTTCGCTTTTTCCCAGTACTCTTTGGCTTTATCTGCATCATGAGTAAGAACATTTTCATTTTCCTCTGCAAAGTCTTTATTGTCAGATGGTGAGAATGACAATTCTGCCGGTACCAGACCTTTAGAAATTACTGAGCCATCACCTAGAATTTTATTCACTAAAGCATCTCTGTCAATAGCATAAGAAATTGCTTTACGCAGATTTTCATTATGATAAGGAGAGTCTGCATCACGCTGATTCAGCTCCATGTAAGTTGTGCGTCCGTCCTTTTGACTGACAAACTCTGGGTCATTGGACATTTGCTGTGCAAGCTCGCCATTCAAAATAACGTCATCTGCCTGACCGTCCTGAAACAGATTCAATGAAGTCGGTGCTTCTTTTACAACATCCACATTGATTTTATCCAATTGAACAGTATCTTTATCCCAATATTCTTCATTTTTTGTATAAGACCAATTTGTATCTGTTCCCGGTCCGTCAAAATCAGTTAAGGTAAACGGTCCGTTGTAAACTGCTTTATCACTGTCTGATGCATATTCTTTACCAAACTCTTCAACCACAGATTGCCTTTGCGGGAAAAATGATGGGAAGGCCAGCAGATAATCAAAATAAGCTGTTGGTTTTTCCAATGTAATTTCCAATTCATAATCGCTGGTTGCCTTAATTCCTAACTCATCCAGCTCTTTTTCTCCAGCACTGATCGCCGCTCCATTTTTTACTACTTCAAACAGATATGCGTATTCTGAAGCTGTTTCAGGATTTACTGTTCTTTGCCAAGCAAAAACATAATCTGCTGCAACAACTGGCTCACCGTCTGACCATTTTGCATCTTCACGCAAATTTAACGTATAAGTTAAATTATCATCACTAATTTCTGCAAATTCCACTGCTCCTGCCGGCTGTGGTTTGCTGTTTTCATCTAAGCGATATAGCCCTTCATAAACATTGTTCAATGCAGAAAAGCTAATCGTATCCGTTGCTGCAGATAAATCTGCGCTTGGCATTTCCTGCTGTACAACGACTCTAAACAGTTGTTCTCCGGAAGCAGATCCTGAACTGGAACTTCCTCCGCTTGTATCTGTTCCCCCGCTATTTGAACCACAGGCCGCTAAAACCAGTGTAGATAAAAGAAGAATGCTTGTTATTTTCTTTGCGCCGCTTTTTTTCATCGTTTTCTCCCCAATGCACCATATTTTTATTACCAATTTATAATTTTTAGAATATTCATATAATACTAAAAAAGGGAAGCCAAAGCAATCTTTTTAGCCCAATTTATGGATGAAAACTGAGAAAAGACACGTGATCATCCTAAAATGAACAAACGTGTCTTTTCTATTTGGAATGCACATAATACACATATCTTTCTAAATGAATAGTTAAACGAACAAATCCTTATATTCCCCATATCCTTCTTTTTCCAGATCTTCTACAGGGATAAATTTCATAGCTGCTGAATTAATACAGTAGCGCAAACCACCCTTGTCCAATGGTCCATCAGTAAATACATGACCTAAATGAGAATCAGCCTCTGTACTCCTCACTTCCACCCGATGCATTTCATGTGAAAAATCGGCATTCTCTTTTACGCCTCTCTTTTTTATCGGTTGAGTAAACGCAGGCCACCCGCACCCGGCATCGTATTTATCTTTGGAGCTGAATAGAGGTTCCCCGCTGACTACATCCACATAAATTCCTTCTTTGTAGAAATCATCATATTCACCGCTGAACGGACGTTCAGTCGCATTTTCCTGTGTCACTGCATACTGCATATCAGTCAGTTTCTCTCTAAGTTCGTCTTTAGATGGTTTCATACAGATTGCTCCTCTCTTTGTTTTTATAGTATCACTCCTGCCTTGATTGAAAAAATAAGAAGGCTTATAAAATGAATTTCCTAATGTCATATATAAACACAGGAAGTGCAACTTCTTTTTCACTTAACTGTTTTGACCTACTCACTTCCAAACTTTATTGAAAGCTGCTGCAAGATAAACCATTCTTTCTCAGAGACCTGTTCAATTTTTACTGAATAAATAATGGTAAGAAGTTATTACATCCTAAGGAACATTCTGTAAAAGCTCAATCATGGATAGATATCAGCTTGGACAATTCCAGTTTTCACTCTTTACGATAATTAAACTCTGTTTCCAGCAGTCTAGCCAGACCCGCAATCGGCAGTCCCATGATTGAATAGTAATCTCCTTTTATTTCTTTGACAAACAATGCTCCCTGCTCCTGAATTCCGTACGCTCCTGCTTTATCCTTATATTCATCTGTATCTAGGTAACGATTAATTTCTTCATCTGATAAATCATAAAACACCACTTCCGCAGGTACAAGAAGTGAAGAAACATGGTTGTCTGCCATGATAAAGACAGAAGTGTAAACAAGATGCTTTCTGCCGCTCAGCTTTCTCAATACTTGGAACCCATGCTCCCGAGAGACTGGTTTTCCAATAATTTCATCGTCAATGGTCACAATTGTATCGCAGCCGATAACCAGCGTTTCCGGATTCTCTTGAGTAATATACCGAGCTTTTTTTTCTGCCATTGTTTCCACATATTGAACGGGTGTCATCCCTTTTGGTACTTCTTCATTGATATAAGCAGCCAGCACAGTGAACTCATCTACAATTCGCTTAAGCAGTTCCTGTCTGCGCGGAGACTGGGAAGCTAAAATAATCTTCATGTATTTCCTTCTTTCCAGATCAGTGCGGATCTTGAATTCGTTTAAACATTTTTTCCATATCTGAATTAGTAAAGTGGATTAACACCGGACGTCCGTGAGGGCAGTTGAAGGGATTGGCACACTCCGCCAAATCCTCCAATAAAATCCGAGCCTGCTGATCGTTTAGATAATGATTAGCTTTAATTGAACGTTTGCAGCTCATCATAATAGCAGTAGCCTCACGGAATTTTTTTACACTGACCTGACCGGTAATCAGAAGCATATCGATCATTTCACGAATAATCACTTCCTCTTCTCCACCTGGGTACCAGGTAGGATGCGCTCTGACAATAAAACTGTTTTGTCCAAATTCTTCCAGAAAAATCCCGACACTCTCCAGTTTTTCCTTTTGCTCACTAATCTTAATTGCATCACTGTTGGGATAATCCAACACAATAGGCACCAAAAGTTCCTGAAGATCATCAGATACTTCCCCGATTTTTTCCCGAAAGTATTCGTATTTAATTCGTTCCTGAGCAGCGTGCTGATCAACGATATACAGCCCTTCTTTGCTCTGCGCAAAGAGGTAGGTTCCATGCATCTGTCCAAAATACTCCAGCTCGGGAAAACGCTCCGTCTTCTTCTCCTGCTCAAGCCGTTCAACAGTTCGATTCAGCTCTTTTAGATTCTCTTTGCTGGACATCTCAAAATCAGGGTGATTTCGAGCCTCCTCTTCAAGAGCAGAAAAATCTATTACAGGCTCTTGTGACAGCCCATTTGAAGATTCGGCTGGCAGTGCTGTTTCATGCTGCTCACGTTCAAGAAATTCTCCTCCTGCAGGTTGATTAGTTGAATAATCAGCTTGTTTTTCTTCAATGATTGATTCTGGCTGTTCACAGCGCACAGGCTTTTGCTCTTGATAGGAATTATTTGAATCTGACGGTGCTGCCTGACTCGTCTCTTCGCTTTTACCCTCTACAAAAAAACGACCTTCTACAGAATCATATTGCAGGCTTCCAGGTTTGCGAACAGCTTCAGGTGTTGTCTTCACATCAGCTGTTTCTTCCACCAAAGGGATTTCCATTTGTTCGACTCGCTCCTGCTGCTCTGCTTTTTTCTTAAAATTAAGATTTGCAGCAGCATTTGGAATCAGCTGTTCCTGACTCAGTGCTTCTCCTATTGCTTCACTGATCAATGTCATTAATTCTTTCTCTTTACTCAATCGAACTTCCTGCTTTGTCGGATGAACATTTACATCTACCAGAAGCGGGTCCATGGTTACTTCCAAAACAGCGATCGGAAAGCGGCCGACCATCAGCTTTGAGCCATAGCCATTAATAATTGCCTTATTCAGCATAAAATTTTTGATATAGCGGCCATTAATAATCGTTGAAAGGTAATTCCTGCCGGCTCTTGTAACTTCCGGCAGTGAAATATAGCCATTTACTTCAAAGTCCAAGTCTTTCCCCTGAATTTTCAGCATTTTTTTAGCTGTACCGATTCCGTAAATTCCGGCAATCGTTTGTTTTAGATCTCCTGTTCCAGCAGTACTCATCATTTTGTTGCCGTCATGAACCACGCGAAATGCGATATCAGGATGGCTTAATGCCAGACGATTGACAATGTCACCGACCGTAGCTAATTCTGTCTGGATAGTTTTTACATATTTCAATCGGGCAGGTGTATTGAAAAAGAGGTTTTCCACTGTAATCTTTGTCCCTTTACGTAAGGCTCCCGGACGGTGCTCTTCCAGTTTACCACCAACAAATTTGGCGAAGCTTCCCTCTTCTTCCCCACTGACTGCTGTTTCAATTGTCAGCTCGGAAACAGAGGCAATACTCGGCAGGGCTTCCCCTCGAAACCCAAGGCTTCGAATCCTAAACAGATCATCTCTTGTGTGAATCTTACTTGTTGCATGGCGTTTAAACGCATTTATCACGTCATCTTTTGCAATACCATCACCGTTATCAATCACCTGGATAGTCTTCAGTCCAGCTTCTTCAATAAAAATATCAATCTGTGTGCTGCCGGCATCTATAGCATTTTCAACCAGCTCTTTCACAACCGAAGCAGGACGTTCCACCACTTCACCAGCAGCAATTTGATTGGCCAGTTGTTCCGATAGCTCTTTGATTTTTCCCATTTGTTGTGTTGCCTCCTTTTTGTGGAGATTTAAATTCTTTTCTGTAAATCATAGAGAATGTTTAATGCATCCATTGGTGTCATTTCCAACAAATTCATTCTCTTCAAGGTATCAATAACACTCAATTCATCCGTGGAGACTTCCTTAAACAAGGAGAGCTGTTCTGTTTCTTCATCTACTGCAGAAATCTTGGCTTCCGTAGGGCTACTGGCTTCCTGAGATTCAAGTGCAGAAAGAATTGTTGCAGCTCTTTCCAAGAGGTCAATTGGCAATCCGGCAATTTTTGCCACGTGAATTCCATAGCTTTTGTCTGCCGGCCCCTCCATCATTTTATGGAGAAAAACGACTTCTCCATTTTTTTCCACTGCTCCTACATGAATATTTTTTAAACTGTCCAGAGAATCATCCAGCGCAGTTAACTCATGGTAATGAGTCGAAAAAAGTGTCTTAGCTTTTACTTTTTTATGAATATACTCAATAATCGCCTGTGCCAGGGCCATTCCATCATAGGTTGCTGTTCCTCGTCCCAATTCATCAAATAGAATCAGGCTGTCTGGTGTTGCATGGCGTAACGCTTGATTTGCTTCCATCATTTCTACCATAAACGTACTTTGTCCGGCAATCAAATCATCCGATGCACCGATACGAGTGAAAATCTGATCAAAGATCGGCAGTTCTGCAGATTCAGCAGGAATAAAGCAGCCGATTTGTGCCATAACCACAGTTAACGCAAGCTGACGCATATACGTGCTTTTACCGGACATATTCGGACCAGTAATCAGCAGAATCAGGTCTTCAGAATTCATTTGAATGCTGTTTGGAATGTATTCCTGATGTCCCAACACCTTTTCAACAACGGGATGGCGGCCGTCTTTAATATTCAGTTTTCCATTTCCTGATTTCAATATCGGACGGATATACTGATAACGCTCGCTGACTGCAGCAAAAGCTTGAAGAACATCTACTGTACTGAGAGATTTTGCCAAACGCTGCAGCCGATCAATACTGCCTTTTACCTTCTCCCGCACTTCCAGAAACAGCTGATACTCTAAATCAACTGACTTCTCTTCTGCTTCCAAAATCAGTTTTTCCATTTCCTTTAATTCCGGAGTGATAAAGCGTTCTGCATTTGCCAATGTCTGTTTTCGCTCATATTTCCCCTCTTCCAGATTGCCTAGATTGGCTCTGGTTACTTCAATGTAATATCCAAATACTCGGTTAAAGCCGACTTTCAGCGTTTTAATTCCAGTTTCTTTGCGCTCTTTGGCTTCCAGTTCAGCCAGCCATTGTTTACCGTGCTTCATTGCATCACGATATTCATCTAGTTTTTCATTGTAACCGTCTTTGATCACATTTCCTTCGGTAATCTGCAACGGTGCTTCTTCCATGATTGATGTATCAATCAGTTCAACAAGATCCTCCACCGGATTCAGCTCCACTAAAAGATCGTTCCACTCGCCCTGATTAATGCCGACAATCAGCTCTCGAATCATCGGTACCTGTTCCAATGATGTTTTCAGCTGAATCAGATCCCGTCCGTTGATACTCCCAAACGCCACTCGTCCGGCTAAACGCTCAAGATCATAGACTTTTGTCAATGCAGCCTGAAGATCTATCCGTTCAAAATAAGCAGTCAGTAAGGCCTGAACCATTTCCTGACGTTTAACAATCTGCTTTTCCTGAATCAGCGGACGATCCAGCCATTGCTTCAGCAAACGACCGCCCATCGCTGTTTTCGTCTCATCCAATAGCCATAAAAGAGTACCCTGTTTTTTCCCTGACCGAATCGAGCGGGTCAGCTCTAAATTGAATTTTGAGTAATAATCCATTTTCAAGAAATGATTTGGCTGATACTCAACCGCCTGCTGAATATGCGACAGACTGCGTTTCTGAGTAATAGCCAGATAAGTCAGCAGCTTTAATGTAACATTAATTTCCAGCGGTTCAGACAACGTACTGGTCAAAAAGCTGAACTCTGCATTCTCCTGACTTTCTAACTGTTCGGAAAAAATGATTGTTAAACGCTCCCTCAAAGCATGCGCAAGTGAATCAGGAATTTCACTTCCCAACACAATCTCTTTTGTCTGCAAGGCCGCTGCTTCATTAATCACCTGTTCTTCATCGGTTAGCGTTGCACTTTTTAATTCGCCTGTTGACAGGTCCACATAAGCCAGACCATATTTCCCGCCTTCAGAAACAATTGCAGTCAAGTAGTTGTTATCTTTTGCTTCCAGCCCTTTACTTTCCATTACAGTTCCCGGTGTAACCAGCTGTACGACTTCTCGCTTCACCATTCCCTTGGTTGTTTTAGGATCTTCTACCTGTTCACAGATTGCTACTTTATAACCCATTTCCACCAGTGTATCAATATAGCCTTGCGCCGCATGATGAGGGACCCCGCACATTGGTATTGGATCATCTGCATTCCGGTTTCTGCTTGTCAGAGTCAGTTCCAGCAGTTGAGTAGCTTTTTCTGCATCTTCATAAAACATCTCATAGAAATCTCCAAGACGGTAAAAAAGAAAGGCATCCGGATATTGCCCTTTAATCGTCAGATATTGGTCCATCATTGGTGTATTTTTTGTTTTTTGCGGCAATGTATTTATCCTTCTTTCTCTAATTGATCATTTATCCCACGCTGAATCATTGCTGTGATGTGCTGTAGAAGATCATTCGCTTCTTTCAGCTGTTCTCTGTAGGCAACTACCAGCGGATGTTCATCGAACTGAGCAGTTAGTTCATCCGCGCGCTTCAATGCTTCCTGCTCTGCAACGGGCTTTCCATAATGGGCAAACTGAACTGCATCTTTCTGTGCTCGTTTAATTTCTTCCACCAGCTGAGACAGTTTTTCATTGTTTTTCACTCTCTGTTCAATCCGTTTATATTGTTGAATTGTTTCATTCTGTTCAAGCAGCTCCAGTAATTTTTCCAGTTCTGCATCTATGTTTTCGTCTCCAATGGAGTAGTCCATATTATCCACCTTTATCAATTTGACTTTATCAAAATATGTATGTTTATTTTAACACATTCTGTTCTTTTGCCAAAATCTGTTTTCTATATAAAAGGACAGCTTATCTATTTTTCTCTAGTTTCATTATAATGACTCATCCAGTTTTTTTGTGCAAAAGACCTTCCGCACTCTAATTATTGATCTCAAATCAAATGGTTTGCTTATAAAAAGTTTTGTTATTGACGTTCGCTCTATTCTAAAGTAGTTTTAAAAGAAAAAGAGCGGGAATATATCTTCTCCCGCCCTTGTTTTCTACTCTCTGAATGGACGATCTTCGCTGACCTGAATCAGCTGTATGTCCTTAGCCAAACCTGTCTGATCATCCAGCTCAATAAAGCAGGCGGATAAAATACTCCGACCTTTATCAATTACCTCAAACCGTTGAGGCAATGCCGTCAAAAATTTTTCAAGTATATTGTCCCGCTTCATTCCCAAAATTCCATCATATGGGCCTGTCATGCCGACATCACTCAAATAAGCTGTTCCTTTTGGTAAAATGCGCGCATCATTCGTCTGGACATGAGTATGTGTTCCAATTACAGCACTGACTCTTCCGTCTAAAAACCAGCCCATTGCCTGCTTTTCACTGGTTGTTTCACCATGGAAATCCACAAAAATCAGAGGCGTTCGTTTTTGAGCTTCCTCAATCAGCTGTTCTGCTTTTCTAAATGGATCATCCAAATCAACCATAAACGAACGGGCTTGTAAATTAATAACAGCAAGTTCAATCTGGTTTACTTTCACATAGACAATCCCCTGACCGGGGGTTCCTTCTGGAAAATTTGCAGGGCGAATCATTTTCTTGGCATCATTGATAAATTCAAAGATGTCACGATTATCCCAGCTGTGATTGCCTAACGTAACAACATCCACGCCATCCTGTAAAAATTTTTTATATATTTTGCCGGTGATTCCTCTGCCTGCAGCAGCATTTTCTCCATTAGCGATCGTTACTTGAGGCTGATATTTCTTTTTTAATTTAGGAAGAACTTCTGTAAGCGTCTCTCTCCCAAGAGAACCTACAACATCTCCTATAAATAATATACGCAAACCCTTTACCTCTTCTCTTTTATTCTTACTGTCTTATTATAGAGGTTTTTTTTCAGAATGGAAAGTTTCTCTCTTTGAAACCTTTATATGCAGACTGGGAAAAGCTGTTGCTTCTAAACAAATTTGATATTTTCTATAAGTCAGCATTTAGAAACTGCTTCTACAAACCTTGCTGCAAACCAAACAGACCGGGATTTTGGTTTCCCGGTCTCACAGTTGCTTCTATATTCGATGAACTTATGACAGTTTTTGCTTGTCTCAAGTTGTCAGTCATACTTTTATCAGACTTTTCAGCGGAATGATGTACGTCCGATAATCAAATAAATTAGCGACAATCCATTTTAGAAAGAGAAGTGATTAATCGCAGGGAGGCATTCCGCTCTGGGAAATACCTGAAACACTGTTTACTCGGCAGAGAGATGGAACATACTAATGTCACAGTCCTCTATTCTTCCATGTATGCCCATTTAAAGTCGTATTTCGCTCCGGTAGAGTGGTAATACAAATCTTTAATTTTAGGTGTACGTAAAAATACTTCTGCTTTTTGATAAATAGGGATAACACCCATATCATCCATAATTATTTTTTCTGCATCCAGATAATCTTGCCAGCGTGCTTCAGCAGTACTCAAATCTGTTGTTGCTGCTTTGTCAACCAGCTCATCATATTTTTTATTTGAATATTGTCCGCGGTTGTAAGAATTGTCTGTTACAAACAGATCCAGGAAGCTGCTTGGATCTGCATAATCTGCTCCCCAGCCGCTGACCGCAACGTCAAAATCACTTTTGCTCATACGATCCAGCCGAACAGAAAATGGTACTGGACTAACTGTAATGTTAATTCCCTCCAGCACCTCACCAAGAGAACCTTGCAGATATTCAGCCATTTTCTTACCACCATCTGAATCGTCTACCAGCAGGTCGATGTCCAAAGAATCAATCTTCAATTCTTTTTTAGCTTTTGTCCAATAGTCTTTTGCTTTCTTCTCATCATAAACGACACTGTTTCCAGCTTCTTTAGAAAAATCTTCGTTTGTATCTGGATTTGTTGTCAGACCTTTAGGTACAAGTCCTTCAGCAGCTGTTGAGCCATTGGCCAAAATTTGTGTAACGAGTGCATCACGATTAATTGCGTAAGATAATGCTTTACGCAAGTTTGCATTTTTATATGGTGAATCTGCATCGATTTGGTTTAGTTCCAGATAAAAAGTAGATGCTCCTTCAAGTACTAGATAATCGGGATCCTCTTTCATCTGCATTGCCAGCTCTCCAGACAGCGGAACAGAATCAGCCTGTCCATCTTGATATAGATTCAAAGATGTCGGTGCTTCTTTTATTACATCTACAACGATTTTATCTAATTTCACTGTATCTTTATCCCAATACATATCATTTTTAGTATAAGACCAGTTTGTATCTGTTCCCGGTCCATCAAAATCAGTTAGTGTAAACGGCCCGTTATAAACAGCACTTTCACTATTTGTTGTGTAGTCTTTCCCATATTTTTCAACAATATCCTGACGTTGAGGCAGGAATGAAGGGAAAGCCAAGAGATAATCAAAATAAGGTGTTGCTTTTTCCAAAGTGATTTCCAGCTCATAATCGCTGACTGCCTTGATTCCCAGTTCTTTCTTATCCATTTCACCTGCACTAATTTTTTCTGCATTTTTCACAGGTGCAAACATATGCGCATATTCTGATCCTGTATCCGGATCAACGGTTCTTTGCCATCCATAAACATAATTTTCTGCTGTTACAGGTTCGCCGTCTGTCCAGACTGCATCTTCACGTAGCTTAATTCTATAAATCAATCCATCTTCACTGACTTCTGCTTCTTCTGCTGCGCCAGCAGGTTGAGGATGATTGTCTTTATCCAAACGATAAATACCCTCATAAACATTATTCAAAGCTACAAAACTAACTTCGTCCGTTGCAAGTGACGGATCTGCGCTTGGTATTTCCTGTCTTTCAACATAAGTGTAAACCTGTTCTCCAGTCGAAGCATTGTTGCCGCTTCCGGCAGCATCGCTGTCACTTGTATTATTTCCAGTAGTTGTACATGCTGCAAATGCAAACACTAAAGCTGCTGCAGCAAAACCCAAAACAGCTTTTTTCTTGAATCCCATAAAATACCTCCTCATTATTCAAAGCTACTCAGAATATATCAAATATATGCTGTCCTAGCAATGAAATACCCCTGTGTTTCCGTAAGCAATCAGTAAATTTTTAAATAGAAAGAAATGAGGAAAAATTCATTTTTATAGAACAAAACATACGAAAAAAATTCCTCGAAAAATAACTAGCCTGTAAAATAGAGACCCTGCGCTCTTTTCCTCCTCTCATTTTCTTCAGAATAGTTTTTTTATTTTTAAAAATATTCATTTTTAATTGCTGTGTACATAAATAAAAAAACAGACAGGCGGTTTAACCGGCACTGTCTGTTCTCCATAAATTTTAAAATTATTTTGCATAATCTACTGCCCGTGTCTCACGGACAACTGTTACTTTGATGTGACCCGGATAATCCAGATCATCTTCAATTTTCTTACGAATGTCTCGAACTAATCGAACGGCTTCCAAATCAGAAATTTCTTCCGGTTTAACCATTACACGAACTTCCCGTCCAGCCTGTACAGCAAAACTTGAGTCCACTCCGGCAAATCCGTTGGAGATATTTTCCAGATTTTCCAGTCGGCGAATATAGTTTTCCAGTGACTCGCTGCGGGCACCCGGTCTTGCTGCTGATAAAGCATCTGCAGCTGCCACCAAGACAGAAATAACGGATGTTGCTTCGATATCTCCATGGTGAGAGGCGATTGCATTGATTACCACTGAATTTTCTTTATACTTCGCTGCCAGTTCTGCTCCGATTTCCACGTGCGAACCTTCAATTTCATGATCCAGTGCTTTACCGATATCATGAAGCAGTCCTGCCCGTTTTGCCAGTTGAACATCTTCACCAAGCTCAGCTGCCAGTACACCTGTCAACTTCGCCACTTCGATAGAGTGATTCAATACATTCTGACCATAGCTGGTACGGAAACGCAGACGACCTAAAATCTTAATCAAATCGGGATGCAAGGTATGAGCTCCAACTTCAAAAGCAGCTTGTTCCCCATACTCACGAATACGTTCATCCATCTCTTTACGAGATTTCTCAACCGTTTCTTCGATTCTTGCCGGGTGAATTCGTCCATCCTGAATCAGACGTTCAAGGGTCATCCGAGCAATCTCTCTTCTGATAGGATCAAAACCTGAAAGGACCACTGCTTCCGGAGTATCATCAATGATTAAATCAATTCCGGTTAATGTTTCCAGTGTTCGAATATTTCGACCTTCACGACCGATGATTCGTCCCTTCATTTCATCGTTAGGCAGGCTCACCACTGAAACCGTTGTTTCTGAGATAGAATCTGCTGCACAACGCTGAATGGCCAGAGACAGCAGATTCTTTGCTTTACGATCTGCTTCTTCTTTCGCACGCTGTTCTGATTCTTTAACCAGCACAGCCAGTTCATGACTCAGTTCCTCTTCTGTTGATTTCATGATGATGCTCTTGGCTTCATCCTTAGACAGGGAAGCAATACGTTCTATCTCTTGATGTTGTTTTTCTATCAGTTGTTCTACTTCTTTTTCCCGCTCATCAATTAATTGCTGTCTAGCACCTAGTTTATCTTCTTTTTCTTCCAGTGAGCTTTCGCGTTTTTCAAGAGTATCATCTTTACGGTCTAATGTTTGTTCTCTTTGTAACAAACGATTTTCCTGTGTTTTTAACTCTAATTTGCTTTCTTTCAACTCACTTTCAATTTCTGATCGATACTTTTGGTTTTCTTCCTTTGCTTCCAACAAAGTTTCTTTTCTCAGAGTCTCAGCTTCTTTACGTGCCTCTTCAAGAATTCCGGCAGCAGAGCTTTTTGCTCCATCTACTGCCTTTTCGTGACGAGATTTTGCAATATAAAAGCCTATTCCAAGACCGACAATCAATCCGACGATAGCGAGGGGAATTGTTAAACCCATTGTTTCCACCTCCATACTATCCTGTTATTTTTTTCAAAATATCATACAACTTTATTGACATATGAATGCCATTTTTAATACTCTGTTTCACGTGCATAAATTGCTAAATGCACATAAGTTTATTCTAATGTTTGTCTCTGAGTGTGTCAACTTAAAATAACCATTCTTCTACAGCTTGCACTAATCAGAAAAACCTATTATTTCTGTAAAAAAAAAGAGCACGTTGTCATATATTGATACGCTTTCTATTAAAGCAGACAAGGAAAAAACAAAAATTCCAAATCTATTTTACAGAGAGTTTTGTATGTCTAAAAAATATAATTATTTTGTAGAAAAAAATACATGATTATTTTAAAAGTTATCAACAGCTGTCATAGTGTATGCATCAACATCAAAAGGAACTTTTTTTCTCACAATGATTATGATGGGTTAGATTCGGAAATACAACGATACCAGATTAGAGAAATTTAAAAAATCTACGACATGAAAATGATACAGCAGCCATCGCAGTTTCTATAACTTCAAACTAAGAATCAGCTTTTATTTCGGTACACCGTTATTTTAACCGAACAAAAAAAGTCTAGAGGGATTTTTCCCCTCTAGACCCGACATTACTTTATTGAATTCTCTTCACTAGCATCATTTGCTTTTGTTAATGAACCGGAGCTTTCTATTCATCATCTAAGGGAAGCTTTTCCTGACCTTCCACCTCTTCTATTACGATTGAGCCATCTCCAATTCCATATGCTGTTCGGACAATTGGGGAAAGTTCTTCGATCATTCCAGGATGTTCAATCATATAGACTTTCACGTTTTCACGTCCTTGTCCGATCCGCTCTCCCTTGTAGCTATACCAAGCACCGCTTTTTTCGACTAGCTCCTTTTCTACAGCCATATCAAGAAGTTCACCTTCCTGAGAAATTCCCTGACCATACATGATATCTACCTCTGCCACTTTGAATGGAGGAGCAACTTTATTTTTAACAACTTTGATTTTAGTACGGTTTCCGATAATGTCCGTTCCCTGTTTTAATTGTTCTGCACGACGGACTTCCAGACGGACTGTTGCATAGAACTTCAAGGCACGTCCGCCGGGAGTTGTTTCAGGATTACCAAACATGACACCAACTTTTTCACGAATCTGGTTAATGAAAATAGCGATTGTCTTTGTTTTGTTAATAGAACCGGATAATTTACGCAGTGCCTGTGACATCAAACGTGCCTGCAAACCTACGTGGCTGGCACCCATTTCGCCGTCAATTTCTGCACGAGGCACCAATGCTGCCACAGAGTCAATAACAACAATATCAATAGCACCGCTGGAAACCAAAGCATCAGCAATCTCCAAACCTTGCTCCCCCGTATCTGGTTGAGAAAGAAGCAGTTCATCAATATTAACACCCAGTTTTTGTGCGTATTGAGGATCCAGCGCATGCTCAGCATCGATAAAAGCAGCTGTTCCACCCTGTTTCTGTACCTCAGCAATTGCATGCAATGCTACTGTTGTTTTACCTGAACTTTCAGGTCCATAAACTTCAATAATTCGTCCGCGGGGATAGCCGCCGACTCCCAAAGCAACATCCAATGCAAGTGATCCGCTTGGGATTGTTGAAATCTGTTGATCAATTTTTTCTCCAAGCTTCATAATAGAACCCTTACCAAAGTTCTTTTCTATTTTCTTTAACGCAGCATCCAGTGCCACTTTGCGATCATCAGCCAATTGATAATCCTCCTTATATATAATAAATGATTTATTTTCGATAATACTATCTTAACTTCTTTTTTCTTAAAAATCAAGAAGAAAGCGAACAAACATTCGTATTTCTAATTTTTATTTAAGACTGCCCGTCGAATCAGGTCCAATCCCTTCATTGCCGCACTGCAGCGTATATATTGGCGATCCCGATTAAAATGATATACAGCGGCAGTTGTCTCACGGTCCTTCCCTGCCAGCCCAATCCAGACCGTTCCGGCCGGCTGCCCCTCCAGCTCATCCGGTCCTGCAACTCCTGTAAATGAAACTGCCAAATCGGCATCTGTCAGTTTCAGAGTACTTTCAGCCATTGCCTTCGCACATGCTTCGCTGACCACTCCATGTTCGTCAAGAAGCTCCTGAGGAATACCCAGCAGCTCTCTTTTCATTGTTGGAGAATAGGTCACAAATCCTCCTATAAGCACATTGGAAGCTCCTGAAACATTCCCTATCATGCTTTGAAAGAGTCCTGCCGTCAAACTTTCTGCCGCCGCCACTGTTTTGCCGTGAGCAGCCAGCAATTTGACTGTCGTTTCTTCCAATGTATTTTCATCTCCATAGCCATAAAAATAGTCACCAACTTTTTCCATAATCTGCTTTTCCATTGCAGAAAGCAGTGCTTCGCCGTTTTCATCCAAGGATACATTGGCAGTCAGTCGCAAAGTTACTTCATTTGGTTTCGCATAAGGCGCCAAAGTTGGATTGGTTTGATTATCAATTAACTCCTTCAGGTCAGTAACCAGCTGAGATTCTCCAATACCATAAAAACGGAGAACTCTCGAAACCAGCTGTTCTTTTGCTGGAAACAATTTCTGCAGCAACGGGCGAACATACTGAACAAACATCGGCTTTAACTCACCCGGAGGTCCGGGCATCAGCAGATAGCTTGTATCATTTTTTGTCACAAGGGAACCGACAGCAAGACCAGTTGGGTTTGGAATTCCTGTCCCTCCGTCAATAATCAGTGCTTGCTTCAAATTGTTTTCAGTCATCTGACGGCGGGAAAATTCAAAAAATGAGTGCAGCTTTTTCATTCCGTCCTTATCCTGAATCAGCGGATGCTGAATATGAGCAGCAACTGCATCTTTTGTCAAATCATCGTCAGTAGGTCCTAATCCGCCGCACAAAACGACTAGATCGCTTCGACTGTCTGCCAGATCCAGAATCTCCGTCAACCGTTGAAAATTGTCTCCCACAACTGTATGAAAATAAACTTCAATCCCTAAGTCCGCCAACTCTTCTGAAAGAAATGTAGCGTTTGTATTCACTACCTGACCAAGCAGCAGTTCTGTGCCAACAGCAATAATCTCTGCCTTCATAATTTTCCTCTTCTCATTCTAATCTACGTAAAAAAGTCTACTTTCATTTTAACACACGAATTTTTCCCTGCAAAAGCACTAAAAAAGTAAAATAGTAAGAACTCTTCTTAAAGTAAATTCTACTTATCCTTACCATTTAAATCAAATATGACAAACTATCTTGCCCCGCAAAAAAACACTGAGAGATTTTTAAACAATCTTATGGATTTGGTTTCATGAAAAATGGTAGAATAGCATGTAGGAACGTGACGCTATGCATCGAGGATCGCAACGCAGTGAGAATCGTAGATGCACTGCTATTTTCATGCATCGAGGATCGCAACGCAGTGAGAATCGTAGATGCACTGCTATTTTCATGCATCGAGGATCACAACACTGTGAGAACCGTAGATGCACTGCTATTTTCATGCATCGAGGATCGCAACGCAGTGAGAATCGTAGATGCACTGCTATTTTCATGCATCGAGGATCGCAACACTGTGAGAACCGTAGATGCACTGCTATTTTCATGCATCGAGGATCGCAACGCAGCGAGAACTGTAGATGCACATTCTTTTTGCATGTAGGAACGTAACGCTATGCTGCCTATGGTTACAATGAATGAATTTTGCGAGTTCATAGAATTGTCGTTAATACCCTCAGATAAACTAACCTTTGCTGAAGGAATACTTATCGAGGCTTTGCATTGCAAACTCCTAATTAAGGAAATAAATTTTAACCCCTTTATTCCTAATCAGAGCTTTGCACACCATCTCACTAGTTTATTTCTCTTAGCGAAACTGGCAATTTCACTAGATATTCCTACACAAGTGAAACTGACAAAATAGAACTGGCAGGTCAGCATAAATAGTTTACCCTGCTCCTGCTGCATTGATAAAAATTAAAGAAATTAGGCTCACTATTAAAATAAAAATCACAAGAATATTAGATAAAGGGAGAGATCGTATGAATAAAAGAATTATTTTCGGATTGCTTAGTATTGGTTTTCTTAGTCTGAGTGCCTGCAGCAAGCCGGATGATCAAAAAGATACATCAGCAAACAGTTCCAGCTCTGAAGCTGCTCTTACTGACAATACAACCGCTTCCACTGAAACTCCGGAAGCTCAAGCTCCAGAAGCCCAGCCTCAGGCAGCCATCACTGCTATGGAGGTTGTTCAAAAGTTTAAAGAAGCGGGACTGGGGGTTAACGAAGAAAGAGATATGACCCCGGAGGATTATGGATTGGCTCCTATGAAAGCCGCTTCTGGTGCTATCTTTGGCGTATATTATTCTGAATATACTGCTTCGTACCTAAATGGACGGGTAACTGTTTACACTAATTTAGCTGATTTGCAGGAAGTGAAAGCTTTCTACGATAATCTGTCAGCAGAGGACCCTCAGTATAAATCCTGGACTGCTGTAAATGAAGAGAAGCTGATACTGCTGCAGATGAATGGCGGAATTGATGAAGTAGCATTCGGGGAATTTGAATATATTCTGGGAACCGTTTAATTTTTTAAATAAAGTCTTCCATATTATTCACCTACTCTTCAAAATAATCTTTTGATTATCCATGACTCTAAAAAGAAAACTAAAGAGTTTGGGACAGAAATAAAGTTTCAAACTCTCTTCATACTCTAAACTCGAATACATGGCGGTACAAAAGCAAAAATTCTTTTTGCGACGAGTAACCGCAGGAGCAGCTCCTTCGGAATTAAGTCGAACGATACTGAAAATATGAGGACCTCCAGGAAGGTATCAAGGACGCTATTCATAGAATGAATAGTGTTCCTTGACAATTTTCGGATATTCCTTCTTAATTCTCGGAGCTGATCACTTTTAATTACTTATACTACACGCTATTTATAGCCTGTAGTCCATCGTATACGCATAGATTTTTTCAAGTGTTCCTTCAATATCATATTTCACACCAAAGCTTTTTCCGAACAAACGGGCCTTCTGCCCTTCCTGATAATCTTCGTAAATAACAATATCTTTTCCCTTTAAAGTACCTGTATCTGCTGTTTGAATTGCGAACTCTTCCAACAGCCTATCTAACTCTTTCAGCTCCATAAGCTCACCCAGTTGCCTCAGTGTATGATTCAAATCTGCTCCATAAAATTTTTCATCTGACAAATCATTATAAATATCAATTTTCTGGCTGGCCAGCTTCACTTTTCCCAGCGTTTCAATATACTGATATTTTGCTGCCACGGTTCCATAAGAAGTATATTTTTCTTCATTTTTAAATTTAATTTTACTGGAAAAAGTCAGTGTTGAATTATAGGCATTAAAACTAAATTCTTCTGCTTCCTGCTCTGTACCTTCGATTAGAAAATCTTCTATCATTATCTCTCTTGCCTTGTCAAAAGACGGGAGCAGCTCCAGTTCAAACTTGTCAGCAAGAGCTGTCAGCGCTTCGGACTCATTCGTCACTGCATATTCGTAATTACCAAATGGCTCGGAGCGGTCTGCCCACCAGGTAAAAGCTGTTTCATTCTCCGGCAATGTTTTATCTGCTGTTGATACTGGAGTCTGTGAACAACCTGATATAACCAACCCTGCGGCGGCTGTTAGACAAGCTCTTATTATTTTTTTTACATACATACGTTCAGCTCCTTACTCTGATACTGGAATAATCAGCGGTTCTTTTCCATTAAAAACAGCTGAATCAAATGTAAGCATGACTGCCTCTTTTCCTATCAGCTGATAGACTGCTGCGCTTTCTGCTGACTGATTATTGGATAACGGCTGATTCCCTGTCTGCTGCAAAAATGCAATATCCGGATTATCCTGAACTGCTTTTTCTTCCTGTAATAGCATACGGTCCCCTTGTTCCAATGTAACCAGGCTCTCCCATTTTTCTGAGGGGATAATTACCTCTGTCCCCTTATTCGTCAGTACATAACGAATAATCAGCTGATCCTCTTCTATTTTATAACCAGTGAACTGGACAGCAGCTTCCTCTTCAGTTTTGTCTTTTGCTGAAGCAGTTCCCAGATAGGTCAGCTCCAGCGATTCAACAGATTGACGGATTACTGCCTGCTGTTTGTTCGCACTGTTGTCCTTTGGCCGGTAATACTGAAAACTGACAAGGTTTGAATCTGTTACTACATAATAGATGTCCAGCCAGACTCGTTTTTTTTCATAGACGCTGGGAATCAAATAATGAATAGCAGGTCGACCTGCCACCTCAAACTCCTCGATCTCAGCAGTTTCCAGCAGATAATGCTTACTGACCTGTTCTTCCGTCTCCGCTGCCAGCTGTTCAACAGAAAAAGGCTCACTCGCTTCCCCTCGAATAAACATTACAGCACGACTGTTCCTATCTTCTGCACCAAAAACTGCTGCTTCATTAAATGTTGTTTGATAGTCCTCTTCCGGCTCCCAGCCTGCGGGCAGCTGAAATTCATACTCGCTGCCGTTGATTGTAAAAGCTTCGGTTTCCTTTGCCAGTTCATTCCCCTGACAGCCGGACAGCAAAAGAATAAGCATTCCTGTCAATGCACCTTTTAGCCATAGCTTCATTGAATTTCTTCCTCCTCAGCCGATTGATTTTCCACTGGTTGTGCAGCTACTATCCGCCCATTCCTTTTCTGCCAGTAAAGATACAAAAGAAACAACAGAATACAACCGACAAATAAAGAAGCACCCATCACAAAACCAGATGGCAGAAAGACAAATTCAATTATATGCTCACCTGGTAGTACAGCAACTGATAAAAAGGCATCTTTGAATGTTTTTACTTCTGCTTTCTCACCGTCAATGTAAACTTCCCAGCCTTTATCATAAGGAATAGTTGTTAACAATACCTGTTCATTTTCCAATGAAACCTCCGCCCGGGCTCTTCGTCCCTCCACCTGAAAATCAACACCTTTTTCCTGCATCCTTCCTGCTGCCTCAGCAAAATGCTCTGTATCAAGAAAGACTGCATCGGGGCGATACAGTTCCACTTTTTGTTGTCCTCCGGATATTTCCGCTGTCACCTGAACAGTTGTCGGCTCCTCAAAATAGCCTAAATTATAATACTGACCGCTGTTAACCAGTCCGGATTTTCGTGTGACTCCGCCAACCGTCGTTTTCACATCAATCCCTACAGAATCAGCCAGATTTATCACAACCAAACTAAGGTACGCCTGCTGTTTGGCCGGCACCGTTACCAGCCAGGTTACCTGCTTTGCAAGATTCGGTTCAGTCTCTGCGATACTTATAGTTTGTTCTTCCTCTGTTACAACAGCATTCATTGAATTAACCAGTGTTGCTTCGCCAAAGCTGAAAAGCTCCCCCTTTATCCCAGACAGATGATTAAACAGCTCTGTCTGATTGGCAACGGCTCCGCTTTTGTAAATCTCCTCGTCAGTCCATATTCCCAGCGGCAGAGCATACTCATTTTCATATAAAGAATACTCTCCGGATTTTCCGATCTTAGTATAGCCGAACTTTAACAGCTCTCCTTTTGCCACGTTATATTTCACTCCAACCAGCGTGTCTGCCAGTAAAGTGTTGTTTTTGTAATCAATCGTCAAGTTTGTTCCCAGAGAACGGTAACCCAACGCATTCAAATACTGAGAAGAATGTCGGTTGCGGATAGAAGAAAACATGGACACGCCATGCGAGCCAAAATTGAAGCTGGTATTCAACGACTCCACATCCAGATTTTCCAAACGGAAAAAGTTTTGTTCCTCCTGTTTCGTGCTGTCAGTCAGTGTTTTAACATTATCGTAGGATTCTGCATATAATACTCTGGAAGGATAGCCCCAATCATAAAGAATTCCTGTCACCATATTTTTTGCATTGAATAAGGCTTCTACCCCCATTAGCAGAACCAGCAGCACTGGAACCCATTTTGACCATTTTGAGGGAGAAACCCATAAAAGCCAAAGCATTAAATAAATGATCAGCAGACCAATCGTAATAACCAGAGACTCCATTGTAATCACATCATAGCGCTTCTTATTGGCTAAAAACAGCATCAGTAAAAAGACACCGCCAATTCCCAGCACACTGTTTATCAGACGATTACTGTCTGCCTTTTCAAATTGTTCCATTCCATACCCGGCCAGCAAAATAACCAGAAAAGAGAATAGAAAACTAAATCGGAATAAAAACATATTCGGTGCATGCAGCCCATGCCAAAAAAGATTCAAAGGATAGATATAGACACTGGCGATAAGTAAAAGTCCCAGACTCCCATATCCCAATTTTTCCTTCCACGAAATCTTTCTGCAGACAAAGTAATACACACAGAAAATCAGCGGTACCAGTCCGATATAGATAAATGGCATACTTTCGTATTTTGACGTATCATACACACCTGCCATACTTTTAGCAATAAAATCCCATGGTCCGGTATCAGCTGTGAAAAAGTCAGTAATTTCGCTTAGACTTTCTCCATTTGTTCTCAAATCAAGAATTGCAGGTAAAATTGTCACCATGGATGCTCCGCCGGCAAGTAAAGAAGTAATCAGATAGGAAATAAATCGCCCCTTATATTTTTTCCGATTCAGCAATGTTCGTATGACTGTATACAAAAAAGTGAAGACACCTGCCATAAACGCCATATAGAAATTGGACAAGAACAGCAGCAGATAACTGGTAAACAATAAGGTCGGCTTTCTTTGATCCATCAGTCTGTGAATTCCCCAGATAATTAAAGGTAAATAGACAAATGTATCCAGCCACATGATTACTTCCGAGTAGCCTACAGCATAAGACATCAGCGAGTAAGAAATGCTTAAGCCAACTGACAGCCACCGATTCAGCGTAAACGTATGCTTGGCGAAAAACCAGAATGCCAGACCGCTTGCACCAAATTTCAACAGTGTCAGATAATAAATTGTATCCGGCATATTGGCATTGTCAAAGAAGCCGACCAAAGGAGTGAAAATACCATTAAGATAGTATGCAGCCAATGCCCAGTAATTTAACCCTAGAGAGCCCGACCATGTATAAAAAATACTTTGTTTTCCATGAAGTACATTGTTGAAACTGGCATGGAAGTTCGCATATTGTGCAAAGGAGTCTGTCGCCAGAATACTTCTCTCACTTCCCGGATAAATTTCAATAGAATAATAGGCAACGACCATCAGCAGTACAGGGATACTGAAACTGAGAATCATTGCCAGATAGTGCTCCTTTACAAATCTCTGTAATCGTTTCATGTTTAGTTCTCTCTTTCTTGTCTGTATTCTTAATGGACAGCCCCCATATTTGTCAATGGATAGTAACGGTACAGCACAACCCCTTCAATCTGTGCCGAGTCAACTAAGCCAAAAACCCGGCTGTCATCAGAATGCAGCCGATTGTCACCTTCGACAAAATAATGTCCTTTCGGAATCGTCTGATAACTGCCCAGCATATATGCAGTGTATTCTGAAACCTGAATTGTTAGGGTTCCATCTGCCAAACTGCCTGGTTCTCTCGGCAGAATTTGAGTATCTCCTTCAGCTGTCACACTTTCTTCCGGCAGCAGATACAGTGTTGTGCCATCCAGTTGAATCTGATCACCGGGCATCCCGATAATCCTTTTTACGTAGGACTCCCCCTTGATCTCTTTAGGTTCAAAAGTAACAATATCGTATCGTTGAATGACCTGCTGCTTCTTAACAATAATTCGATCACCTGTTTGAAATGTCGGCGCCATTGATTGGCCATCTACTTTATGTGTTCCAAACCTCAGAAAAAAAAAGAGCAGAAGAAGCAAAAATAACAACAAGCCCCATGTTTCTTTTTGCCTGAACCAGTTTACGAGATTTTTAGGCAGTTCTCTCCATGTTTTTGTTTTTTTTAAGTAATGAACCCGCCTTTTTATTCCGATTAAAAACTTTTGCTGCTTTTTGTTTCGCCGAACAGCAGATTGTCTCTTTTGATTCCGAGATTTTCTTTTCTTTATTTGAGTCCTTTTTTGTTGCATACCTATTGTCCCTCTACTCTTCTTAAAACTGACGCATGGCATGGATAGGGAAGATTCTGGCCTTCACCAATCCAAAAATGTCCTCTTTTTTTACAAACCCAAAATAGCGGCTGTCCGTCGCATAAAGTCGGTTATCTCCCAGAACAAAGTAGCAGTCGTCCGGAACCCTGATTACTTCAGCGATTTCCTTCAAAGTGAAATCTTCTGTCATCGGTTCAGCAGCAGCTTCTGAAAAAACAGATGATAAAAACCGTTCTGGAATTTCTTCACCATTAATAAACAGACTGCCGTTCTTGTAATAAAGTTCCTCACCAGGTAGTCCAACAACTCGCCGAACCATTGCTTCACCCATTTCCGGCACTTCAAAATACAGCAGCTTGAAACGCTGAATAGAGTCCCATTTATATACAAAGAGACGGTCCTGATCATTAATCGTCGGTGTCATAGAATAACCTTCTATTTTGGGTATTCTGACAGTAACCCAGAATAGCAGACCAAAGAGTACTGCCGCAATGAGGAGAGCAATCATCAATTCTTTAATAAATGCGCCCTCTCTTCGTTTCTTTTGTTTTGTATAATTTCTCTTCGGCTGTTTTCGGTTGCTGGTTTTGCGCTGTTTCCCATTTTTTGAAACGGCAACAGTCTTTCTGTGTCCCGATTTTCTTTTCTTACTTTCCCGCAAATTTATTTTCTTAGCAGATTTTGAGTTTCTTTTTGTTTTCGTATGAGACAATCGCTGCTTTCTTTTTTTCACCATCAGCACCTCTTGACCGTCTTTTACTGTTTTTTCTTCAATGCACCTTCATTTACATTAAAACGCTTGAATACTGTACTCTGACTTTCCTGTACTTTGACAATATCAGCAAGATATTCTTCTGCTTTCCCGACTTGCTGAAGGCTTTCAGCTGACTGCCCGTTTAAATTGACACCCAACTCTCTTAATAAAGTAAAATGCCGATTCAGCAGCTTTTGCCCATCTTCTGTTAATGTCAGATTGGCTTTTCTTGCGCCGTAACTAGCTAATTGGGCGGTGATTTCGTGCAGATTATTGCTGGATTTTTTCGGATTATCTCCATTTTGAATATTGGTAATCTGCAATGCTGCATCATCCAGTAAATAATAGCTTTGCACCAATGCATCTGCATCTTCCGCCTGCAGATGATTCTGCTGATAATAGCGGGAATACATACCACTGGCCAGAAAGAGTCCGGCAAAAACAAGAACTATCAAACTTCGACGTCTCTGCCCTTTCCGCTTTTTTTCCAGTTGTTTACAGGCGCGTAAAAACTGTCGTCGTTTTTTCTTCTTTTTAGGCGGTTGTTTTCGCTTCAGTCGTTTCCACTTTCTACTGGTTCGCAAAAAACCAATAAAAAGGAGACAGCCAAACAGGGAAAAAAGAAGGGTGCCGGATAACAGGATGACAAATGACCAGTCTAATATACTCATACTTCCTTTTTCCTTTCTTTCCCTCTATTTTCTTTTTGCTTTTCTCTGTTTTCTTAAGGCTTTCTTTTTCGTTTCTTTTTGCTTACGAATAATATGCACAATGAAGAAAATAATGACAGCAATAATCAGCATCCCGCCGGCAATTCCTCCTACCAGCAGCCAGTTAATGCCTTCTTCCTGTGTCAGCTCCACATCCTGTTTGTTGTATTTATCGGCATCTTCATCTGTGATAGTAAAGCCTTCTTCCCATTCCCATTTTCGTTCACCTGAAGTTCCAACTACTTTCGCCCGATATTCCCCCGGAACCATTTTTTCTCCGTTCATGGAAACAGCAAAATCCACCATACTATTTGGCGCCACACGCATATTCGCTTTCTTCGTATCATATAGAACTGTATCTGAATCCTTCGTCATAATCTGTACTTCCATCGTCAGATTTTCCAAATAGGCTGCTTCAACATTCGAAAAATTCACAAATATACTGTTTCGATAATTGCTTAACCCTGCGTATACCTCATTCAGTTCCAAATTAGGCTCTACTACCGTATCTGTTTCAGTTAATATCATACCGACCATAAAAGCATATTCATTAATAACACCGCTTTGTTTTTTTCGCGCTTCTTCATCAACAACCTTTTTCAGCTGAATCCCTCCGGAAATCACACCATCATAGGTTGCTTCCGGCATGGTGATTTCAAGTTGCAAAGGAACCATACTTTTTCCCGGAACAGTCACTGTTTCCGGTGCTTTCACCAGATCAGAAAAATCATATTTTAGCGATTTGTCATTATCAATCGGGCTGGGACCATATTCTATAACACCATTACCGTTTGTTTTTGTACCATTTAGTGAAACAGCTATGTCAAGAGGCTCTTCTCCTTCATTGGTCAATTGAATCTCCACTGTCTGCTGTTGTCCGGGAGTCATACGCAAATCAAAGTAGCCAACTTCATAATTCTGCTGATTTTCCGGTTGAATTACTTTGTAGGTAAATCCCAGCGGACTTGCCCCGTTTGCCTGCTCTGCAGAGGTTTCTTCTGCATATGTCGGTGTCGCCAAACACCCAATTCCTGCTATGTATAAAACGATGATCATAAGCCACCCAATTCGTCTTTTCATGCTTTAAAAGTCCTCTCTTTCTCCTCATAAAAGAAGGTCGCCGACTTATAAAACCGCCGGCGAACCTTACTGGCTGATAGGTTCTTTAATTTAGAATTAAAGAGTTTCAGATAATGTCCAAGTAATTACAGCGTTGTAATCACCAGCACCCACTGCAGTTGAAGTAGGGATATTCATTGTTACAGATTCATTACCAGTTGTTTTATCGCCAAAGTTCAATTCGAACTGTCCATAACCTTTTCCGTCAACACCTGTATTACTAAGGAAATCAAATGTTGGCGTTGCTTCGCTGATTGTTCCCTGAGTTGTCAATTCACTTGCATCCGGTGTCAGTTCAGGAGAACCAGTTTGTGTCAGGTGTGCATTTTTGTAAGTGATGCTTGATCCATTCAATGCATATCCGCTTGCAGTGTCTGTAAATTGTTGTGTCAATGTTGCAGATAATTTATATGCATGGTTTTCCTGTGTACGCAGATCTTGGTATTTCACAAAGTTTTGTACATCAAATTCTTCAGTGCCAGCTTCAGTACTTCCTGGGTTAGCTTTAAATAGTGAAGCATCATAGTCACGTTTTGTATTGGCAGTCAATACATCATGAGATTCAAATTCCAATGGAGTAATTGCAATGATACCAAATTCTCCAGGATTGGTAACTGAAGGCAGATTTGTAATTGTTGTTCCATCGGTAACTCCCGGATCAGTTGGGATAACTCCTGAAGTGCCTGTATCAAATGTAAATTCGATATGTCCAGTTCCTGTTTTAGCATTATCTACCGCTTTCGTTGTATTTGGCGCTGCCAATGCAACCCCTGCAGCAGCTACTAAAGCTGCTCCGCATAATTTGTGTGATAATTTCATGTGTGTTTCCTCCTAGTTTGTTTGTGTGTTTTATTTATGGCAACTCGGCTAATATCCAAGTTAACACCGTTGAGTAAGTGACCGGGTCCTTTTTGGTTGCCCCCGGTACGGACAACGTGATTGCACTGTTTTCCTGCATTTGTTTGTTTCCAAAGCTGCTGTCCAGCATTGGCTGGCTCTCAGCATCAACTTTAGGCGTCAATGTACTGTCCAAACCCAATGGGTTATCATTAGATGCACCAAATGAGATTGACCATGTACCATAGCCTTTTCCAGAAGCTGCTTCCGCCAAATTATAGGTTGCGCCTATATTATCCAGTCGAATGACTTCTTTGGAAACGGTTGGTGCCGCAGCCTTGTCCTGAGTAGAATTGGTCCAAGATTTATCCAGCGATAAAACAGCCCCATTCAACTGGCTATTAGCTGTATTGGCGTTCTGAAACTGCATTTCCTGACGAACCTGGAGTGTCCATCCTAGCGCTGCCCCACGGTAATCAGATACTTGAATGAAGTTTCCTCTTGCAGCTGTTTCATCATGAAACAGCTGTGCATTTACAGGATAGACAGTATCGGTATCAGAGATTTTATTGTGCCCGGTAAAGTTAAATTGAGGAACAAAATCAATACGCAGCTTGCCGGATGTACCTGGCGATTCTCCCGGATCCGTTTCATTCTCCGGATGCTCAGGATCTTGTATCCCCTCATCATCATAATCACCGGTAAAGGTAATATGACCATCCGTTTGTCTGCTGTTTTCTGCATGAACCGTTTTCTGACCGACTGAGCTCACCCCTAAAGAAAACAGGAGAACGGTACTCATTAACCATGATTTTTTCATTCTTCTGCCTCCTTTTTCTTCCGCTTCATCAGAAACAGGAATAAGGCAATTAAAATCAGAGCAGCTCCACTGAAGGACAAGCTTTTCTTAACCAATTCACCGGTAGATGGATACTTACCGGCAGGCTTTGCTGCTGCAGGTTCTGTACTCCCTGAAGTGGTCGGATAAGAAGATGCCGCTGTTGAAGAATTAGTAGTTGAAGAATCAACAATTGGTGCATCTCCCTCATAAAAACCAATCTCTCCATTCGTCTGAACAGCTCCTCCGATTTCTTCCTGTGCGTAGGCAACAGGAAGAAAGGCACCCGATAAAAGCAGCAATCCCAAGGAAGAAAACAGCAGATAAATCAATTTTTTCACTTTCATCACTATTCCCTCCTTTTAATATGTTTCACTCAGCGTGAACAGGATTGTTGCCCGATACTCGCTCATTTCTCTGTATTGTGCTGCATTCAACTTCAACTCAAACCCATTGTCTTTATTTTCCCATTCGTTTTCACTAACATTGTATGCGCCGCTCGCCGTATGATGCTGTGTCAGAATAACTCTGGACTGATTCAGACCAAGAGTCTCTTCCCCATTATCACTCTTATAAATCAGCGCATTCGGCAATGTATAAGAAGGATCATTTTGAGAAGTCATCACTTCAGTCACTGTTGCCGTTAACGTCCAGTCCGTAAATACTGCACGGCTGTCACTAACAATCAGCGGCGTATCGTACGTTGGATTTTTCGCATGGAATTCACCATAGCTGCGAGCCTCTTTCAAGCCGAAATCAATCTTATTCGGTGCTGAACTCAGCTCCAGCACACCATAAATGATGCCGCCCGGATTTTTCGCTACACCAGATTCTGCCCAATAGGTTTCATGATCTGCATTCGGATTAACAGGACCTGCAACAAACGGTGTTTCTCTCGGAGAATCTCCTTCTGCTTTCGCTGTGTTCTCAATTTCTGTTCCTGTAGCTGAATATCCAACCGTTGTTTTAAATGTGACAACTACACTCTCCTGTGTGGCAAGATCGCCCAGATTAACCGACAACAGACGTGTATCTGTATCATAGGTATACCCATTTGGCGAAGTTACAACTATTCCATCCACAGTCACTTCAGCAGTAGCTGGATCAAATATCACTGTATCAGGAATGATGTCTGTTGCAACAACTGCTTTCCAGTTGGTTGCATAGCTGCTGTCTTTATTATTCTTGATTGTTAAAGTGTAAAGCAGGGTATCTCCAACCTGAGTATTTGCCACTTCCACATTATTTCGATAAGCGGAAGCCGCTTTTTCAATACTTGGCTGATCTGGTAAAATATCCGCCACTGTATATTTTTCTACACCTTTAAATACCGCATCATGGTAAGCCAAATCGTTATATGGATTAATATTCCCATTTACCGTATTCGTTACCGGCGGTTTAATTAAACCAACCTGATCATAGAGAACTGGTACCGCACCTGCTTCAGAAACAACTTCTGCTGCTGTATGCTTCCCAGCCTTATCTTCCAGATAAACACTTAATTGTTTGGTCTTATCTAAATAAAAAGGAAGATTGAATGACCATTTGCCATCAGCTTCAACAGCTGCAGTTCCCAGCAGTGTTCCAACCGCTTTGTCACCTGTATCGTAATACACATAGACTGTCGCCCCTGCTTCTGCATTTTCACCGGAAAGTACCTTTGTCGCATTATTCAGATTTTCATCTGTCAGTACAGCTGGTTCCGGCGGTGTCACATCCAAAACAGTTCGCCGGGGTGTCTGTATATCATCCGCAGTACTAATGTGCGCTTTGTTATTTTCCAGATCACCACGCCAGGCATCTGTTACTTCCACCTTGTAATCTTGAGGAAGAAACGCATCATCCGGTACAGCAATTCTGAAAATCCCGGCACGTTCGTCATCTCCATAAACCGAGACGGTGCCCGAGCCTACTATTCCTTCAACAATCGTTCCCTGAAGCCCTTCATGAATAATTGTCGTTCCAGTTGAATCAAGGATGTTCGCTTTCACCATTACTTCATTGGTAAATGCAGAACGATTCCCGTCATGTTTCCCTTCCGGTACTCCTGCATGCCCCCAAATATATTTATCTGCATTGGTAGGAACTCGTAATTCATCAACAACCGGTCGTTGATTGTTTCCATTCATTCTGGTCATGTTTTGCAGCTTTGAGTTTTCAGCTAAAAATTGCTGAACTTCTGCACTGCCAGAAACAAAATTACCAAGGTTAGCATTGGTACTGCCTGATGTAGTTGATAGTGTAAAATTCACATTCACAAATGATTTATCCGGATTTCCAGTCACATCTTTCCCTTTAATCCAGAAAGCTACATCTGTATCAGCAGCTGTAAATATTGATCCTGTGCTGTTATTAAATATTTGGCCGCCACCAGAACGTGTATTGGTGAAATCAAAATACTTCATTGTTCCAAACTCAATGTCTGTTACACCTGAATTAAAGATAGCAGAGGTGCTTCCTGACGATGCTGAAGCCGTTTGTCCTCTGGCAACGAAATAGGTGCCCTCCTCTGCTCTGATTTGCATAGGATAGTTTTGTGCATCAATCGCAGCACCTGTAAGAGCAGTGATTTCCACATTGGAATCTTCATCAAACAAGTTAAACTCACTTCCGCCGCCAGAAGCACTATCATAGTGTATCCCCTGATTGGCTCCGTCTGACCCCGGATTCCTTGCTGTCCCATCTCCATTATTTAGTACAGTAAAATCTGAGCCTGTTCGAACATAAACCTTATTGTCTGCACCATACATACGAATTCCTGCAGCACGCCCTGCTTTTTTCTCAATATTAATTCCAGAATTTTCTTCAATATTAAATGTCATTGCACCACGAACTCTGAACCGTAAAGCTGCTCCCAGAGTATATCCATGGTCGTCATCCTGAATAATATTAAGCTCTGAATCATTCCTAACATTAAATACGCCATTTTGACTCATCAAAACAACTGCAGAGGTATGAATGGAATGTAAATCAAACATGGCACCATCCAATACATTAATAGTGGAATTGTCCCTGTTCATCAGGAAAATGCCTCCTCTGGAAGCCTGCTGCTGTCCATCTCCTTCAACATACAAATACGTTCCCTGATCCTTAACATAAAAATCAGCCTGTGCTCGAATGTCCCACGCCTGACCACGGTCATTGGATGTGGTTCCTTTCATACTGTGGGTATAAACCTGTGATTGCTTTTCAACAACAATCTGAGAACCCACGGCAGAATCATCATAGTTTCCGAAAAACTTTTCAGCATAACTCTTAACCTGAGAGGCGTTGGTGACTGTAAAAAATTTGGAAACAAAAATTGCTTCTGACGAGCTTCCGGCATCAACTGTCAAATCGACAGCATCCAATACAATTGTTGCGCCTTCCATTAATGCAATGGAGCCAGTATTTCCGGATAGACTTTCAACCTTGCCAGTTACTGTTAAAGCACCCAAACCTGAGACAACAGAGTTCGTTGCCGTGTAGGAGAAATCCTGCATAATCATATGCGCAGCAGCTGTCGGCTGAAATGAATATCTGCCCATCGTTAATGAATGACCTTGACCATTTATAATGACTTCACGGTTTACGCTGACATTACTTGTAGCTGTGATATCTGCAGCAAGGTTAATCTGATCAACATCGGGACTACCCAACTCTATTACTAACTCTGCCCAAGTTGTTACTGAAACAGGATTAACTGCATAGGGTACTGCTAAAGCGGTTGGCAGAATGTCTGTCGGATTTCTCTGAATTGTTTCAGAAGGCTGAAAATCCAGTGTTGTTTCAGCAACCGTCTGCTTGCCAACAACTGCTTCCACCCTTCCAGATTCAACGCTCACTTCATTTGGCAAGACTTCAATAACCAGTTCCAGCGGCTCTTTTAAAGAAAGGTCTTCAGAAAAAGAAATCGTTAATTCTGAGCTGTCCGCATTTTCTTCAGCCTTCACGTCGTCATAAAGCTCAGACGGCAATGCATCAAGAAGTGCTTCTGAATACAACACTGCATTATTTGATTTCAAGCTAATATCCTGACTGAAATCAGTAATCTCCATTTTCAGGTAGTTCATTTTCTCATCATCTGCCAGAGTTGTCTGCTCCAGTGTAACAATGCTCTTTTCAGCTCCTTTTACAGGCGATGTCTGCCACTGTTTAATGGAAAAAACAGCAACCAAACTCACTAAAATGAAAAAGAGTCCGATAAAATACTTCTTTTTATTTTTTTTCATTATTTTCCTCCTTTCTTCGAGAATTGGTGCGTCATTTATTAACGCATCTATTTCAATTCTCTCTGTTCCGCTCACTGATTCATCAATCTGTTAAACGAAACAGAGAAAAAAGAAATCATCTGTCAGTAAAAAGCTAAGGTATTTTGCTAAAATTATCTAAAGTTATTATTAATCGAAATCGACTTTGTAGTAGTAGTTAACTACGTAGCCTGAATCTGTTTTTTCAACAACAAATGTTTCAACATCCACTTCTACAAAAGTATGTTCATATGCTGAAAAATCCACTAAATGATTCTCATAGTTAAATACTTCCCCAATTGGATAATCAATTGTTTCTTCACTGTATAGATAAAAATCATCGCCGCTATATTCATTCACCCAGTACTTCACAGTTACCGGAACAGTAAAATCAGTTGGAGCCTCTGAGAAAATTACTTCATGTATCCCATTTGATTTCAGCTGTGTCACTTCATTCTTGTTCACTTTAGTGTCTTGACGATAGCCAACAATTTTCAACTGTTTTGGTGAACCTTTAGAAAGGTCT
This sequence comes from Enterococcus sp. CWB-B31, assembly GCF_020567645.1. Taxonomy (NCBI): domain Bacteria; kingdom Bacillati; phylum Bacillota; class Bacilli; order Lactobacillales; family Enterococcaceae; genus Enterococcus; species Enterococcus sp. CWB-B31. The sequence continues at coordinate 69,842 of NZ_JAJDJW010000007.1, forward strand.
CCCAGCAGTCCGCCATCGCTGTTTAAAAATACATTGTCAGGCTCCGAATACCATTTGTAGTTTTTCATGTTTTTCATATTGCGGGCAACACTTGTAAAGTCTGTAACAAAGACAGGAACATCATCTGTAATTTTGAAGGTTGGTTTCTTATATTCTTCACGAACAATTGCGCCTGAATAAGCACGCAGCATTTGTTTATCTGCATGTAATGCTGAATATTGGCTGTTAATATTTGTAGAAATACCAGTGATTGAGCTTCCGGCATCTTCTGCCTGAATATGAGCAATAATTGAGCGGGCACCGGCTACATGACCTTCCCCAACAACTGTTGCACCTTTCCAAGCATAGATATCTCTGTATGCATAGATTCCGATTCCTTCGCTGGCCGTTCCTTTCAACACAGCATCATAGTATGGCTTAATATCATTTTCACAGTAGATACCATATTTTTTCCCGTATGCTTCTACTGTTCCGCCTTCCATTTGGATTTCATTATGAACAAATAATCCTGTGCCGGCAGCTATAGCTGTAACATGACCTTTTCCATATTTAGTGCTCTTAAATGCTCTTAAATGCGCCCCTACATAAATACCTGTTTCTCCAGTCGTCGTAACATTCAATGTTCCATTTCCTTTGAATTCCAGAGTACTTTTTACATTAATGGCACCCATATCAACCGGAACCGTGTTGTTTAGTGTAATCGTGATTGTTTTTGAACTATAAAGAGAAGACCGCTCATTCAGAACGTATTCACCCTTTTTAGTGGTCAAAATATTAGTTCCATCTGCTTTAGTTGTAACAGTCGCATCATATCCTTTTAAATCTATTGCTGACGTTAAGACAGAAGCTGCAGATGCTTTCAAGCCTCCAGCCACAATGAACAGTACTGCAAAAAGTGAAACTAACAAGACTCTGGTTGTTCTTTTAATTCCTAACATATATTTCTCCCTTTCTTTAGTAAAACTTCTGTAAATCAATAACTCTTCAATTGCATCAAATGAATGACCGATCTTCTTTATTCAATTGAAACAATCATTTTCCTCTCCCAACGAACGCCTCCCCATTTGCTATTTTAAAGTGAATTATATGGTCATCACCTCATAGCGAACCTTTTACAGCTGCCAATGGGTGTATGACTTCTCCCAAAAATCTTTAAGCCAGACATTTAATACTTAATCAACTCAGACTAAACGACCAGCATATAACCCTTGGAACGGACAGTTCGAATAATTGTCGGCTCTGCACCAGCATTCTCCAGCTTCGTTCTTAAATGAAATACTAAATTTGCTACTCTGTATTTATTGTCCTTGTAAGGTATTTTCCAGACTACTTCATAGATTTCCTTATATGTGACCCCTTTTGACTGGTTCTTATGAAGAAGCTTCATCAGCTGGAACTCCAGCCTAGTCAGCGGTATCTCCTCTGCATCCGGATGCATCTTCACGCTTACGTTATGAGGAATCAATTCAACCAATGAATCACTTTTCCCTTTGATCTTTTCCAAATCATTACTGTGCTCTTCCTTTTTCAATTTTTGATATCTTTTCAACGAATTCTCAATGATTAAATTGACCTCCTCAGGTTCACTTTCTGATGAAAAAGTACCGTCGGCCCCTAATTGAAGATAAAGGACTTTTTGAGTGGCTGACGGCTGATCAGAAAAGACCCAAATCAGAGGATTTGATTTTTCCTTAATTTTCATTATCAATCCACAGATAACCCCCATATTTTGCGTATCATCTTCTTTAAGGATCACCCCATCAAGATTGCTGACCAGTTTTTCTACATTTTCCTTGTCAACTTGGAAGACATTACATTTCGATTTCTCAAGTGTCCCTATGTATGTATGTTCAAAGTCTCCACTCAACTGATTCACACCTATGTTGTACATAGCTCTTCCTCCTTAATCCTTGTCTCTTTTACTTTTTTCAGGCAAATTTTTTTAAAAATTCTTTTTTATACGTTATTATTTGATTAAGATACAGACATGTATGGTCGTTTCCGGGAACTGCATAATAAAAGAAAAAGACTGGCTTTTTTCTATCAAAGCTAGTCTTTTTTCAGTATGATGACGGTCATTCTGACGGCTATCATTCATTATTTAATTTATTCGTTCAATAAATTGCTTTTGATCCATCAAGGTCATTGCTTCTTTTCGTTTTTCCCACATTGAATCGGTATAGGTATCCAGTGTCAGCTTTGTTGAGGTGTGCCCCAACAATTTACTCAAAGATGACACATCTACTCCGCTTTCAACACAACGTGTCGCAAAAGTATGTCTCAGCACATGGAAGCTGAACACTTCCATCTCTGCTGTTTCAAGTAATTTCTTTAAACGATAATTTATGACTCTTGGTTCTGCAAAGCTGCCATTTGCAGATATAACATATTCTGAGCTTGCCAGTCTTTTTTTGCTTAACAAATATTCCTTTAAATATTTTGGCAGGGGAATATCACGTTGAGAGCTGCTGGTTTTAGGACTACTGATAATTATTTTCGTTTTCTTTGTATTTTCAAGATCAGGAATTCTCTGCAATGTTCGCTGAACAGTAATGACTTCCCTGTAAAAATCAATATCCTCCCATCTCAAAGCCGATATTTCTCCAATTCTCATCCCTGTTGCCAATCCAATAATCACAGCGGAGCATTCCCTCTCTTGAAAAGAAAGAGCCTCCAATCTCCTTTGAGTGTCAATAGACAGAGCACGTACTTTTTTTGCTTTCCTTGCGGAGATGGAGATGTTTGAGCATGGATTGCCGGATATATATTCATAATCCAAAGCATAGTTGAACATACTTTTCAGTATTGTCAGAATATTTTTTATGGTGCTTTCAGAGTATCTAAGCGCTGATAACTGCTGAATAAATGCAATGATGTCTTTTCGTTCAATAGAAGAAAGCTTCTTTTTACCTAGATATGGACGGATATGATTTCTGGATTTGGATTCATAGTTAGTCCAAGTTGAAGGTTTCACGCGAACTCTAACTGCCGTACTTAACCAGTAATCCAGCCAATCAGAGATTGTTCCATCGTATACTGTGCTGGGCTCGTCCAAAACAGTTGTTCTTTTTTGAGACAGTTTTTCTCTTACCTCACTGTACTTCTTCCCATAAATATACCCATATATAATTCTTCCATTCTGATTTCTTGCTTTTCTATATCTTCCTTCCCACCTGCCATCCTTCCTTTTATAAATGTTTTCTCCTCTTTTGACCATTAATTCCACTCCCTGTTTGACGGTTTGTTTGACGGTTCATACAATATTTTTGATAACAGACAGTATGGAAAAGTCTTGTAATACATTAGATTTTGTTTGTTTTCTCATTTTTTTCGTTTTATAAACAAAAAACTGATAAATATTTTATCGTTTTTGAGATAGACTTTAAAAAATACGTATACTATAATCTATATATATTCGATATAATATATCTTTTCCGTTTCTTGGAATATGCAGTTCCAAGAAAAAGAAAAGTTTTTTTATTTCGAACGTTTCCTCAAACATACTCTTCTCAACCTTCGAAAAATTTGATATCTATCAAAAAATGGACAACATGTATTATGCTTTTTATTAACCAAACTCCCTATATTAAACATTTTACTATTTTATTTTCATCAAACCGTTCTTTTTTTACACCTTTATCTTATCAAAAACACCTTTTAAAAGTAGTGATAATAAAATTTTTCTATGATATAAAAAAATAGAAACCAGTCTTTGCGATTAAAAAATTAGTTCCTTTCTCTTTACCTAAAAAGTACTACGCTAGTCTTCATTTTCAAAATTTATTTATTTCTATCAATCCATTCCAATATCTATTGAAAATGTCTTTCCAAATTGATCCGATTCAAATAAACTGATCCGTTCGAAAGCGCTTTTAATTTGCTATATATTTACTATATAATAGTACAAAATTGAATTGTGTTCTGACCAAGTCATAATAAAAGATTGTTTATAAATGATGTTCAAAGATAGAAAATGTTAATTTGTATGCTTCAATGACAAAAAGGAGCAGCTTTAAACCTGTATTAAAAACATACTTCTACGCTTCTTCGAATGCTCGTTGCATGTCTTATAAGCACATATAAGACATGCCAACACTTTTCCAAGTAGATGCGTTTGTATCGAGAATCGTATAAAGTCCTTCAATTCTTAGTGGCTTTGCCATTTAGAGATTGATGAGATCGAAACGAAGTGTAGTGTAGCGTAGTGAGGCTCGTAGATACAAGGATTTGCCACTGTTGCAGGAACATCTAGTGAGATGGTATGCAAAGCCTGGATAGAGGATAAATGGGGTTAAATATATAGCCTTATTAGAAGTTTGCAATGCACAGCTTCAATAAGTATTCCTTGAAAGAAACAAGCTCAGTTAAGTGTTGTACTGCTTTACAGCTAGTTTGACTCCAGTTAGGGATGTACCTGATGTACGTTTCTTTGACAAGAAGCATATCTTAGTTTTAATCCAGTCAACGCACTAACACAAATGAGCTGCATCCTTTTAAAGATAACCTGAGTTTCTTCTAAAAGCTATTTTCAGAAGAAATTTATCTTTTTATATTTTCCTTTTTATAAAATTAATCAGCACTTCCTAATTCCTCTCATTTAAAGACCTTACACGTAAGAGCCTTTAATCATTTCTAAATAAAAAGATCCAGCTTATTAAAAAGAAGACATACACTTTTCAGTGCAGATTTAGCCAACTAAATGTACCTACTCTGCCATGCTTTTGCGTACGCCTTCTCTATTTTTAATGTTTCCGCCCACTTAACTGGACTCACTTAAAAACCATTTAAATCAGAGATTCAAGGATGTGTGCAATCCCCTCCTCATTATTTGACAATGTCACTTGCTGCGATGCTTTTTTCAGTTCATCTACAGCATTCTCCATTGCAATACCAGTCCCGACATAATTAATCATGGAAAGATCGTTATGTCCATCTCCGAAAGCCATCATCTTGTCATGAGGGATGCCCAGTGGCTTCAATATTGTATCTAAAGCTTTAGCTTTATCAATCCCCTTTGCTGTAAATTCAAAATAGAAGTCTGCTGTAAACATGCAGTTCAAAATATTCTCAAATGGTGCCATCATTTTTTTGTAGTTTGCAGTCATATAAGCCGGATCACCGGCTGTCAGTATTTTATTGATAGGATAGTCCAAAAATGCTGCCAGATCAGATATCTCACAAAGTTTATAATTACCTCCGCGTGCTTCATATTGAATAATATTAATTTCTTCTCCGCGATAGACGAGTTTTTCATTATACACATCATTCACATACATGTAATCTTCTTTATCAATCATTACCTTAACATCAAACTGCTTCATATGTTCAAGAACCGCTTTTCCCTCTTCAACAGACATTGCCTGATTAAACAGCTCTTTCATTGAATGACAGTCAATCACTTTTGACCCATTATATGAAACCAGCAAGCCGTGATATTTTGGCATATCCAGCGCCTCCGCATATGTCAACATTCCAGTCGTGGGTCTGCCTGAAGCCAGAATCAGCTTCACACCCTTTTTCTGGGCGGAGATCAGTACCTCTTTTGTTCTCTTTGTAATTTCTTTCTGGTCGTTCAATAATGTTCCATCTATGTCCAAGATAATTGCTTCGATATTCATAAATCCAGCCTCCTTTTAGGAAGATTATAGCTCTCAAAAACATTGAAAAGACAGAATCTGAGAAGATTGAAAGTTTTTTTCAGATTAAATAAAATCAGCTCTGTTTTTGAAAAATTATTCCAGTTTTCTGTTCATTTTTTGATAGTTTTTCAGTTTATAACGGATATTTCTATCATAGTTATGATTAAAGTAAATCGAATACAGCATATCAAAAATACTCAGCAATGAGAACCTTGTCGAAAATGAAGAAACTTTATTGTAGTGATTTTCTGCTGAAGCCAAATACAGTTTATGTGCCGCATATTCAGCCAGCGGGTTATCCTGCGTTGATGTGATTAAAATGATTTCAACATCATTTTTATTTAGTATTTTCACTACCTCCTTCACGGTCTGACCTCTTCCGCCAAAAGAAACAACAATTGCAGCATGGTCTTTATTACTATTGGCTGCTGAAAGCCGCTGAATGTAATCCTCTTCCGGCACATTAATCAGCACCCCGATTTCCTGCATCTGAAACTTAAAATTCTTTGCAAAAAACACATTTGCAGAAGCTGCGTACACATCAATCACCTTTGCCTTCAGTAAAGCCTGACCAACAGCCGCCAGCTGTTCCGGATCAGCAAAGCTTACCGTTTCATCAATCGTATAGGCGTAGATATTACTAAGATTCTGCATAATTTGAAAAGGCGTATCAGATTCCAAAATCGGAAAATCATAATCAATTTCCTCTTTTTGAGCGGATGTTCTAAGAATTGAGGCAACTTCAATTTTCAGTTCACCAATTCCGTTTAGTTCCAACTTGTTAATCAGCCTGTAAATTGTTGCAACAGAAACAAAGGCTTGCGCAGCCAGTTCCGCAGGTCGACAATTGATAACTTCTTTGGGATTTGTCAGAATAAAATCAACCAGTACTTTTTCATTCGTTGTTAAACTTCCAAGTCCAGCCATTTTTGCCAGTATATTCATTAAACTGCACCTCCAGAATACTAGGGTGTGTCTGAAAACTCAAGCGGCGAATAGTTTGATGATTTTTATTGAACTCCTCGCCATAATACTCGCTTATGAACCACATAAGGTGTGTTTTCTTCCTTGATTTCAACAAAAATCACTGAAAAATTCGAATACCACTAACTTTTCAGACACGCCCTAATTTTTATTAAGGTTTATTTGTTGCTTGAATAATAAAGAGAACCTCTTTTTAGGAATTAGGCAAACCTGCCAGTCCCAACTTAAGCAGTCATATTCTTTAATTTTATAGCACAGATACATAAGGCTGTTCTGTTATCCGGCAGACTCACCTGTTGATACCTCACTCCTAAGAGTTCTACTGATCCATTATATCAAATACAGCAGATTTTGGTTTGTCTCTGACAAACCTGCAAAAAGGAAAAATAAAAAAGATTGGGCAACTCTGAATAGAACCCCTGACATGAATTGAAAAGCCCGATCCATATTCATTTACTTTCGATTCAAAAAATGATCAGATTGGTTACTCGCAATAGTCTGTCATTCTTTTTTCGGCTCCAACTGCTTCTTTCAACTATATCTCAAAAAAACAACAAGCTTTTTCAGAAGAATTTTGAGATATTTTAAAACGGTATAAAATCGCTTAGCAACAACAGCTGTATTTTTACTATGCCAATAAATAGATAACTTATCGTTGTTCAAGTTCAATTGATACTTCCTCCATTGTGGCAGTATCCAAATAGTTAACTTTCAATATCTTCGCCTCATCATATCTGGGATAATCAAATATAAACTGAGTATATTCTTTTCCGTTTTCTTCAACAAGTGAAGTCTGCGTCAGCGGATAGCTTTCTTCTACGCCATCCATCACTGTAACGATTCGCATGTCATCAAAATAGTTTGTCTCAGTAAATGGTATTTCACTAAGCAGTATAAATGAACTTGGGTAAGCTGTTCCCCGAATACCTGCTGCTTTTTTGCTGTCTGTTGGAAGAAAATCAACGGCCTCAAACGTATTGATTTTTCCCGTGTCAATTGATAATTTCCATGATCCTTCAATTTCTTCTGTTATCATTTGATATTCTCCAGGTTCATCATCATTCGTTTGATAAACTGCTTTTATTCCTGTGATTTCCACTGTTGCATTTTCAAGCTTCGGTACATTCCCGGAATCCGAGTGCAGTTGATAGGTCAATTCCAACAGGTTCGTACTCTTATCAAAATGTGAATTCGGTGTAATTACAGAAAACAAATACAGCTGTTTATCTGTCTCTATCGTCAATCCACTGAAAAAATCTACTAAAATACTGCCATCACCATTTTTAAGTATAAAGTTCATATTATAGAACTCAATGTCTTCATCTGTAAACCTAGAACCTTAACTTTTAACCTATATTGATTAGAGTAAGAAATACAGGAAATGGTTGCACAGAAATGAAAAAGTTTCCATCACACTTCAACCTACATTTTACTAATTAGCTGTTACTTCATTTCTTCCTACTCATTATAACAAGCCGTATAAAAGATTCTTGTAAAGCTAAAAAAAGACTCCCAGATAAGCCTGAGAATCTTCTATTTCTGCCTCTTGTAACTATATGAGCCTTAGACATTTTTTATTCATTTCCGGAGAACTTATATGATCACTAACTATTTTCTGTCAAGTATTGTATGTCATCTATGAATCGGCACCCCTAATCCAACCTCTGCAGCATCCATAATCGTTTCTGAAAGTGTCGGATGTCCATGGATGGTCAGTGCAATATCTTCCAAAGTCAAATAGGATTCAATCGCCAGCGTTACTTCTGCAATCAAATCACTGGCATTTACGCCAACTATTTGAGCTCCCAAAAGCAGCTGAGTTTCAGATTCATACACTAATCGAATAAAGCCTTCTGTGGCATTCAGAGAAAGGGCCCGGCCATTTGCCTGCATGGGAAAAACTGCTGTTTCAGCCTTTATTCCAGCTGCTGCTGCCTCCTCAACAGTCTGGCCGACAGTTGCTGCTTCAGGATCTGTGAAACAAACTGCCGGGATGACACGATAATCTTTTACCACATTTTTCCCTGCAATCACTTCAGCAGCAACTTTACCTTCATAGCTGGCTTTATGTGCCAGAGCCAAGCCCTCGACAATATCACCTATTGCATAAATGTGAGCCACTTCTGTTTGATACCTCTCATTAACAGGAAGCAGTCCGTACCTGTCTGTCTGAAGACCTAGCTTTTCCAGTCCCAGTCCCTCCGTATTTGGTTTTCTTCCGACAGTGACCATAACATAATCACTGATAAGCCTTTCTATTTCCCCTGAATAGTCGATCTCCGTTTCAACTTGATCAGCCTGCAATTCAGCTTGTTTAGCTTTGGCATTTGTGATAATCCTGACGCCTTTTCGCTGAAAGCTCTTTTCAATGATTTGCTGAATATCTGCTTCAAATGATGGTAATAGATGAGGACTTCCCTCCACAATCGTTACGTTTGCACCCAGGTTTGCATAGGCACCTGCCAATTCACAACCTATATATCCACCTCCGACTACAACTAAAGATTCAGGAACTTCTTTTAAGTTTAAGCCGCCAGTCGAATCAATCACTCTCTCAGAAAAAGAAAATCCTGCTATCTCAATCGGACAGCTTCCTGTTGCAATAATTGCCTGCTGAAAGCGAATGGTTTCCTGCCCTGCCGCCGTTGTAACTGAAAGTTCATGGCTTCCTGTAAAAATACCATATCCCTCTATGATGGAAATTTTATTTTTCATCAACAATGCACGAATGCCATTTGTCAATATTTTAACAACTTGCTCATTTTTCCATTTTTGGGTCTTTGCAAAATCAAGTGTTGCTTTATTGACTTTGACTCCTAAAAAGTCAGATTTTTGAGCTTCCTGATAGCGATGTCCTGCTGTAATCAGCGCTTTAGAGGGTATACACCCCACATTTAAGCAGACACCGCCAATATGCTCTGCTTCAACAATTGTTACTTTTTGACCCAGCTGAGCTGCTCGAATTGCTGCGACATAACCGCCTGGTCCGGCACCAAGTACTACTGTTTCTGTTTCTTTTATCATGGATGAGCCTCCTTATAGTAACAGTCCCATTGGATTTTCCAGCAGCTCAACAATTCTGGAAAGAAAGGCTGCTGCAGGCGCACCGTCTGCCGCCCGATGATCAAAGGATAAACTTAGATGGAGCGCAGGTACTTTTATCGGATGTTCGATTCCATCTACACTCCTCATTTCCCAAGCTGCATTCATCCCGCCCACACCTAAAATAGCTGCTTCTGGAACATTAATAATTGGATTGAAGGTCTGAACTTTGGACGCTCCCAGAGAACTAATGGTAAAGGTCCCGCCTTCCATGTCTTCTCCGGTTAATTTTCCATCACGTGCCTTTTGAGTCAGTTCTTTTGTTTGTTTCGTCAATTGTCCCAAGCCTAATTGATGAGCATTTGAAATAACTGGAACGACAAGCCCTTCCGTAACAGCTACAGCTATACCTAACTGCACTGTTTCAAATAGATGAATGCCATCTTCTTTTACATGTGCATTGAATACTGGAAATTCTCTAAGCGCAACCATGGCTGCCTTCATAATAATTTCTGTATAAGAAAGGCGATAGCCCGTCTGATTTTCTATCATTGGCAGCAGCTGCTCTCTCAGCTTAACTGCTGCAGACATATCAACAGCTGCATTCATCGTTACATGCGGTACTGTTTGTTTACTGATCAGCATCCGATCTGCAATAGTTTTGCGCATTCCCTGCCACGGCAAAACTGCTGCTGCCTTCGAAAATCTGCCTGTTCCTGCATACTCTTTTAATGGTTCCGCTTGTACCTGATAGTTCTGTACGTCCAGCGCCTGAATCCGTCCTTTAGGTCCTGAGCCTGTCACATTTTTAAGATCAACCCCTTTTTCTCTGGCCGCTCTGCGGGCTGCCGGAGTGGCACGGATTTTGCTTTCAGTTGGCTGGCTCGTTTCTGATTTCATTGCTTCACTATCAGTTTTTGGTGTGTCTGCAGAAGGCGCTTCCTCTTCAGCCGATCTTTCGCCTCCGCTCACTCTCGGCATCTCCTCCGGTACGCTTTCTCCGGCTTCGCCAATATAGGCAATAACCGCATTGACAGGTGCGCTTTCACCGTCGCCAATATACCTCTTCAGCAACGTACCTTCTTCATACGCTTCCACCTCAATGGCAATTTTATCAGTCATGACTTCAAAAATGGCTTCGCCAATCTCAACGGAATCTCCTTCTTCCTTCAGCCAGACGGTAATCGTTCCTTCAGCCATTGTTGAGCTCAGTTTAGGCATTAATACTTCATGTGCCATCAAACTCCCTCCTTCAATGCACGGCAGGCAGCGACAATATCTTCTACCTGTGGAACAGCCAGTTTTTCCAGCTCCGGATGATAAGGAATAGGCACTTCTTTACCTGCAAGTCGGATAATCGGCGCATCCAGAAAATCAAAGCTCTCACTTTCCGCAATCACACTAGCCAATTCAGCACTAAATCCGCTGCGCTTGACTGCTTCTGTCACTACAACTGCTTTACCGGTTTTTATCACTGAGTCAATAATCGTCTGTTTATCCAAAGGAACCAGCGTGCGCGGATCGATAACTTCTGCTTCAATATTTTCTTTTCCTAATTGTTCCGCTGCTTCTAATGCTTTATGCACCATAATTCCCGTCGCAACAATAGTTATATCTGAACCGCTTCTTTTAATATCCGCTACCCCAATAGGAATTGTATATTTTCCTTCCGGCACATCAGAAGATGTCCGATAGCACAGCTTATGTTCATAAAACATCACCGGATTATCATCTTCAATTGCCGCATGAAGCAGTCCTTTGGCATCATACGCCGTTGCCGGTTGAATCACTTTCAATCCAGGCACGTGAGCCGTCCAGTTTTCCAAACTCTGAGAATGCTGTGCAGCTGCTCCTGTCCCAGAACCGCCGGGGGTCCGCATGACTAATGGAATCTTGGCCTTTCCGCCGTACATATAACGAATTTTAGCTGCCTGATTGACAATTTGGTCCAGTGCAATTGTTACAAAATCTGAAAATTGAATTTCGAAAACTGGACGCATTCCAGTCATCGCAGCACCAACTGATGCTCCTGCAATCACAGATTCCGAGATTGGTGTAGAACGAATGCGCTCTTCGCCAAACTCTTCGACCATCCCTCGACTGACACCAAAGGCACCGCCATATATGCCGATATCTTCTCCCAGCATAAATACATCTTCACTCTCCCGCATTGCTTCAGACAAGGCTTCTCTAACCGCCTCAGCATAGGTTATTTCTCTCATTGGCCTTCCCTCCTAATCCGCATAGACATTTTCATACAATGTATCCAGTGCCGGCATTGGACTTTTTTCAGCAAATACGACGGCTTCTTCAATAGCCTGCTTCGCATGCAGACGGATTGCTTCTGCTTCTTCCTCTGTAAAAATTCCCGATTCAATAAATCGTTCTTTTGCCAGCTGAATCGGGTCTTTATTTTTTCGCCAATCTTCCTCTTCATCTTTTGTTCGATATTTCTTGGCATCCGATTTAGAATGTCCTTTCCACCGATAGGTCAATGCTTCAATCAAGGTTGGCCCTTCTCCTCTGCGGGCTTTCTCAACTGCTTTGCAGGTTGTATTTATCACCTCAATCAGATCGTTGCCGTCAATCGTCACACCTTCCATTCCATAAGCCGTCGCCCGATCAGAAAGATGTTCTACTCGAGTCATCTTTTTCACTGAACCACTCATGCCATATTGATTATTTTCGATGAAAAAAACAACTGGTAAATCCCAGATTGCGGCCAGGTTCAGTGATTCATGAAAGCTTCCCTCATTCGTGGAGCCATCGCCTGCATAAGCCAGAGCAATCGTATCCTGTCCCTTCATTTTACAAGTCAGTGCTGCTCCTGTTGCAATTGGGAAGCCCCCGCCGACAATTCCGTTTGCACCAAGGTTTCCCGTATCCAAATCAGCAATATGCATGGAGCCGCCCTTTCCTTTGTTCGTTCCCGTTGTACGTCCAAAAAGCTCAGCCATCATAGCCTGAATATCTGTTCCCTTGGCAATCGTTTGTCCATGTCCCCGGTGCGTGGCTGTAATCCAATCTGTTTTTCTCAGCACAGCTCCGCTGCCAGCTGCAGTTGCTTCCTGTCCGACTGCCAGATGGGTCGTTCCGTGAATCACTCCTTTAGCAAAAAGCTGATCAACTTTTTCATCAAAAAAACGAATCGTCCACATCGTTTCAAAAATTTCTTTGAGCTGTTCATCTGATAACTGCGCTTCATTTGGTATTGACATATTCATTCTTTTTTTCCTCCTCACCTGATTCATCCGTTAAAGTGCGTTTATTATCTGTTCGCAGCAGGTTTCCATCCCAAACTTTGTAATAAAAGCTGTCCCGTCAATAACCGGGACATCCGTCTGAAAATTCGGCTGACCGATAACAACTATTGCGGAAACCTCCAGATCAAGCTCAGAGACTTTATAAATGCTTTTTCCTGTTACTGCTGCTTCTACATCCTGTTCATTTAAATAATTTTGAATGAACGTTACAGCAAAATTACGTTTATTGTCTGATGTGCCTGCGGCTACTAAAATAGTTTTCATATACACCCTTCCTCAATACGTTCTCCCGCCGTCTGCCAAAATAATTTGTCCATGAATATAGGAACTCTCCGGTCCAGCTAAAAAGAACGCAGCATTTGCGATATCCTCAGGCTGACCAATACGACTGATCGGAATCTTTTTAATCAATTCCTTCCTGCTCAATTCGTCAGGATACAGAATATCTAAAATATCTGTCTGAACCACTCGTGGTGCCACTGCGTTCACATTAACTCCTTTAGGCCCCAGCTCTTTGGAAATCCCTCTCATCAGCCCATGCTGTCCGGCTTTCGAAGAGGCGTAATGTACGCCCCCTCCTGTGCCTGTAATCGCAGATCCGGAAGTAATAAACACAATTTTCCCCTGATTCGTTTGAAAATCTTTATAAAAAGCTTTAATTGTGTAAAAAGAGCCATCCAGATTAATTCTCAGCACCTGCTGCCACTCCTCAATTGAAATATCATCAACTGTATGCCGATAGCTGATTCCCGCATTAACAATAAGAATATCAACCCTGCCAAAGACAGAAACAACTTTATTTCGTACCTTCATCATATCTTCTGCGCTCGATACATCTGCCTGAACAAACAATGAATCGGCATAGTCTATCGAAAATTTCTGAGCAGTCTGTTTTCCTGCTTCAGCATCAAAATCAACAATGACGGTATTAGCTCCTTCCTCAGCAAATCTTTTTGCAATCGCTTTCCCGATTCCTTTTGCAGCACCTGTAACAACCGCCACTTTTCCCTGCATCGTTTTCACTGCTGACACTTCCTCACTTAAGAATCTCGACAATTTTTTGAACATCCTCTTCAATACCTACTCCTGTTAAAAAGGACAGGGCACGAATTACAGGGATATCCTCATTTGTGTATGCTGTTGTGGTAACAACCAAATCCGCGTTCCCAACTTTTGAAGGAAGCTCAGCGACCTTGCATTGTTCAACGATTGCCGGAATATTGTTCTTCTCCAGTTCTTCCTTCACTCTCATGCTGACCACTGTAGATGTTGCCACGCCTGTACCGCAGGCAATTAATACATGCTTCTTATTCATTTTCTTCTACCTCCAGATTTTCTATAGCTGCTTCATTCGGTTTATCCAGTCCGAATTGTTTCTTAATATCATTTCTGGTCCAGTACCACAGACCTCCATATAAAAGCAGACCGATAACACCTGCCATAAAGGCCGGAATATTTGAAGGATCAATCAGCTTCAGCATAATCCAAAGAGTCAAGTGGCTGCTCATGTCAATACCGGAAATCATTGTTGCACCTTCCGGAAAAGAGAATCCGACCGCATGAGCCATTATCGTTGTCAACTCTCCCAGATTTGTAGCAATAAACAAAACCAGACAAATAGACACAATCGAATTCAGCAGACCTCGGAAGATGTTCCCTTTAGAGGCCGCAATTGACCAGATGATCGTAAACGGCAGTACAGCTAAATCGGCAAATGGCAATAAACGGTTGTACGGTAACACCGCTGCCAGAAAAATAGTAATTGGAACCATCAGTAAAGCAACAGTAATAATTGCCGGGTGCGCAGTAACAACCGCTGCATCTAAACCGATATAGACTTCTTTTCCCGGGAAGCGTTTTTGTATAAATGTTTTAGCTGCTTCTGCAATTGGAGAAAGACCTTCCATCAACAATGCAACCATTCTCGGCATCAAAATCATAACAGCAGACATTTGAATCCCCAGTTGAATAATAGCCTGTGAATCATAGCCTGCTAAAAAGCCCATCCCAATCCCAAGTATCAGACCGATCATCATGGGTTCACCAAAAATTCCTAGTCTGTTTTTTAAATTATCTGCATTAATATCAATTTTATTAATTCCCGGAACTTTATCCCAAACCTTATTCAATGCGTATGTCACCGGCGCAAAATTGACAGTTTCCCCATGAGGCAGAGAAATCCCCGGCAGTCCGAAAAAGTGCTCTACAGCTGGTGCTGTCCAATCCGCAAGCTTAAAGACAACAAATGCATTGATCAGTGCACAGACAATTGCAATCCAGATTGAATCTGTCGCATAATAAATCATGGCTCCCGGAAAGATCAGATGCCAGTAATTCCAGAGGTCAACATCCATCGTTTTTGTCTGATTAAATCGCAGCAGCACAATATTAAAAATGAAGATCACCGGAATCAGCAGTACTGCAATCGGTGTGGCAAATGTGATTGCCGCCCCAATCGGCCAGCCGACATCCAGAATATCCAAATTCAGCCCCAGCCGTTCAATCATTGCCTGTGAAGCAAGCCCCACAGAATCTGAAAGAAGTCCGATTACCAGATTCAATCCTGTAAACCCAATACCAACAGTTAACCCTGCTCTAAAAGATTTGCTTAATGACTGTCCCAAAATAAGTCCGAAAATAGTTAAAATGATCGGCAGCATCGCTGTGGCACCCAAATCCAGTACATAGTTTACAGCAGATTTGATAATTTCTAACATACTCAATTCATCTCCTTCTAATTGACTGTCTGTAATAGTTTTTCAATCTCCGCAACATTCTCACCTGACTTCAACAACTGTAAATTTTCTTCATCCTGGCAAAGTGCAATCAAACGCTGCAGCATAACAACCTGCTTTTTCGGATCTTTGATGGCAAGCATGAAAACCAGCTCCACTTCCACATATTCCTGTGTACTTGCCATAATTTCAAAAGAAATCGGCTGATTAAGTACTCCGACCAAAAAGCCTTCTTTTTTCACATGAACACAATCCGTATGAGGAATCGCCACACTGATTCCTTTCGTCGGCAGTCCTGTAGGAAAGTGCTTTTCCCGTTCAACAACTGCTTCAAAATAACTTTCTTTTACAAACTCATACTCAAACAGCACCTGACTCATCGCCTCCAACAGCTTCTCTTTTTCTGTTTCATTGAACATACAATACATAAATTTTTGCTTATCATCACATAGTATTTTTTTCATTTGAAAACCCCATCACTTTATCTTCCATATTTTTCAATTCAATCAGTACTTCTTCCGGCTGCTCACAAGCATCCATTCTTAAAATGAATGTTTCTGTTGCCAAAATTTCTGTAAAATAATATAAACAGGTTCCAATCGTTTTCCCTTCCGGAATACTGAGAGCGATTACATATTTTACCGGATCATTTTGCTTATGATTAAATCTGACTGGCTCCTTTAGCCGAAGAAAGCTGGCTCCGATTTGAATCGCTCCATTTGCTGCTTCACCATGAGGAATGGCAACGCCCGGAGAAATAACGATGTAGGAGTCATGTTCCTCAATCATCTGGATCATACTTTCAATGTATCTCTGCTCTATCAGCTGATCTTCCAGCAAAATCTTTCCAGCTAATTCAACAGCTTCCCGCCAGTCTCCGGCTGACTTGTCCAAAACCACTCGATCTATCGTAAGTACATCAGACAATCGACTGATTTCTTTTGTTTCTACTCTTCTTTTACGTTGATTTAGACGATACAGTTCTTCCAACTCGCTGACAAATTTTTGATGGTACTCTTCTTCAACATATTTTTCGATAATCGGCAAACAGCTTTGAAGCAGCTGTCTGTCTTTTAATGGGAGTGCATTATATTCTGCTTCCTGGGGTGTAAACCGATAGATAACTTTTTGAATAGCAACAATATCATCCTCTGTCAGCAGAGGGTTGACTAACAGCACAGGTGATTTGTCAAATTGAAGAGGGACTGTGGTGATAATTAAATCCTGATTTTCCGGCTGGATTTTTTGCAGTATATGAGAAGAATCCACTGAAACGATATCTATTTGCGGAAATGCCTTTTTAAGCTTAATCTCTATCAGCTGGGCTGTTCCTCTGCCGGAATTACAGATCACTCTCACACGAATTGTCTCTTTAAAAAAAGTATTATTGATATTATTTTCTAAAATTGCCATAACATACATCACAATAAATGAAATTTCATCCTGGGTAATCTCTGTTTCCAAAAATTCTTCAATCGGCTTGACGTGTTTTTTTACCAGTGGAAAAATATCCGCGTACGCCTGATAAACTTCCTCAAACAAACCATTTTTCACATTACTTTTCAATTTAATTCGATAAATAAGCAGCTTTAAATGGTTTTCCAGCAAATCAAATAAATCACTATTCAAATAGTATTTAATATTCAAGTCCTTCGACAAATTAAAAATAAATTCATTGATCAGTATCTGCGTTTCAATTGAATCAATTTTTCTGCTGTTGTTTTTGATATAACTTTTACTTCTCAAAATGGAAATCAGATAGCTTCGTTCGTCTTCTGAAATAGCCAGGGAATACATTTCCTTCAGCTTCTCTGCAATTGCTTCAGCAAAGGATGATTTCGAACTCTCCTTTACATCTGACAACTCTTCGGCATTTTGAATAGTAAATCCCAAAGAAAGGCGTTCAACTATGATCAGCAGATAGCAGACAACCTCCTGATAAGAGAAATCCGAAAGCTGAAGTCCCTGGTCCTTCTCACTTTCCAACAGCATTTGGGCAATTTCCTGATATCGGGTATCTTTATCAATGATATCCAGCAACAGGTTTTGAAAGATATTGTTCTCAAAGCCAAGCGCATAATCATAATCATTGTCAAACAGACCATTGAAAATAATCAGCTTCATCATGGCATGGCGGATTTTAGCTTCATTCCCCTGCACCTTGTAACCTTTGCCGACATAGGAATGCAATACTAGTCCATTTCGTTTAAACCAGATTTTCAATTCTTCAATATCGCTCACCAGCGTATTTCTGCTGACCAAAACATATTCTGACAAATAATAAGTCGTTATATAGTCACAACTCGTTACCAGCAGCATAGCAAGAATCGTTCGCCGCTCATCCTGTGACAGATGATAGTTTTGAAACGAAGCATAGGTCTTTAGCAATTCCTGCAAATCCACTTCATCTGCCATTTGGAGATAGCCATCCTCATCGAAAATAATCTTTATCTGATTACTTTTTTCCAGATAATAATTAATTTCTTTAATATCATTTCGTATGGTTTGATCGGAAACTTTAAATAATTCTGCATAGTTGTGAAGTGTTTCTTTCTTCTCGTGTAAAGCATCTAATATAATCTTGTTAATCCTTCTATTCATCCCTCTCACCTCTACACGCTCATTATATTTCATTCACATTTTTTCACAAGCACAATCCCTTTGGAATCGCTATCAAAAGAATTGTGACAGTGATAATCTTGAAGAAAAAATTTTTCCATGATAAGCTTTTATCATCTAATAAAACACCCTTCTCTATCTATTAAAATAACACCCACCTCGAATATCCAGAAGGGAGTCCATAAAAAATGAAAGCCTTAAGAAAAACTGCTGAAGGATATGGAAACATGGAATATATCACTGTTAATGAGCCTTATCCAAAAAAAGATGAACTAAAAATCCGTGTACTGCTTACAGGTATCTGCGGTTCAGATATTCATGCATTCAAAGGAGAATATAACAAAAAGATACCACTGACATTAGGTCATGAATTCGTTGGTGAAGTGACAGAAGTCGGAAGTGATGTCAGGAAATTCAACCCCGAAGATATCGTAGTCAGTGAGACTACATATGAAGTTTGTGAAAAATGCCGCTACTGTTATGAACAGGACTATAACTTGTGCAGCCGGCGCAAAGGTTTGGGTACTCAGGTAGATGGAAGCTTCGCTGAATACATTATTGTTAAAGCCGACCGTTGTCATCAGGTGCCCAAAGCGGTCAACCTCTACTCAGCTGCAATGCTGGAACCGCTCGCCTGCTGTATGCATGCGGTCAAAGAAAAAACAGTTGTTTATTCTGAAGAAAAAATTGCCGTCTTCGGTCCCGGCCCAATCGGAATCATTCTTTCACTGGTTTTGAAATCATTAGGTGCAGAGGTGATTTTGATCGGAATCAATCAAGACGAAAAAAGGCTGCAAATTGCTCACGAACTTGGTATTCCTCATATAATCAACAGTCAAAATCAGCCTCTTGAAGATTCTATCATGAGCCTGACTGAAGACTATGGAGCAGATCAGGTCTTCGAGTGTTCTGGAAATATTCATGCTCTTCATCAGGCAATGGAAATTGTTAAAAAGAAAGGCCGGATCATTCAAGAAGGACTTTTCGCCGAGAATATGAATCCCATTAGTATGGACCTTCTTATTCACAAAGAAATTGAATTGATCGGCTCTCGAACTCAGAAGCCCAGCTCCTGGCAGCTCGCTGTTCAATGGCTGGAACAAGAACAGAACGATCTGACTCCGCTCGTTTCAAAAATAACAGCGCTGGAAAACTGGGAAGAAGCATTCCACTGGACTATGAGCGGAGAAGCGTTAAAAGTTTTGATGGTACCATAATCTAAAAAAAAATTTTTTGCGTTGATTTTGATTTCTCTCTGCCTCTACAATATGTGATGATTACCGTCAGCAGTCGTTTTCTCTTCTGTTTATCACTGACAGATTTCCAAAAGAAATCATGGGAGAGGAAAAAGAATAGCTGTCGGCAAGCAATAATAAATAAACTTCCCCTTGTAATAATAATGCCAAACAGCTCTCTATAAATCCTTGATTCACAGTTCCTCCTCTTGCATTTATGGACACATCAAAAAAGGTCGGTACAAACACTCATGTGGGCGACAGCCCTCATGAGTGTTTGTCACAACCTCTTTTAACCAAACTTTTTTTATTCTTTTAATCTCTGCAACTTCTGCAGAAATTCGTATGTCTTCTCAAAATTCCAACAGTATCTTGCTGAATTCCTAATCTGCGATCAATGTGCCAGCATTTCCTGTGCAATTTCTTTTCCGCTTAAATCAGCTGAATAGTAAGTCGGCCAGTTTTCCAATTCTGACGATAAAGCCTCCTGACTTTCATTTCCAAAATAAATATGGAAATGTTCTGCCTTAGTCGGTTCAATGGCGTGATCACTAAACTGAACATATCGGAATGCTCCATTGTCCTGGTCAAGTGCTTCGAAGCAGTAGCGCACGCCTCGATTTCCACCTTTGTAGCTCAATACTTCATAACCCGCATACTTATATTCAGAAGAAAAATGTTCACCTTTTGAATTGATGAATGTCATCTTGTTATTTGTAATCTCAATTTTTTCAATATCTGTCGCATAACCGGCTTCATAATATGCTTTGTATTCCTCTGCAGTCTTATCCTTATTAATTTTTGCTTTATAGTCAAAAACCTGATCAAAGGTTCCATCTGATACAAATGGATAAACAGACTGCCAGCTTCCAGACCAGTCTGACAATGGGCGATCTTTTATTTGACTGTCTTCAAAATAACCATTGTAAACTGTTTTTTCTTTTTTAGCAGATACAGAATCCAGTGCTGAATTTTCACCTGTTATTGTTTTACTTAGTGCTTCCAGATTATCTGCCATAACAGAGATATAGTCTTCTCCATTTTCAATTTGTTCATTCGTCAAGCCTTCAAGGGGATTTAATACCAGCAGCTCAACACCCGCTTCTTCAGCCAGCGTACGTGCGATAGAGTCGGTTGCATTTGCCTCAAAATAAATGTACTGAATATCATTTTCTGTTACAAAATCTTTCAGCTCAGCCAGTCTGGTCGCTGAGGGCTCTTCACTTGGAGACAATCCGGAAATCGGAACCTGTGTCAGTCCGTATTCTACGGCCAAATAACCGAAAGCTGCATGTTGTGTAACAAAGCTCTTTTGGCTGGCAGCTCCCAGAGTATCCTTGTAAGAATGATCTAAGTCAGTCAGTCTTTTCAAATACGCTTCTGTATTTTCAGTAAAGATTGCTTCTCTCTCCGGATAAATTTCAATCAACTGGTCCCGAATTTCTTTCACCTCTTCTATTGCCAGACTAGGTGCCAGCCAGACATGAGGATCCAACTCATGTGAATGTCCGTCTTCTTCAGAGTGATCATGATCTTCTTCCTCTCCCCCTGAAAGCAGCAGCATATTTTCAGTTGCTTTAATAACATGAACATCCCCGTCATTAAAGGTTGTTTCCATTGACGGCACCCAGAATTCCATATTTTCATTGTTATAAACAAAGACGTCTGCATCCTGTAATTTTTTCAAATCTTTGGCAGAGGGCTCATAATCATGTGCTTCTGTTCCAGCAGGTACAAGCATATCGACAGTTCCTTCATTCCCAACAATATTTTTCGTAAACTCGTACATCGGATAAAAACTCGTCAGAATGTTTAATTCTTTCTGTTCCTCTTCAGAAGAGCCTTTCCCATTTACTGAGCAGGCACTCATAAATCCAGCTAAAAATAAAATAGATAATCCCAAAATAAGCTTGCGTTTCATTTGTACACTCCTTCATATCTTACGTTTTATTTGCACAAAGCGTAATGATTACGTTTTGCTCCGTTGGATAGTAGCAAACTAGAAAAAGGTTGTCAACTATTTATATGCTGATTTCTAAATAATTAGGTGATAAATTCTTTTTCAAAACTGATTCTGAATAAAAAAGAAGGTAAAAATAAAACGTTTCTCAAATGAAAACATACTATGTCACAATCCTGATCTTTACCTTAAATAATACTATTTTCTAACTTTTCTAGTTGAGTTTCTCTCCGCATTATTTTTCTTTCTCCCCTTCTTAGCAAAGTCTTTGTTTTTAGTTGATATCCACTAGCCAATCAAATTATACTATCAACTATTGATCCTTTTGAAGAAGTATCATTTTTTCCTTATTCTCTTGAATGTTTTTTATAGTGAAAATAACTGTAAACACAACTGCTATAAATAGTATTCTTAGAGCTAAATCAAATAAATTCATTTCTTGCTCCTTTCAATTTCATTCTTTTTGAGATACTCTTCAATTAACAGCTGATAATCTTTCCCAAGTACATTTTGAGTTATGCTTTTTCTGTAGAACCTTTTAAAATCTTCTCGTGTATAAACGGCCATAAGCTGCTGTATATTTCCATCAGAAATCACGCTTTCCTTTTTTCTTCTAGAATTTCAGTCCACATAGCTTGTTTCATTTGAACTCATTCTATTATTATTCCAGATCACGCTACTGTCCCATTGATCATCTTCAGTTACTGATTATATAAACTAAATTTTTGAGCAATAGGCTGTCAACTCCTGCATCTCAGAATAAAATGGAAAAGATTTATTAAGTACCAAACCTATTGTAATATCTTTTACTTCAGACTATCTATATCCTAAATAAAAAAAACGCCCTAAATTATCATAGAGCGTGTTTTTCATAGTCATTTAATAATCAATATTCTCAATTGCTTCCCTAATTTCTTTAAGTGTTGCGGCATCAGGATCAACATCAGTATTCCAGCTTTCACCAGTTTCCCGGACTGATCCTTCCCCATTTAAGAAACCACCATTCGGCATAACAAGAAAGGTAGCTTGTTCTCCCAGCTGGTTGTAGTAATCTGTGTACCAAACATCTTTACCATATATTTTAGCCTCTTCAACAGCAGCTAAAATGGTTGCATTTGTTTCAGATTCTACTTTGACTTCTTGTACTTCCTGCACTTCCTCTACTTCAACAATTCCTGAATTTGTTGATATCTCATCAGCAAAGAACGCATATCTACTTAAAAAAAACGTCAAACTAATTGAAGCAATTAGACCCGCTAAAAAAAGTATTCTTTTAATGAGTTTTCCTTTCATGCTAGTCCCTCCATCTTTATTTTTTGAAACCAATATATTTTTTACCAATTACAAACTAAATAGTAGGATCCACTAACTGGATATTTTGAGTAATAAGCCATCAAACCTGATCTAGTTTTGCAATAGTATTGATACCCTGGGTAAATAGCATACTCCCCCATACCATTTCCCCCATAAAGATAGGTCATTTTTGCTTGATCCTGATCTCCAATTAGAGCAGAATCACGAAAAGTTTGCCATAATAAGTATTCTCCGGTACCAGAAGCAGCATAAAAATAATATCCTGAAAAAATCCATCCACTACCACTAAAACTATTTGATCTGTAAGAAGCATTAGCTTTTAATTCATAAACATAGTTAGGGGTATCCGGTCCTCTCAGCAAACTATTTTTTTTGTTTTGGTACTAATTTTGAAGGATCATCTTTGAATTCTTCAACTGTTATTGCCTGTGGATCAGTATCACTATTAACTACTGTTACAATGTTAGAATCAATACTAGGACGCATCTCTACCTCACCATGAATAACCGCTCCGTCGGACAGCATAACAATAGAATCTGAATCTTCCAGTCCATAAGTAACGATTTCAACATCATTCGTAGGTATTTCGGTGGGAGCTGGTTCTTTATAGTTAGCTGCTTCCACACTTTCTACAAATGAAACACTAACGATTAAGCTGAAACCAAACATTAATAGTCCAATAATTCTCTTTTTCATGATATAATTTCCCTTCATTTTTTTACATTTTGATTATATCATAAAAACGTGTCAATAAGTATGGATAATTTTAAATAAAAATATCTTTTCTAATTTACATAGCTAAAAAAATGCAAATAAAATATATATCTCCTAATACTACATAATTGATCTTTTTTTAGAAACCGAACTATTTTCAGCTTCAGGAATTTTTACCGTTCATCTATAGAAAAAATATCCTGGTAAATCCTCAGCTACTGCAGGAGAATTTTTGCTAGGAATTCGAACTATCCTTTTTGAATCTGATTCAGCTGCCGGCTCCAGTTACTGACTATTTTTAAGATAATCATTAAGTAACTTTTGAATGTCTTTATACCTGCTACTATTTTTTTGTAGTATCTTAATTTTTGCAAATTCAGGTTGAGCATTTGCAAAAAATTCTTCTTTAAGTATAGCTGTACCCTGTTCATCATACTCAAACCTGTAAGAAACATCGGGAATTCCTTCTAAAGTAAAAAAGCCGATTTCTGTTCTGATACTGTTCCGTATTCTACAGCGTACACGATATCCGTAAATTTTTTCCAATTACTTATATTTTTTATAAAGAACACCAGCTTTGTTTAACATCAATTTAGTTATAAAATTTTCCAACTTTATTTCTGTTCCGAATTTGTTCGTATCCGGAATTAGAACTATTGACTCTTTGTTGTCTTCAATAGCTGCTATCTGATAAAATTGATTATCAACCTCCAGGAGTACTTCAGAGATATCTAAATAACTGAAGTCTACTTGCAATATTATTAACAGATCTGTCGCTATCAATTCTTTCACTACTTTCTTTCGATGATATAAAAAGTAGTTTCAGATACGAAATTGTGCTATAATATCAATGAAAAAGGAGATATGCTCTAACATATCCCCTTTAACGTAGAACCACTTAAGACGGCAGCATGGTTTTTGTTAAAAAGATAACCGTAAACTCGCTAAAGTTTAACGACGGTTATTTTTTTTGTCATTTTTAAGCAGATTGACAATCAGATTGACTAAAACAATAACAAGCATGCTAAAGCTGAATAGTAACTGGATTGTCTCTAATGCTGACAAAAGGCGTTCTCCTTTCCTAGAATTAGCACTTACTTTCATAAGCACCACCTCCTCAAGAAGTAGCCACCGTCACAAACTTTCCTACCGCATTATTATAACATAGTTTCGAGCTATCATTATTCAATCCACACCCTCTAATTCTTATTAAACTTCCCCATTATATTCTGCAAAATACAAGATACCCTATCTTTTTACACGGTATGTTTTCAGCTCTGATAAGGTTTCTTCCTCTATCAGTGCAGGGGAAATAACGTACAAATCATCACTGATTTTTTCAACTGTTGAATGCATTCCTATCTCAAAAAATCCAGCTGAAAAAACTCCAGTTCGAACAGCACTACTGAACCAGTTTTTACAGAAACTTTTTATGAGCACATTGGGTACAAAGTACTTGGAGGGTTACTTGGAACGAATTTCTGTACAACTCATTTTGTTCCCAGAACATACTTTTGCAAAGCCTTTGATACGCCATTTTCATTATTGCTGAAGGTTTTAATATCCGCAGCCTCCTGAACTTCAATAGGAGCATTTGCCATTGAAACTCCCAGTCCTGCGAGCTTTAGCATTGGGATATCATTAAAGTTATCGCCAATTGCCATTGTTTCCTCCAAATCAACCTGATAATACGACGCCAACTCCAGTAAAGCTCTCTCTTTTGAGACATCGCAATGTGTCACCTCTAAATAATTTTCCTTTGAAAGGTAGAAGGAACTGCTTTCCAATTTCAATGCCTGACAATACGCTTGCAGACGCTCAATTTCCTGCGGTGTTCCAATCAACAAAAGTTTATGAACAGGCATCTCTGCACTCAACATCAGCAGCTGCACATTTTTTTCAATTGGTGTTTCCTTTGTTATACCTGCTTCAATCTCAGCCCATCTTGTGTATTTATCGACATACCAGTCCTCTCCGGAATACAAGTTAATCGTAATCTCCGGAAACCTATCTTTAATGATATCAACAATCACACCCACCTCTGTCTTATTCATCTCATGACTGAGAATAGGCTGATGGGATTCGCTATCCGCTTCTTTCAAAACCAATGCGCCATTATAGCAGGCAAGCGGACTTGTCCTGATACCCAACTCTTCTGCCAATGAATACATTCCTTTGGGTGAACGTGCAGAAGCCAGAATAAAAGGAACCTTTTGCTCTTTTAACTGTTCCAGCGTTTCCTTTAATCCATCATCCACTCTATGTGCAGAGTCCAAAATTGTACCATCAATATCACTCATAACCAGCTTTATATTGCTACCGCCTGTTCCCATTATCGTCACCCTCTAATAAATAATTTCTAACCCGGAAGTAATGAGAGACAGCGTTGATCCTTCCAGTTTCTATCTGTTATAAAATAATCAAAATCACTCAGCTTTCCAAAGGAATATGCCGTTGTCTTTTCAAGCTTGCTATTTTCTGCAAGAAAGATTTTATCTTGGGCTTTCTTTAACACCGTTTTTTTAAGTATACACCTCCCAGATCGTCAGAACTGATAATACTGTTTTCCAGTCCCGCAGCTCCAAAAAACACTGTATCAAAAGTAATTTCATTCAACAATACAGCTTCATTTACTGCATAATAAAATCTGTTTTTAAAATAAAGCTTTCCACCCGGCGAATGTAAATAAATAGTCCGCTCACTAGAAACGTACACAACAACCCGTTTTTTTATGCCCTGTTAACAACTTACCCACAGCTTATCAGCAAGTATATATTTAGAAAATATTTTTGCTTAGATTTTTTACCGAATACACAAGAAAACGTTTTGAATTTAACAGCAGACCATGCTCATCTAGGAAAGCAATCACTGTAAAAAAAACACCTTCCATCGTTTGGAAAGTGCTGCTTGTTACTTGTATGCTGTTAAAAGCGGCTATAATCAGCCTATCAGTTCCATATCAAAAATTTTCATTTTTTTTCAATTGCGAAGCAAATTATTAAGAATAGGTTCGCTGCTTCACCTTATAACTTAAACAAATATTCAGCTTACTTATTAAAAATTTTCGGACCTTTTCGCATATTCTTGCGGTCATTCTTTGGCGTCTCCATCTGTTTTGCTCTGCCGCCGCCCTGCTTCTTCTTTATAATTTCCAGCATTTTCTCTTTTGTATTCATTTTCTGCACCACCTTTGTCAATCAAACTTCACTCTCTATCGAGTAAGAAAACATCAGTTGATTATGACATAAAAATGGAAAGTTCGCAAAGTAAATTTTGAAATTCTTTAACAATACATAAAAGCCAGGCAAACACCCTCCTTACTTTTTATCAAAAAAACCTTGGCTCTCATTTCACCTTCATTCCTTCTCATATGATATAATCGAGCAAAAAGGAGGGACAGGAAATGGATAAGATTCGAATCAATAACTTAAAATTTTATGCCAAAAATGGGGTACTGCCTGAAGAACGGGTGTTAGGCCAGCAACTGGAATTCGATGTTGAGCTGAGACTTTCTTTGAGTAAAGCCGGACATAGTGATGATGTGGCTGATACAGTCAATTACGCTGAAGTAAATGAGAAGATTGCCTCTCGGGTAAATAATTCTTCTTACGATTTAATGGAAGCCCTAGTTTCAGCAATTTTAGATGATATTGAAGCAGGTTATGGAACACAATTAGATAGTGCTATGGTTCGTGTCCGTAAATACAGTGTCCCAATGCCCGGTGTTTTTGATAATATCGAGATTGAAATGGAAAGAAGGTTTAGTGTTTGAGTATCGTTTTTATAGCTTTAGGCAGCAATCTTGGAGATAGATTGGCGAATCTAAAAAATGCCCGTCAGGCACTGGCAGAACATCCCCGCATTACCGTCATGGATTCTTCTCAGATTTATGAAACAGAGCCTTACGGCAATGTAGATCAGGATGATTTTTTGAATGCAGCAGTTAAGATTGAAACAGATTTATCACCGCAGGAATTGTTGGCTTGTATCCAGCAGATCGAAGCAGATTTAGGGCGTAAACGGCTGATTCACTGGGGACCGCGTACCATTGATCTGGATATTTTATTATTTGATAATTTGCAGATTCAGGCAGAGAATTTAACCATTCCTCATGCTGAACTGACAAAGCGTTCTTTTGTATTGGTTCCGCTCAAAGATATTTATAATCAAAAAATTTTTGGAAAAGATTTGGTCGAGTGGATAAATATCAGCGGGAATGCAGAGAAAGTGAGAGGAAGTGACTTGGAATGGTAAATGATAAGCAGCAGGCAATCATCGAAAAAGCTGTCCGCGACATCTTGGGAGCGGTAGGCGAAGATCCGGATCGTCCAGGTTTAAAAGAAACACCTGCTCGTGTAGCCCGGATGTATCAGGAAATTTTCAGCGGATTAACTGAACCGGAATTTTCCGACTACAAGCTGTTTGACAGCCGCAATCAGGAGGACATGGTTCTGGTCAAAGACATTCATTTTTACTCCATGTGCGAGCATCATCTGCTGCCGTTTTTTGGAAAGGTTCATATTGCCTATATTCCCTATGGACAAAAAGTACTTGGACTGAGCAAACTGCCCCGACTGGTAGATTATTGCGCCAAACGTCCAAGTGTTCAAGAAGATTTAACCGTGATGATTGCTGAAAATTTGGAGAAACATATCCCGGTAAAAGGAATCGCAGTTGCAATTGAAGCGGAGCATATGTGTATGGCAATGCGTGGCGTTAAGTCTCCCAACAGTTTGACGAAAACATTTCATTATCGTGGCATTTTCAAAGAAGAACTGGAAGCTAAGCATGATTTCCTGCGGGCAATCGAAAAATGAACATCATTTATGCAACACATAATCAGGGAAAAGCTTCCGAATTGAGACAGGCTTTACGGCTTTTTCAGCTGGAAGAAAAAATACATTTATTCTCTTTAGAAGATATTGGGGATACGCATGTTCCTCTGGAAGAAACAGGAGCAACCTACCTTGAAAATGCCCGTTTGAAGGCCCGCAGCTATGCTCAGTACCTTGATCTGCCTGTCCTGGCAGACGACGGCGGTCTTGAACTATCTGCTTTTCCGGATATTTTAGGCGTTAAAACGCAGCGCTTTTTTACCAGTAATGATCCCGCTCAACAAAATATTGAGCTCTTGAATTTATTTACCGACAAGCCTGATATTTCCAGAAAATGTACGCTGCACGCTTGCTTAGTCTATCACGATGAGGCAGAAGAAGTTTTTTCCGAGGCAGAAATATCAGGAGAAATCACAACACCGCGCGGAGATGACGGTTACGGCTTTGATTCCATCATTTTTTTACCAAAAAAACAGAAAACCTTTGCCCAACTTCCACAGGAAGAACGTCTCTTGATGAGTCCCCGGGTACAGGCATTTCAAAAATTACTGGAAATGGAGGTTTTTAAATGACTGATTTTTCACGTCCTTTTCAAATCATGGGTATTCTGAACACCACACCGGATTCTTTTTCAGATGGCGGGCTTTACCATAAAAAAGAGACCGCCTTGGAGCACGCACAGGAGATGATCGCAACTGGTGTGGATATTATCGATATCGGCGGTCAGTCTACCCGCCCGAACTATCAGGAAGTTCCAGCCGAGATTGAGCTTGAACGAGTCATTCCCCTAGTTGAAGCAATCCGCAAAGAAACAGAGCTTCCCATTTCAATCGATACGTATTTTCCCGAAGTGGCTAAAGCAGCGGTCATTGCCGGTGCAACAATCATTAATGACGTACGTGGTCTGGATACTCCGGGAATGGTCGAAGTTGCAGCGGCTTTTTCAGAAATCGGGCTGATAATCATGCATTCACGTCCACGCAGACCTGTATCACTTCAAGAGGATATTCAGGATTTCTATCAGGAAAAATTTGAATTGTGTCAAAAACATGGAATTGTAGAGAATCGTATCTGTTTTGATCCGGGACTTGGTTTTGATAAAACACCAGAAGAAAATCAGCAAATTCTGAGAAATCCCGCTGCTTTCCGCTTTCAGAATTTTCCTTTACTGTACGGTATCTCCCGAAAAAGAACAATCGGTGCATTAACCGGTGAAAAAAATCCGGCTGATCGGGATTTCGGTTCTGTTGCCGCCTCTCTATTCGCAGCCAATCAGGGAGTGGAAATTGTGCGTGTTCACAACGTCAAAGGAATGAAACAAAGTTTTGATGTTTGGAAAGCGCTTAAACTTGAATAATTAAGTTTTCTCCAGGATTGAGTGGCAGCTCCTATTCCATACTTTATTAGAAAGCTGCAGGAAGGTTCACTTGTTGAACAGTCCTGCAGCTCTATTTGGTCTATCTAGTTTTCTTCTGCTTGCTGTTTCAGAATAATAAAAATAATTGTTACAATAGCCGCTGCAGCAAAAAGTACACTCACTTAATAAGCCAATTGTCGCGCCAAATATGAAAAAGCTCCCATTTTTCCACTGAGCTAATCATGGTCAGAAAAAAATGAATCTGCAACTTTATTTCAGAAATGAGCACAGATGATACTTTTACTACTGCCTAAAATCTACTATTCTCTCAGCTTTTTTATATAAGATTTTTTGCAACAAACATCTAAATTTTGCAACTAAATACAAATAAGAAGTAATAAATGCGCTCAGAGGGTATATTGATTATGAAAGGAGGTAAACAATGAAAATTAATTATTTTTGGGATAAAGATTATTCATTAAATGAAATTGGCATACAATTAAATCCTCAAAATCAACACTTAACCACAAAACTGGATTTAAATTTAAATGGATATCCTAAACTTGAAGTCATTAATCCTATGAATGAACGAAAGTCAACAATCAACTATTCTGAAATTTACCTGATCGAGGCAATGGATCATCTTTCAAAAATTTATACAATTGATGAGAAAATATTCTATGCAAAAGGACGTCTCAAGGAATTCGAGGCACTATCTATCAATGGGATCATCCGAATCAACAACTCTGTTATGTTGAATTTAACAGAAGTTGCAGCCTTTAACAACGGGCAGTATGCCCGACTTGAAGTTCACACAAAAAATGGACAAACACACATCGTCAGCCGTCACTATGCAAAACAAATCAAGGAGGAATTTCAATGTTTAAAGAATTAAAAAATCAATTCATGCAAACCAGTTTTCTAACAACTATTTGGGTACTTGGAATTACAACACTCGTATACGGGAACTCCACCGTTAAGTTGAGCAGTTTTTGGTCTATCATAGGAATTTCAATTATTATAGCTGCAATTTTCGGTATCATTTATCCTTACATTTGGAACTATGGTACTTGGACAGCACCAGTGAATATTACAATAACAACACTGGTCAATTTTTTTGGCGGATTTGCTGCTGTTTTTCTTTTTTCAAAAGACATGTTTGAACTGATCACACCTTACTGGTGGGCAATATTACTGCTGAATTTGCTCCTTCATATCATTGCATTCTATTTTTATAGAAATTATCAGAATAAAAAAATGGTCCCTGAACTGAATCATTTAGCTAAATAAGAATCATTGAGAGTGTCCTATTAAAGAGTTGATACTAGAAAAATCTAGGTATTAATCTTACTTAAAAACCAGTAATACTAATTAAACAGCAGAGCTTGGAACACCTTTCCTGCCCCTCCCAAGCTCTGCTGTTTCTATAACTAAATAATAAACACTTGAAACGCACAATTTCAGATTAAGTGCCTATCTCCTCTCCAGTTTAGTGCAGCCCTAACTCACACAAAACAATACTCCCCGGAAAAATTGCTGTTCTAAATTCAGCGGCTGTTATTTATGAGCAGCACTCATACAACCTTTATTAATCTTATCTTCTAATTTCCATTGTATCCCCTGCTCGAATCAATCAAGCTCATCAAATCAAACCCTGTGTTCATACTTGAGTAGATGGAACACACCACAAATAATTCTTTTCCGGCAAATATCACCTTCTTGAACCTGCCCGAAGATGGAGGAATATGGTGATGCCCATGGACAGCCCCGAGGATATTGTATTGTTCAAACAGGAGTTCAATTTCCGGCTCTGTGCAAACATATTCCTTGTTGTATGCATTACTTTTCGGCGAAAGCATGCTGAGCTCATTAAACAGAGGCGCATGCGAAACGATAACAGTGGGTATCTCATAATCTTCAGCAAGCAATTCTTTTAAGGTTTTGAGAATAAAGCGTTGCTGCTGTTTTTTTCGTCTGACCTGTGCAACAGGAATAGTAAGCCCTATATAGCGAATGCCATTATGAACAAGACTGCTGTTATTCAGCAGATTGACTCGAGGAAAACGTTTCTCAACTTCTCCTTTTACCACCTCATAATAAACATGATCACCCGGCGGCAGCAAATACCAGGACTCATCCGGATTGACCAAAAGTACTTTGAACCAGTGCTCTTCGAAAAACGGCCGCCATTTATCCCACTGTTCACCTTTTTTGTATCGACTGTCCGGCAAGACATCCACCAGTTCATGGTTTCCCAGAACATAAATTCCCCGAATGTCTTCATTTTCTACATGAGAATCCGAAATATCTCCGACCAGAATATTGAAGTGATTGTTCGTAAATGGAAACTTGCCGTCAATTGTATGCATGTCAGAAACCACATTGACAAGATTTGTATTTTCCGTTGAATGCACATTTTCAAAGTATTTCATCAGCTTATTTGGATCAGTACTATGTGCAACATAATTTTTTCGTATCTCAGACAGCTCTTTTCCATATTCTGAACGTAACAGCGGTTTATTATTTGCCGGCACAGATTCTTTCGTAACAAGCATCGATTCTTCTATCGTCTGTTTCACTTCCTGAGGCAGCAGCGCCAGCGCCGGTTGTATATCGGAATCAAACGTCAGTCGTTTATACATCGTGTGCTCATCAAAAAGATGTGTCTGCACAGCGGTTTCCAGCAACTGGATATTTTTCCCGTCTGTTGTAATCGGCAAAGCGTGCGTCAGCTGTACAACAAAATTTAGGAATTCTGAAATATAGCCGGAGATTCCCGTTTTCACATTTTCAGTAAATAAAAATTTCCCGGGAAGATTTGCGGAAAGAGGACCTGTTTCATCATGCTGCAGCAACCGCCCCAGAATTTGGATCATAAATAAGGGCTGTTCAAAAATTGCGTTATAGGCCTGAACAACTTCAGCAGAGTCCTTGTCTACTCGCTTATTCATCACCTGAAAAATACTCAGCATTAAATATTTCTCCAGATTGGTTTTATGTGATTCAATATATCGCTGTACTTCTTCCGGATGAAGCAAATACTGGATTGCTGCGCGCTGAATATAGTTTCTGGCAGTATCATAAGGAATCGCCGAATATACAAGATCGCCTCTGGAAGACAGCGCCATGGAATCCTCTCTTACATTGTAGGTCAATTGAAAATAGTCATTTTTAAAAAGCGTCTTATTAACAGGACGTCGTTTATTCTCTGGATAAAGATCGAAACGTGAGACAAGCTCCGATGGCAGTACATTTGAACTTTTCACTGATGTTAAAGCATTCATATTCTCTTGCTTTATTGATTCAAACGGCTGCTGTTTTCCAACAATTAAATAATCATTTTCACCACTTGTTTCCATGTAATCACCTCACGCTTTCGAATGAATAACCAATCCACTCTCCTGATTTTTATTCCATAACTTTGTCATGTCCTCCCTTCATTATATCATCTCTTCAATCATTCGAATTAACGGGATTAAAAAAACACACTGAAATGAATGACAAACAAGGCTCGATGCCCTACCTGCGCTCAATCCAGTATGTTTTCTTGTTTCGTACAAAAGTTATGACAAAAGCACTTAGCTCCGAGAACTAAGAACAGGGATGCTCACCGCTTGTAAGCTCTAAACTGTACCAAGCATTTATGCGAGAAGACATCGAATCACTTCTTTCTTCGTGATTCGACACCATAAAAAGGACAAGCTGAAAATTGCCAAAAAAGCTTATGAGAGCGTATCACTTTGTATTGAGAACCAAAACGGAGTCCTTCAAGAGACTGTGACCACTCTGTTCGGTATAATGATTCTTAATTACCTAAAACCACCTGAAAATTTTGATTTGTTTCAGCTTTAATTATCGGGTGCTGCTTTAAGTAATCAGCAATCAATTCTGTCATATCGATTTGAATCTCCCGCACAATTTTTCCTGCATTAAACACCTTGTAATTGCCTCCGCCAACTGCACGGTACTGATTCACAACTACTTCAAGCTCCTGCTCCGGAGTAACTGCTTTTTCATAAAATAAGAGCTGAGTAATTCTTTGTCCCGGCGGCTCACTCATATCAATCGTATAATCAATACCTTCATACATGTCATAGTTATAATACTGCGGCTTTGGTTTGATAAATGCAGGATTAAAAATAATCTTCCCATCCTCAACTGCCAAATAATTTGCCGTTTGCTCCAAAGCTTCCCGCAACTCGGCTCCGGTAATCTTTATCACCGCCAGAGTATTAGGATAAACATAGTTAGTAATAACATCCCGCATGGTGATTATCTGATTGAAGCCTTTTCCTTCATTGTTGAACAGTGCTGTTCCAGATATCTCAGCGCCGCTGGCAGCCATTTGTACATGATTGATAAATTCTACATAAGGATGCTCAACGAGACGCGCCTGCATGGGATCTGTAATCTGCATCGATCCTTCAACCTGTCCCAGAGGCTGATCCAGCCACTTGTCCAAATCATCTTCCAATGATTCGACTAAAGTAAGAATTTCTGGATCAGCCGCAGTATTCTCAACTGAGTGCAGAGCCGCACTGCTGTCAACAACAACCACTTTCTCCCCCTTCTTCTCCACCGTTAACTGAATCTCTCCGATATGACTGCCTCGATAGCCTGGCTGAACAACAGGTACACCATTTAAGAACGCAGCGATTTGTCGATGCTGATGTCCTGTAAAAAGAGCATCAATTCCCGCCACTTCCTGTAACACCGCATAGCCTTCATTTTCACCGGTCAGCACTTCTGTTGCTTCCCCAGTCTCTAAATCTCTTTCAAAGCCTCCATGATAACAAACAATCACAAGATCAGCCATTTGTCTCAGCTTCGGAATATATTTTTTAGCCGTTTGGATAATGCTCTCAAACTGCATTCCCTGAATTGTTTCTGGTTGTTCCCAGTGGGGGATGTATTGTGTTGTCAGTCCCAGGACAGCAATTTTTATTCCCTCTTTTTCAAGGATCGTATACCCTTGTCCAAAATAAGGCGCCCCCTGTTCATTGAGGATATTGGCTGCCAAAATAGGCGCCGTATAGCTGCTGAGTGTTTTCTTCAAGTATGCTTTTCCATAGTTGAACTCATGATTGCCCAACAGCTGAACATCATACCCCATATGATTTATAACACTTGTCAATTCACTTGCTGAAGACCTTTTTTTTGCAACATAGTAGCTCAAAGGAGACCCCTGAATAAAATCGCCATTTTCAATCATGATTACCGGTCCTTCAGCTTGTTCACGCAGTTCTTTCATTTTAGCGGCAACCTTTGCTGCGCCAATCGCCAAATCCTGCTTGCTTATATAATCAGTTGGATAGACATACCCATGCATGTCACTTGTTTCAAGAAAAGTAATTTTCATTTAATCGCTCCTTTAAAATAGATAAAGAAAAACAGTCGAGACAGCCTCTTGCTTGTCTCGAATAACCGCAGAAACAGAAATGTTCAGCGCTGTCTCTATGAGTTTCACTACACTACATTTCGTTTCGATCTCATCAATTTCTAAATGGCAAAGCCGTTAAGTTTTTGAAGGACTTCGTTCCAAACCTCGAGACAAAAGCTTGAAGCTTATTGTTTTTTCTGTCCCGTCGTTTATTTGAGTTTTCCAAATACTATAAGTCTAAGAACCTTTGTATTTCAGATTCCTGTTTGTATCTTTTGCTTTTATTCACATAAAAGTCTGCAGCTCTGCAACAACTAAAATTAGAGACACTCGAAAAAATCTCTTTCAGCACAAGCTGTATGGCTTACACACTCAAATCAAGGGTTTTCAGCACATGACCCGGTTTGAAGTTTTCTGACAGCTGCCTTGTCATCTCTCCCTGCTCGAAATGGTACAAATTATAGCCATATCCTTCTTCAAAGCGAACAATTCCAGCACCCTCATCTTCTCCGATAAACGACATGCCGGCAACCGTATAATATGGAATCCCGTTAATTCTTCCTATAAAAGGATGATGAGTATGTCCATTTAATATACAACGAATATCATAGGGTGCAACTAGCTCAAGAAATCGGTCGGTTCCCGACCACTTTGGTGTAGCACTTTGCTGCGACAGAAGATGATGATGTGTCACCAAAATAATTGGTCGGTCTTTTAGTTTATTCAGCGTCATTTCCAGCCACTGAAACTGCTCTTCATTTACACAACCATCTGCCTGAGCATAACATGAATTGTCAAAAGCCAGAACAGTGAAATCAGGGTAGTCCACAACCTGATTATAAGGTAAGTCGGATGCTTCTTCCTCACACCAGCCTGAGCGGAAGTGTCTCTTGATATCATGATTTCCTAAAGTAACGATCACATCCGTATTCCCCAATGCTTCATACAGCCATTCTTTAAAAAAACGATAGTCTTCTGCCTCTCCATCCTCTGTCAGATCTCCGCTGATAATAACAATATCCAGCACAGTCTGCTGCTGAACACGCTCCAAACATTGTGCTAAAGGGATCAAAGGACTCTGCATACTAGCGAGCATTCCTTTATACCCTTCTTCACATGCTTCGTAGGTTCTGCGAAAATGAATATCTGATATATGCAATATGTTCATGGTTATCTCAATTTCTTTCTAATAATTCCAGTGATTTGATCCAAAATAAACACAGTAACAACCACTCCAATCAAAATAATACTGACTTTCTCCCAGCTGCGCGTCTGAATCGCAAAGATTAAGGGCGCACCAATTCCGCCGGCACCGACCAGCCCAAGCGTTGCTGCACTCCGAACGGCGATTTCAAAATGATTCAGCGCCAGCGAGCTATAAATCGGCAGCAGATAAGAAAAACGGACAGAAAACAAGGTCTGCCAAAAATTGGCGCCAACTGCATACATTTCTTCCACCGACCGTTCATCCATTGCTTCCATTTCTTCTGTAAACAGTTTTCCCAGCATGCCGATTTGATGAACACCAATTGCCATAACACCGGCAAACGGACCCGGTCCAACCACTTTTACAAAAATAATTGCAAAAACCAGCTCAGGAAAAGCACGCAACACATTACAGACAAACTTGCCGACTCTTGTAACCATTGGATGTGCAGACCATAGATTGACGGCACTCAGCAACGTTAACGGAATAGCCAGAACAGTGGCAATCATTGTCCCCAGACAGGCAATACCGATTGTCAGCAGCAAAAGACTGACCAAATCTTCCCCGCTGCCGTCGTAGAAAAAGCGCCAGTCCGGCTGACTCAGTCCTTTTAATACATCCATTCCCATCGAAAGCGAAAAAGTACTTAATCCAGAATAATCAATACTCACAGCTGAAATCACAACGAGAGCAATCAGAACACTGATTGACAGTATCGTTTTTTTGCTCATTTCACGAATCATCATTTGAACGACCTCCTAACCCGTTCACTTAGTTTGTCGACAATTGTTACAGTTACTAAAATCGTAAGAATAATGATTGAAACACGCTCATATTTTAACAACGCCAGAGAAGAATTCAAAATCACACCGATTCCCCCCGCACCAACATAGCCTAGAATAGTCGATGCACGGACATTCACTTCAAATGCATAAAAAGCATACCCGATAAACTGATTGATTACCTGCGGGACTACTGACCAGACAGCTGTCTGTATTTTATTGGCGCCAACTGCTGCTGCTGCCTCCAGCGGTCCAAAGTCAATCGTTTCAATCACCTGAAACATCAATTGGGAAACCATTCCAAATGTAAAAACAGCAATCGTCAAGACACCAGTCGCTTCACCTATCCCAAAGATCGCAACAAAAAGAGCGGCTAAGAGCAGCGTAGGAATCGTACGGACCAAGCCAAGAAAAAAACGAATAATCGTTGAAATCAGGCGATTGTCTGTGGCTACCGTTGTAGCTGCGAAACTGACTGGTATAGCCAGAACTACACCAAGAACAGTCCCTAGCAGCGACATTGCCAGAGTTTTGAGCATCGGACTGATCAGCCTGGGCAAATAACCAAAATCAGGGTGAATAAATCGCGACAAAAAAGCCGTCATTTGGCTTGAATTTGAAATGACTTTTGAAAAATCAGCTCCCGTAATCCAGACACTTCCCTGAAAACAGAGTAGCAAAAAAAGAAGCAGCAGTAAATGCTTATACCAGTTAAAATGTACAGTCTCTTTCAATTTCATATGCTTTCCCTGTCCTCTTCAAAAATAGCTTTGCCGTAAATCTTTTCCAAACGAGCTTCTGTCAGTTCCTCAGGATTCCCATCAAAAACCACCTGCCCTGCATTCAATGCAATAATGCGTGTGGAAAATTCTCTTGCCAGCGGTACTGAGTGCAGATTGACAATCACGGTTTTATTCATTGTCTGATTAATACTTTTCAGATCCTGCATTACTTTTTGTGTCGTAATCGGATCTAATGACGAAACTGGTTCATCCGCCAAAATAACAGGTGCCTGCTGTACCAATGCACGGGCAATGGAAACCCGCTGCTGCTGACCTCCGCTCAGCTCATCACTGCGTGTATGTAATTTATCTGACAAACCAACTGTTTCCAGCGCATCTTTTGTCCGCTGATAGTCTTCTTTTGTAAACAATCCAAAAATACTTTTTAACGTAGAATAATAGCCCAGCCTTCCGGACAGGACATTCTTTTGGACAGTACTTCGTTTCACCAGATTAAAGCTCTGTGAAATCAGCCCGATTTGTCGGCGAATCAGCCGCAGCTCTTTCTTGCCTGCTTTGGTAATTGAGGTTCCATTAACACGGATATCCCCTTCTGTAATGGGTACCAGACGGTTGATGGAGCGCAGCAGCGTACTCTTGCCGGCACCACTTAACCCGATAATTGAAACAAATTCCCCTTCTTCTATTGTCAGGTTGATCTTTTGCAGACCCTTCACACCGTTTGGATAAACCTTTGAAACATTGTCAAAAATAATCATGAACTTTCCTCTTTTATAATGAGGTCGGGACAAACACACTTATGAATGTTTGCCCCGCCGGTTATTTAATTTTTCCTTATCGCATGTGTCCGAGAATCCGCAGCCTTTCCCAGACCAATTACTCATTTATTCTGCTGCTTTTTCAGTATATGCTCGAATCGTATCATAAGCAGAATCTGCCGCTTCTTCATAGCCCTGATGTCCCCACAATGACATCGCTTCAGCACCTTCTTCATCAGCTTTCATCCCCAGAAAGACTTCTTTAATTTCTGCCTTCAGTGTCTCATCCATTCCCGGTTGAACAGCAATAGCATCATTCGGGATATCCCCTTCTGTCAGATACAGTACGCTTAAGTCCTTAAACAAATCATTATCAGAAAAGCTTGATGCAAATACATTTCTGGCGCCTTCAAACACAAATGCTGCATCCATTTGCCCATTTAATACAGCCGTAATCTCACTTGGAATATCATTGACTGTTGTGATCGTTGCATCGGTTGTCGGATCAACGCCTGCATCCTTCAGCTCCGCCACTGGATAGATATATCCGCTGGCTGAGTTAGGACTCAATGCTGCAATTTTCTTCCCTTTTAAATCCGTTAATTTCTTTATATCACTGTCTGCCCGAACCAGAATTTCTCCTTTAAAGGTATTTGTCAGCTCCCCCTCTAACGGCAAGCCGGTTTCCTGATCATAATCCCCTAGCTGTGAAGTTAAAATAGCCTCTGCTGCATCCATATCTTTGGCCTGAACATAAGCTGCAGGCGGCATAATTCCTATGTCAACCTGTCCTGAAGCCATCGCTTCGACAATTGTTGAATAATCAGTAGCCAAGGTTACCTCTACTTCACGATCCAGTTTCTTTGATAAATATTCGGCAAATGGTTTTGCTTTTGCTTCCATACTGCCGTCATTATTTGTCGGCACGAATTGAACAGTTAATTTGTCCTTCTTTGACTCATCTGAACTGTTGCTGTTTCCTGAATTACACCCAGATAAAGCCGCTACTAGTATAATCCCCATAAACACCTTAGCCAATTTCTTAAAATGCATTTTTTCTCCTCCTGTTGGAAAATGATTTCTAGTACCTCTAAATCATATCAAGAAATGAAACTTTTTGAAGTGACACACGTCACATTTACACGATTTTTACATACAATTTACAAAAAAAGATCATTATCGTTCGCATTGAGACTAAATCCTTTCTACGTTATAATAAAGAAAAAGCACAGGAGAGACTTTCCATGAAAAAAATTAAGGATGCGAAACGATTGTCTTCATATATCGAAAGTCATGATCTTCAGTCCTACATGGATTCAGATCTTTTTGCGATGGCTTCTTTATACTCTTTTGAAAAAGACGAACATCTTATACATACCGGAACCGTTTCTGATTTTCTTTATTTTTTAGTTAAAGGAACAGTCATGGTGTATTCTTATTCTACTGATGCACAAAATATTTGTATCGATTATGCCACACCGGCAACTCCACTGGGAGAGGCCTCCTCTTTGTGGGAACTTCTGCCAAAAAGCAGTGTAAAGGCTGTTACTCCAAGCATTTGCGTCTGTATCCCGTTAAATCGTTATCGAGCAGCACTGCAGCAAGATGTTCGTTTCCTGCAAAATATCTGCCAGCTTCTCAGCTACCGATTAAACTCAGGCATCAATCTAGCAAATTCTCTGACTGAATCTGTCGAAATCCGCCTGGCCAAATTTATTTTAGCACACCAGAAGAATGAGACCTTCTCTTTTCAGCTCACAACCTGCGCAGCTATCTTAAACGTAAGCTACCGGCATCTTCTGAGAACCATTACCAGCTTTCGTGAAGCAAATATATTGGAGAAGCATAAAAACTATTACCTGATTCGTGACGCTGCTGCTCTGAATGAGCTGGCGGAAAATCTTGGAGCTTCAGTGAAATAGCAGTATGTGATTGAATATAAAATTAACAGAGGATGACACAGTCCTGCTGTTGTCATCCTCTGCTTTCAGTTTCACCTATTCGTCATTCGCTATCTGCTGCTCTAATTTATCCAGCAACGACGTATAGTCTACCTTTTCATAGTCCGTTACGTCAAACTCGTACAATGTCCCCAATTCAAATGCATCATAATTTCTGTCTGAAATAATCTTTTTAAAGGCTTCTTTTGTAATGTGGTTAGTCGCCAGTCTCCGATCGTCCAGAGAATCTCCATAATGATAATGATCCATGATGTAGCTCAGATGACGTTCATGTTCACGGTCACGCGTATAACGGCGTTCCCACAGCACATCGAAATCTGCTGTCAGTCTGATTGTAACGACTTCATAGCCATATGTTTCTGCCATCTTTTGAAGCTGCCCCTTTTGTTTGTCGCTAAACGGATACTCGGAAACAACGACTTTCTTTCCCGCCTCCATATAGAGAGCCAAAGCCTTATAATAGAATGGATACACCTTACTTCGTTCCTGTTCAGCCCGTTCTTCCAAATTATCAAAACCAATTGAATCGGCATAATATTCCTTGATTTCGTCTAATGTGATTTCATACATATCCGGAAATCGTTCACGAAGCTTGTTCATAAGATATGTTTTCCCTGTGCCGGGACTACCGGCTAGAAGAATGAAATACTTTTTCATTTTTCTTACTTCCCCAAATTAGTTGGACTTTCCAGATTCATAAATAAACCAATCTTATGAGAAACAATTTCCTTCACTGTTCCATTTGCCGGAATCACGTTATGACGAAGGGATTTATTGACCTCGGTTTGGCTGAACGACTCTTTCGCTGCTTTTGTCCAATTTACCAACAGCTCCGTGCCCACATTAAACTTACGAATCCCGTTATTGATCA
This sequence comes from Enterococcus sp. CWB-B31, assembly GCF_020567645.1. NCBI lineage: Bacteria > Bacillati > Bacillota > Bacilli > Lactobacillales > Enterococcaceae > Enterococcus > Enterococcus sp. CWB-B31. The sequence goes on from NZ_JAJDJW010000007.1 coordinate 111,241, forward strand.
GCTCAGGATAGTCTTCCTCTTTAACCCCTGTTCCGCCATGAATCACCAGAGGAACATCTACCACTGCATTAATTTCTTTTAACAAAGGAATGTTTACTTCTGTTTTAGATTTAAACTGACCGTGATTCGTTCCTATGGCAATGGCCAGCGCATCCACACCTGTTGCTTTTACAAATTCTACAGCATCCTCAGGCTTCGTATAGACTTTATCATCCTCTGCTACGTGGATTCCCTCCTCCGTACCGCCAATCGTTCCCAGTTCCCCCTCAACAGACACACCCTTTGCATGAGCATATTCAACAACTGCTTTCGTTTTTAGAATATTTTCTTTAAAGGGTAAATGAGACCCGTCATACATTACAGATGTATACCCGCTGTCAATTGCCTCTTTAATATCATCAAAATTGCGGGCATGGTCTAAATGAAGAACCGCATCCACCATCTCCTCATCAGCGATAGCTTTCACGACATTAACCAATACGTTCATTCCAATATATTTTGCTGTATCCACACTAGTCTGAATAATAATGGGTGCACCCATTTCTTTTGCTGCTCTCAGCATATCCGGCAGCATCTCCAAATTATGTGTATTAAACGCTCCGACTGTAAAATTCAGTTCTTCTGCTGTTTTAGTGACTTCCTTTAAAGTTGTATACATAATCAAATCCGCCTTATCTCTTATTTATAATTATTGATTTCCGCTAATCGTTACTTGTTTGGCAATTTGCCGCATCTCATCCATTTTTCCCATATAGTAGTCGATCCCCTGATCATCCCCGGCCCGTGCTGCTTCCGCCCGCTTTTCGTTATACAGGCTCATCAGCTTCTTATATCCGTCGCCGATACTCTTTTTATTTTCCAAGCTTTTTTCAAGCTGTTCGATTGCCTGATCTTTTTCATTCAAATCGGACAGTTTAAGTCCCACTTGCTCAAAAAGCTCTGCCAGTTTATTATTATCTTGGGTAGTTGAAATTTCCTGATTCAATCGGTTGATCTCTGATCGAATTTTTTCCGCTGCCTCCGGAGACAGAACTTCTACTTCTTTCTCCGGTTCTTTTTTTTCTTTCTTTTTAAAAAGTCCGAACATTGGATATCCCTGCTTTCAGTTTAAAATGCTTTCAAAATCGGGCTCAAAAGCCATGCATACAATAGAGCTGCTGCGACAGTATCCACATCAGTTGCTGTTGCATTAACAAAGCCCATTGAATTGAAAATGGTAACCAGCAGTGCCGGCAGCAATGTGATAAAGAAGCCGTGCGCAATCCCGCCGATAATCGCTCCTCTTCGTCCGCCTACAGCATTTCCGAAAATCCCTGCAGTTCCGCCTGCAAAGAAGTTTGTTAACATTCCCGGAAGGATCATGGCAAGTCCGAACATCGGCAGTGTAAACATCGCGATAATCGTTCCAATCGTTGTAGTGATAAATCCCAGTATGACTGCATTTGGGCTGTACGGGAAGAATACCGGACAATCCAATGCCGGAATAGCATCGGGAACCAGCTTCATTGCAATCCCCCGGAATGCCGGTACAATTTCTCCCAGCAGCAGACGAACACCCGCCAGCAGCACATAAACCCCAACAACAAACTGAATTGCCTGAAGAAATGCAAACATAATATAGTTTTGACTGCCAGATAATTCAGAAGCAAATGACTCTCCTGCAAAAACTGCTGTAATAATGTATAGCGGAACCATAACAACCATCACGGACAAATACGTATCTTGTAAGAACTCAAAGTGTGACGGCAGCTTGATATCTTCAATGGATTTTTTATTTTCTCCTTTTTCACCAAAAATCTTGGCAACCCCGGCTTCAAATAAATAACCAATCGTACAAAAATGTCCTAAAGCAATATCGTTGGACCCGGTAACTTTTCGGATAATCGGTTGAGCAACAGCCGGCATCGCAATGGCAAACACTCCGCCGACAAAGCCGCCAACCAGAATCAGAACAAATCCCCGTAAACCGGCAAAATACCCAAACACTGTTGTCATCGTAGCCATCCATAAAATTGCCTGTCCAGTTAAGAAAATATATTTCCATTTCGTGAAGCGGGCCAGTAAAATATTAAACACAAAAATTGCCAGAAATGTTAACGCAATGTCTCTGCCCAACCCTAGATCATTCATTGCCTGTCCATTGATCGCTTCAATTGAAGGAATAATCCCCTGCATCTGGAAGCCTTCAGTAAATATCTCACCAAAATATGTCAGACTGCCCACAATGATACTTGAGCCGGCACTCAGTACCTGAAAGCCTAAAAGAGTTTTCAATGTACCTGAAATCACCTGACCTGCCGACTTCTTTTGCAGAAGCAAACCCAGCATTGCTATTAACGCAATGGTGATCGATGCCTGTGTCAAAATGTTTTCGATAATAAAATTGATAATCCCCATTTCTCTTTCCCCTCATTTCTTTTTTTAAATAACCCCTTTGTCTTTTAAGACTGGAGTAATTTTTTCCTCAATCTCATCTTTAGAAACAATATTTTTCAGATAAATCATTGCCGTTTTAGGATCTACCTGAAATTTTTCAAATTGGGAACGGAAATTCTCAGCTGTAATAATCACATCCGGCTTCATGGAAGCAGCCGATGAAATATCGCAGTGATCCAGCTTTGCCTCTACGCCCAGTTTGTTTAATACATCCTCTGCTGACATTTGTGCCGCAAAGCTGCTGCCCAATCCTGCTCCGCATACGAATAAAATATTTAATTTGTTCATGTTTTCCTGCCCCTTTTCTTATTTGTAAAAACTACTCAGATAACTTCACAGTTTCTTTATTCCGGTGACTTGATATTTTTCCGATTATTGACTTCATTTCCATCGTTATTGGCTTTGAATCGATTTTATCTGCCCAATACTTAAGCTTAAACGATCCTCCTCCTTCCTGTTATTCTTCCGCTTCCGAAAACAGCAGCTGCTTGAACTGGGTCATGTTTGTACAGTTGATCAGCTGATTCAGCTTCGATTCATCATTAATCAAGGCAATCAATTCTTTCATAAGATTTAGATGTGAATAAGAATCAACTGCTGCCAGACAGAAGATGATCTTCACCGGGTCCATGTCTGGATTTCCAAAATTAATCGGGTGCTCAATCGTAGCAACACTGAGACCCAGCTTCTTGGCACCGTCTTCCGGTCTTGCATGTGCCAAAGCCAAATGCTTGCCAATCACAATATACGGTCCGAATTCTTCCACGGCACGAACCATGGCATCAACGTACTGTTTTTCAATAATGTCGTCTTTCACCAGTGGTTTTGCAACCAGCTCAATAGCATCTTGCCACGTCGATGCATTTTTCTTGATCATAATATGATTGTCTGTCAGGATGTCTTTTAACATTGGTTGGATCTCCCTTTTATTTATTTCTAAGCTGTTCCTCTCAAATATCGCCTCCAGCTTGCTGTAGATGTTCCGATTAACCCGGCCACCGCTTTCTTCAATGATCGTTAGAATATTCGCAAACAGCTCTGTTGATTCATTTCCATGCGGCTCCAATCGCTGAAACTCATTATTTTTCTTTAAAAACTCTCCAACTATCGGAATATTTGCATCCGTAAGAATTGGATCAATGACCAGAACCGGCTTGTTCTGATAAGCTACATTAAACGTAGTAAACACCAAATCCACATCCAGCTTGTCCACCAGCTTCACTTCTTTGGAGCTCAACACCGCAACAACCTCAATTTGAGGAAATTTCTCTTTCAGGTTTTCTGCAAGCAGATTGCCTGTAGCTATACCGTGGTTACAGACCACAACAGATTTATAAATATATGTCAGATCACGATTGATTGCGCTGGCAACAGTGGAGAAATGAATGACCAGAAAGGCGATCTCATCTTCAATGACTTTCCCGCCAACTACTTCTTCAAGAGTCGGAATAAACTGCATCACAGCACGATAGATAGGGTGATAGTTAGCTTTGATGTTATCCTTTAACGGGTTAAAAACCTGAATATCATTTTTGATTCTGACGATAAGAGCCGCTATATGCTTGTACAAATTCTCGCACAGCATTTCTTCTTTTGAATTAAAAGGAATATGTGTCTCATTTTCTACAAATTGAATCAGTTGGATTGTGAGTAACTGAGCTTGAACCCATTCAAGCGTATTTGATATGTCTCTTGTGTTAAATGTTTCAATTGTAAAACGAATATAATTACGTTCTACTTGCGGCACATCTTCCAGTTGATAGCCTTTAATAATTTTATCAATAAAATCAGAGAAGACATCATCTTCAAATTCCGCATTTTTCCAGCTTACTGCTGAGATAAGCTCATGCTTTTTTACCCGCTGAATCCAGATCAGAGTGAACAGAAGAATTTGATTTTTGTAGATATCATTTTCCTGCCTAGGGTGTTCACCAGAATAAATCTCGGCAAGCTTTTGGATTTCTTGTATATTGAAATACTTGTTAAAAACCTTTTGTGCTGGTGTTACGCTGGAATCTTTACTCCTCGAGAAGTCGATCATACCCAAATTCTGATTAATCAAATCGTAAATCATTGTTCGTATGGAGCGTTCAGGACCTTTATAGGACAACCCCTGCTTTCCATAGCTGACAATTTCTATTCCGTATTTCAATAAATCTGCTCTCAGCCGACGCATATCTTCATCCATGGTACTTTTAGAAATTTGAAATTCCTCTTCTTTGCGGTTCAAATACACAGGATTTTTTTCATAGGCGATAGACAGGACGATATCAAAGGTCCTCTCATTCCGGTTTAACAGGTCTCCATTTAGGTTTAACAGAGCCGCTTCCAGTACCTTCTCTTCCTCCGAAGTCATCTTCAGCAAAAACCCTTTACTGCGGATGGTCAGAATTTCAGGCAATTCTTTACTGGTCAGCCATTCATTAGCCTCAAGAATCTCTGTCCGAATCGTACGCTGACTTACATTAAAATCAGCTGCCAATACCTCTGCTTTGATTGGATATTCAGATGCGCTGATTCTTTGAAGTAATTCAACTGTTCTTGTTTTCATAGAAGTAGGTTCCTTTCTGATTTCAGTATATGCCCTTGCCAATAAATTAAAAAGTGGAGATTTCTTCCAACTAAAACGGAAGTAATGCAAACGCTGCCAACACAAAACTATTTCATTATTAATTCTGTTAATTTCAAAATGAAAACTAATAATGTACTAAAGCAGAGCAGGATTACCAAAATTGTGCATTTCCCTATGGATTTCCTCTATCTTACTACGATAATCAAAAATTAAAAATTAAAGCCCCTTTTACTAACACTTGGTAAAAAAGCAGCTTTATTATTAAACGAAGCCTCATATTTTGACAGTGGCTGATCAAAGGAATTTGAGACAGTAAATCTAAAATAGACGATTAGTGTTATGTCCGGATATTAATCTACTCTATTACTGTTAAATAAGATCAGTCTGGTAAGGGAAAATTTTGGGATGCGACAAACGGATGTCACAGTTCCATATACAAAGAAATAGTTGTATGCAGACAACAAGCTTTGAATGTGAATCTTTCAAGCTTTAAGCGGAGTCTGCCTCTTGATCCAGCAAAATGCTAGACAACTGACAATCGCTGTTAATTTATATTGGCATGTATCCAGCAGTCTCATATGTAATACTATTGGATATACTTCACATTTCTTGAATTAGAAACATAACTTAGCTTTAAATCGGTCAAGATATTAGTAAAAAAACTCAAAAAAAGACACCCTCCAGAATATGGAAAGTATCTTGAAATCCTTGATAATACAAAGAGTAACGTTTTGATAATTGGTTGAAAAAGTTGGTAAACCTCAAAGTACTATTGCAAGAATAGAAAATGATACAGTGAATGCTAGTTTTAAAGTCCCCTATGAAACTGCTATCAAAGCAGGTAAAAAGTTACATGTAGAATTTAAGTACTATATCAGAAATGATTATTTTCTGAACACCCGATTATTTAGCTGCTGCTTTTATAAGTATATAAAGCTCATCTTAAAATCTCCCTATTGTACAAAGAGGAGCTGCACAATATCCCAGAAATAATTCTGATTATTGTGCAGCTCCTTTTATCTAAACTCTATTCTCTGTACTTTTTAGCAAAGAATGGCAGCCTTCCTTTATACAATCCATTTCCCATTAGGACTTGATTGCCAAGCTTGGAACAGATCTCCATTTTTCTTAACTGCAAGTAAGTCTAAATGACCATCTTTGTTTTGCTTCATCATTGCATTTTTCTGGAAAGGACCAGAGATAGTGATACTTTTCCAAGGAGCAAAATTTGGTGTTGCTTGTTCCGAGATAAAAAGATCCCCATTTTTCTTTAAAACAGAAATAACGAGTCCGCCATTTTGATTGGTTGTTGCAAAGACATTTCCGTCAAATGGTCCAGCAATCGTTTTAGATTCCCACTTGGTGCCCCCATTTACTTTGGTTTGCCAAGCTTGATACATTGAGCCGTCTTTGTTTATAGCAAATAATTCTAAACGTCCATCTGCATTTGAAACTAGAGTTACTTCTGATTGAATATTATTCGTCAAGATTTCCATATTAAATTACCACCTTTAAAATTATTTTTGTTCTACACAAGAAAAATTTAAATGTCAGTCATTTCTTCCAGCTCTGCCTTACCATCTAATGGTTTATAGATTGTAACGATTGAAAGCTTTGGTTCAGAATTTGGAGCAACAAGAGTTACTTTACAAAGGATCTTATACTTCACACCAGCAACAACTTGAGTGCCTATTAAAGCAAATGGTTCAAAAATTGAACCACGTATACTACTTGTTGCTTCTTCTAGAATTTCTTTTACCTCGTTACTAACCATTGGAGTTTCCGGAATAGTCCAGCTGCCTGCGTTTGTCATAAGTAAATCCTCCTAAATTTTATTTACAAAATGAATGATCCATCCTGTGAATAAAGTATACAACAGCATTCTTTTTCATACAAGTAATTATTTATATTTTATTTATAGATACACAAAACTTTCTTTTAATTCACTTTTTGCCAACAAATAGAATTGTTCATTTACAAATCCTTCACTATCTGTTCACATAATGATCTTTATTTGATTAAATTGAACATAAAAAAATAACAAATGAGACTGATGAAAGTAAACATACTTTTTTCAGCCCCATAGTTATTTTTAGATAAAAACATATTATTTTCTGAGATAAGATTGAATTGCGACACTAAATTTAACAGAAAAAACCTTTCTGCTTTCGGTCTGACAGAGTTGTACAACACTAAATGTCTACGTTCCAGATCACAGAAGCAAATCCTCCCTACATGTCCTCAATTAAAACATTTATGTACATAAACCCTAGTCAATATAATTTTTCTCTGTTCAAAACAGATCCCAGTTAAATGAAAGCTTAATATAGGTAATTATTTCTACAACGCTTCCAGTTTTCTCTGATCAAAGAGGACAAACACTCTCAACACTACTATCCCAAAATCTATCAAATTATATTTTTGTATAATTTTATCCATATTAATAATGGTGTTGTTGGGTAAGGCTTAAGAGGAAAACTCTTCCTGTGCTCATTTTTCCCTTCTACGGTTGTCCAGCCATGATTGTCCAAGTCACTACACCAGAATAGGTACCGATACTTGACATCGTGGTTTTAGTTGGGTCTGCAACTAATTTCAATCCGGGCTCTGCTGACGTACCGCCCCATGTGCCAGTGACATCAAAGGTACCCCCAGAGGCATTGGTATAAATAGGCTGGCCGCCGGAATCCAATGTTAGAGAGATCTCCTCTCCTGCACTGTCCACATACAAAAGCGCTTCGTTCATTACAGAACCTGTTTCATCATTTTTCATGTTTGTAGTTAATGCGGCATACAATGTCCAGCCATCAGCTTGATTGGCACGAGTATCTGTAACTACCAAATCACCATCTGTACTTGGGTTGTCTACCCGCTGCACCTTCGCATTGTACGTGATGCTGCCAAAGTCAACGGTTGACGGGGCTGATTTTAGAAACAGCTGCCCTGTGACTTTATAGGTCACCGTTTGTGCAGTCTCTGTAATAGAGAAATTGGTTTCATTCTCCGGTCGCACACTGATCTCATACCCTGCTGTTTCCAGCGCTGTCAGCTGATCCTGAACCGCTTGGAACTCACTGCTGGTTAAGTCAATCACATCCCCCACATTTAAAGCAGTATCAATGGTTTGACCTTCCCCAATTGTCAGGGTATAGCCGGATAATACTGTTCCGCTCTCATCTTCAAACTGAACGGTCAATACGGCATCCATGTTGATGACAACGACCTGAATCGTTGTTGTTAATGGCGTAGACAACCCTGTTGCTGCGTTTGCCGGCACCGTTAACGTCACCACATACGGCGTATCCGGTTGTAAATTACCGTACTCATTCAAACCGCCAAAATCACTAACCTGAACATACTCTGTTAAATCAGTGAACGTACCATTAGCAATATTAAATGCTTCCGGCTGACTGTTCGCCAGAATATATGCTGCTAATTCTGCATCCGTCAGGTCTCGAATATCGACATAAGCTACTTCTAAATCATCGGCAGTAACACCTGAAGCTTTTTCATAAACAATTAATGTCGCTTCAATCACCGCTGTATTCGGTGCAGCATTGCCGTCTGCATCTGTGGCCCGATCCGATACATTGATTTTAATGGTGTGTGTGCCTACAGTGTTTCGTTGGAGCTCAGCTTCTGCTTCATCCGTATAGGCATAATCAAAGCCGGTATTGATTGGACTGGTATCCGCTGCATCCTTCACGAACGCACTTGGATCAGGCAGATCATCTCCCTGACTGATATAGAAAGTCACCGGTGTGGCTGTAGGCGGCGTCTTATCCAAAACAACCTGTGTCGGTTCTTCTGATTTCAGATTGGCGAACCCATACGCATGGATGACATTTCCAGCAGTGAAATAATTTCCAGAGCTGATTGTATACGACCAGTTGCCGTCACTGTCCGCCTGAACAGTAAAGTTATCACGCGTTTCCTGCGCCATTCCGGTATCTTCAACGGTTGATTCAATCGTATCATTAACCCCTTTTTCTTTTGCGGAAGTCGTCCCGTTCAGTGCTTCTTCCCAAAGTCGAATGTAGGTGCCCGGAACTGCATACCCATACACTGTATACGAGCCCGGATCATCAGGATTATCATTCGAGATACTATGAATGGAGACACTTGGATCTGGAATTCGGGTAAACAGCACACGCTGTTGTCTTCGAGTTGTAAAGTTTGCCCTAAAGCTGTTCAGTGTAGCATTTGTCATAGAGTTGGCAGAGGTTATCGTTGGAGTATAGCCATTATAGGTTAAAAGCATGCTTGACATTGGTATATAAGAGTAAGTATAACCTTCGTCACCATCTACTCCTGTTGCCATGTTTCCATCAGCCCATTGATATACATTCTGAACGGAAACATTTAGTACACCGCCATTCCTCATATAAATCAATCCATTAGAACCGCTTATTGATTTTGTTTTTTGTAAATTAACTCTTTCGGCATCAGAAAATTTAAAACTTGATGAAGTATTACCTAAATACATCAAATTTTGACTTGTAGAAGTGCTATCACTAATGATATTTAGTATCCCTTTTGATGCAATTTCAAAATCTACTGCTGCATTAGCATAAAATAAATGTGTACCTGATCTCACCATATTTTCACCAGTAATATTTAACGTTCCTGAAATTGAAACTTTACCGCCTGCCATATAAAAAGGATTATATCGGGCACCATTAGTAGAATCACTGTATCTATCAGTAATCACTGATAAAACAGCCCCTTCTTCAACAAGTAAATTGGAATTTCTATTTTCCATATAAACGACAGTAGGTTGAACAGTATGATGTGAGACAGCTGTTACTTTTGCTCCACTTCTTATAATAAAATTACCCGAGCTGATATCTATTACAGATGCGTACCCTTGGGTAAAATTCTCAGGGTTTCCTGTTTCGCTTTCTCTAACAGCTGTTACGACAGCATTTTCACCAATTTCAAGATTACCGCTTTCTCTTAAATGGATTGGCACTCCACTTAAAGCAGAGAAATATGCATTAGAATTGGGTGCAATAGTTGCTGCAGCAACACTGATCGTCTGATTATGAGTATAATTGACATCAAAATCTCTTATAACAGAACCATCTTTTCTAACTGAAGTATATGTAGCAACTTGCTGCACATGTACATCTCCACCAAAAGACACTTTTGAACGTTGAGACTCAATTAGCTGTGAACCAAAATTGGTAAAGTCAATGTAATTAACTGTCGTTCTTGACTGATAAGCATTGGATAAATCCCAAAACTCCATTATTCCCCAATAATTACCATGGAAGGTGTTCATATTTTGTAAAGTGATACCCCAAGCTTTGGACGTAGTAGTCATCGTTCTATTTGTAAAACACCAGGTTATTGATCCTTGATCCCATGTATAACCATCGCCTTCAATTACAACATCCCTTGCAATACCTAAAGCATTAAAATAAATAAAGGTTGTACCGCCATTAGTATTGCTTGACGAATTCCTATATGCAAACCGTTCTGCAGCATTATTTATATTCGCTACTTGTCTGGATGTGTCATTACGACCTAAAGGAACAACGATATCATCAACAAATTGAATATTGGTTACACTAATGGTTGCTAAAGCTACATTTAATTTTTCGTAAGTATCAACGAAACGAGTATGTTTGTATTTTTCACCATAAGTCAGTTTTGAATTACTTAGATAACTTGTCATCCCTTTTGATTCAGCTAAAACTGGATAGAAAAACGGAGCGTAATAATTATTAGATTTCACATTGATATTTTGCAACGTAATATCCCAATAACTAGAAGTATTTGTCGCTGCATTCATAAAGCCGATTGCTAGATTTCCAAAATCAAAGGTATGTCCATTTCCGTCAATAACCAGTGATCTGGAAATCGCAGGCCTACTGACAAACAGATACTGGTAACCAGTATCAAGATTCACAGAATCTTTATCAAACAGACCCTCATAGTTATTGAGTGTGCCTGTAAGCTGGATATCATTTGCTAATAAAATCGTTGTGATACTTGAATCAGCTAAGGCTTCAACAAATGTTTGCCAGTCAGTGACTTCTGCCGTATCGGCTGCAAACAGATTTACTCCTCTCTTCTCCACCGGAAAAACAGCACTTTCTTCTGTCTCTTTTTCAGCTTCTTCCTGAGCTTCAGAAGTCTCTGTCCGCTCTTTCTCCACCTCATTTCTCAGCATGCTGCTGTCTGCTGCAGGTATTATATCCTGCTGCAGTAAATCTGTTCCGCTGGAGCTTATTTCAGTTTTGACGGCCTCTTCATTCGCCTTAATCGGAGTACTCAAGGTCCACTGGAATACTAAACCTGTAAGTACAATAGACAAAACAGCTGTCAAACTTTTTTTTCTGATTTCCATATTTTTTCAACTCCCCCCCTTTTCTATTTTTTTGTGTCAGACGGCATACTATATTTCATTTTTCTGACTATCCAATCCTATCCTTCTAATCAACTGGAACAACTTCCTCTCATACCTCTTATTCTTTACCAGAATAAATCCGATTTGATATTGGTATATGGGAGTATTTATTTGTCCCAGTCTTATAGTAAGATGATCTAATTTATGACAGCAGAAAAAGTGAAACCAAATTATTCACATTACATCTATATAAATCAAATCCTCTGGTTTTCTTCGATTAAAGAAGATAAACACAAGTAATACCACTATCCCAAAATCTATCAAATTGTCTTTTTGTATAATTTTGTCTGTATTACTAATGGTGTTAGTGGATAAGACCCCAGAGGAAAGCTCTTCCTATGCTCATTTTTCCCTTCTACGGTTGTCCAGCCATGATTGTCCAAGTCACTACACCAGAATAGTTACCGGTACTTGACACCGTAGTTTTGGTTGGGTCTGCAATTAATTTCAATCCGGGCTCTGTTGGCGTACCGCCCCATGTACCAGTGACATCAAAGGTTCCCCCAGAGGCATTGGTATAAATAGGCTGGCTGCCGGAATCCAATGTTAGAGAGAGTTCCTCTCCTGCACGGTCCACATACCAAAGGGCTTCGTTCATTATAGATCCTGTTTCATCATTTTTCATATTTGTGGTTAATGCGGCATACAATGTCCAGCCAGCGGTTTGATTGGCACGAGTATCTGTAACCACCAAATCACCATCCGTGCTTGGATTGTCTACCCGCTGCACCTTCGCATTGTACGTGATGCTGCCAAAATCAACAGTTGACGGGGCTGATTTTAGAAACAGCTGCCCTGTGACTTTATAGGTCACCGTTTGTGCAGTCTCTGTAATAGAGAAACTGGTTTCATTCTCCGGTCGCACACTGATCTCATACCCTGCTGTTTCCAGCGCTGTCAGCTGATCCTGAACTGCTTGAAACTCACTGCCGGTTAAGTCAATCACATCCCCCACATTTAAAGCAGTATCAATGGTTTGACCTTCCCCAATTGTCAGAGTATAGCCAGGCATCACCTGATTTTCTTCATTAACAAACACTGCTGTTAAAACGGATGCTCTGGTAACCATAAGGGTTGCGGCAGGCTCAAATGCGGTATCATGAAAATCAAAGGATTCTGCCGGGTTGATATTTCCACGCTCATTATTGGTTGCAGGCGGGTCAATTACACCAGCGTTGCCTGCCAACCCTTCATTATCTCGTAAAAACACTTGTATTATATCGTCTTCTTCCAAGGTCAGTGCCGTTAAATCAATGGTAAAATCCCCATCATCATCCACTGTTACACCAGAGGTGTCAAAGGCTTGCCCATTATGAGCAGCCGTCACTTCCACTTCCTTATTTTCAGAATGTCCCTGAATGCCGGCAGCCGTTTTTCCAATCATTTTCGAGGGAAATTCTGCTGGTTTTGGCGGTACAATTGGGAACACCTCCACCGTATCTGTAAGAATCAGATTTTCCATTCCCGGGGTTAATTCGCCTGAAACCAGCTTTACTTCCTTGATACGAACTTTGTCGCCTGCTTCCAGGAATTCATCTAATTCAATGTCAAAGAGTCCTCCTCTTGGCTCTTCACCGTAAACGCTGAGTCCAACTTCGTCCTTAGTATGCCCTACAGTTTTAGCAGTATATTCCTCTAGTGAACCGCTCTTTCGTTCCACTTCTACGATTACTTCTGCTTCATCAGTCCATGCTGGACGAGTTGCTTCCAGTCCTACAGGAACACTCACACGTCCATAAATATGCTTATCCGCATTGGTTGGTACACGTAATTCATCTGCGATTGCCCAGCGCCCATTGTTTGAGCTTACTCGTGCATATTCCTGCAACCCTGTCGCACCAATCGTTGACGTATTCAGCTCTTCTTCACTGCTGGTGGATACCAGTGTCCTTAAATTAACCCCGCTAAATTGATAATCTAACTTTCTAAAATTCAAATATGGATCACCGTCTAAATCTGAACCGCCTTCCCAAAGAGCCAAGTCACTGTTGATACCTGTTAGTTGTGAATTAGCAGTTGTAGAAAACACTCGTCCGCCGCCTTGACGATCATTCCGAAAATCTAGGAACAATGGATTATCAAATATAATGTTCGCAGCTCCTATATCGAAAATAGCCAAATTGGAATCTGTATTTCCTCGTGCTTCAAAGTAACCATAATTAGATACTTCCAAGTCCACATCAAATTTAGTAAAACCCAATACATTAGTGATTGCCGCACCATCTTTTGCATGAATCCTTACTTCACTCCCCATATCTCTTACAATGAAACCACTTCGCAAATTACCATTATCACCTACAAACCTCACAGCATCGACACGGTGTGTAGTAGTACCCTGCTTTTCAGTATAAATAGATAATTTCCCTCCTGATTCAACAGTCACAATAGTACCAGTCCGATTTCTCAAGCCTCCAGATTGAGTAGAAGTATTGTAATCAGTTCTTTGAATATCCACAATAGCATTGGTTTGAATGATTACTTCTATAGCTTCCAATCTGCTACTTCCCATGACTCCTTGCAATATTTCAGCCTCAATCGGATGCGTTACCTGAGAACCAGAGCCTGAACGCGTGCCATCATGATGAAGTTCGAGGTAAGAGTGATTTTTTATCACTGTCTCTAGAGCATTGTAAAGGAATCGAGGTGAATTAATTTCAGAATTATCTATGACTATCGTCTCTCCTGCCACAAACCATAACTGTCCAGATAGAACATGTATTTTACTATCTTTAACTACTGTACTCCCTTTTTCTCCTAAAGAACCTCCTATGGCAGAATGATCTAGGGCTGCTTTAACTATAACCTCACTATCGACAATAGACATATCTACATTGTCTCCCCAAAAAAGTATTCCGTCTTTATCCTCAGCTGTAATATCAATTGTTGATTCACCACTAATATCTACCTGCGATCCTTCACCATTGACATAAATCGCACGACCAGCTCTACCTGGATTATTAATAGATATTTCAGACCCGCCTGATAGCTTCAATGTCGGATTAGAAGTACGATTTCCAATGCTAATATCATCAACATTAATCACAGAACCTCCCGTATTAATATCAATCTTACTTTTATTTTCCAACAAAAGAGAAGCATCTGTTCCTAACAAGCCTATTCCCGTCATACCTGTCATTACTATATCGCTATTATTCAACCTCATCTCAGGAGCCGTACCGTTCATAAGAAAAGTACGACCGCCAGTTACAGCTGCATTCATATTAAATACACTATTAGTCAGCAATACCTGAGAATTATCCCCTTGCAGGTTGACCCGTTGTCCACTAGTACTTTCAACTATTCCTTTACTATCTTGAGCGATTATTTTTGGCTCCTTGCCATATAGGTAAATTCCTTCACCTGTTGTTGCTGTAACATTTAATTCACCTAGTTCTATCACTATACTTGGTTGATCGCCAGATAAATTAATTCCTTTACCTGTTGTTGACACAACGTTTAATTCGCCTAATTCCATCATTACACTTGGTTGATTGCCTGATAAAAAAATTGCTTCCCTTGTAGCAGAACTTGTAGAAATCTTTCCATCATCAACTTGTATTTTGGGCTCTTCACCAGATAAAAAAATTCCGCGTTTAGCTGCGGTACTTGATATTGTTGCGTCTCCTCCCGAAAAAACAGAGACTTTGGGGTTCGCTCCAACTAATGCGATAGTATTACCATTCGTATTTATAGGAGAAGTTGTTGTCCCTATAGTACTCACCATCAAGGAAGCGGCCGTTTGTATTAACAGCTCTGGATTGTCGCCACGTAAATCGATTGTATTAGCTGTAGCCCCCCACCCTGCTGTTGGTGCTGCTGTTGTAATTGAGACAGATGCGCCGTCCTCAATTGTTACTTTTGGAGAAGATACCGCTGCAGATGAGAAAAAGACTGCAGCATTTCCACGACTGATAACAACTTCTGCATGATTTGATGCGATTATTTCTTTTGCTTCAATAAATGTTCTCGTCGATTGCGACCGTATGAAGCTGGAATTACCTCCAGTGAAGTGGACAACACCTTGAGGAAGAGCAGCTAATTGCATGGTATTCGCATCTACTTCTTGAATATCTTCCAATTCAAGTGTCCAATTTCCACTCGCTTCTGCTGAAGCGCTCACCAGTGGAGTCGTTCCACTTTTGGCAATCATTGCATTTTTCATACGGAAAACAGACGGTTCAGCTACTTCTCCTAATTGAAAATAAAGACCATTAAAATTCAACGTGTAGTCGTTCCCTAGAATTAGCAGGGAACGATTTATCGTTATCATACTTGCTGAACTTCCAACTAAATTCTCTTGTACTGAAATAATC
Source organism: Enterococcus sp. CWB-B31 (assembly GCF_020567645.1). Lineage (NCBI taxonomy): Bacteria > Bacillati > Bacillota > Bacilli > Lactobacillales > Enterococcaceae > Enterococcus > Enterococcus sp. CWB-B31. The sequence goes on from NZ_JAJDJW010000007.1 coordinate 126,977, forward strand.
GAAACCTCAGACCTGCTCACAGCTTCTTTAAATTCATCCATCGTTGAAACCATTACCGTCTCACCAGTAAATGAATTAATTTCTTCGGCTGATTGAACATTAGTGCCTACTTGTGTACGTTCTACAGTTGCTTGATTCCTAAGAGTCAGTACCTCTGGCTTAATCTGAATAGACAGGGGAGCATCCTTTTTAGCTTCAATCGGCATTGCTGATTTATACAAATACCCTATTGTTAATAAGAATGTTATTACTAGCAGCAGTTTAGTAATTTTTTTCATCTTTTCGCCTCCATGCGCAATTAATTACTTTGTTCTTGTCTCTTTTTTAGAAAGCCGTCAAGTCATTCAAATGATAAATTTCTCATCCACTACCTCACCATTCACATAAAGAAAATTCCCTGAATCATTGATCTGTTCTTCCAGCAGACCAACGATTCGGTGAACCTGCTGTGTCTCTCCCTCTCCCTAGCGAAATAGTATCAGATCAAGCCGGTCAATCGCTTTCGTCTCTTGAAAAATCGTATTATTATCCTGTAACGCAGGTACCCTATTTTCCCCTCTATGGTTGTCCAGCCATGATTGTCCAAGTCACCACACCAGAATAGGTACCGATACTTGACACCGTGGTTTTGGTTGGGTCTGCAATTAATTTCAACCCAGGCTCTGTTGGCGTGTCCCCCCACGTGTCAGTGACAGCAAAGGTACCACCAGAGGCATTGGTATAAATAGGTTGATTGCCAGACTCCACTGTTAAGGCAAATTCCTCTCCTGCACTATCCACATACCAAAGCGCTTCATTCATTACAGAACCTGTTTTTTCATTTTTCATGTTTGTAGTTAATGCGGCATACAATGTCCAGCCATCGGCTTGATTGGCACGAGTATCTGTAATCACCAAATCACCATCCGTGCTTGGATTGTCTACTCGCTGCACCTTCGCATTGTACGTGATGCTGCCAAAGTCAACAGTTGACGGTGCTGATTTTAGAAACAGCTGCCCGGCAACTTTATAGGTCACCGTCTGTGCAGGTTCTGTAATAGCGAAATTGGTCTCATGCTCCGGTCGCACGTTGATCTCATACCCTGCTGTTTCCAGTGCTGCCAGCTGATCCTGAATCGCTTGGAACTCACTGCTGGTTAAATCAATCACATCTCCCACATTTAAAGCAGTATCAATGGTTTGACCTTCCCCAATTGTCAGGGTATAGCCTGACATCACCTGGTTTTCTTCATTTATAAATTCAACCTTGACTTGCGCTGACTGAGGAACATTCACAATTAAAATAATTTGATCTTGTGAGAACGATGGCAACAGTTCACTATTGTATACGTCCAACGTAAACACATTTTGTCCCTGCTCAAGCCGCTCCTGAGGAATTGTTAAACTTGCAGCAACGAATGACTCACTACCAAGTGCAGTAGCACCCCAAGTATCTATTACAGCTCCTCCTTCTTTCGCCAAAACAAAATTCAACGAGTCTCCTGTGTCAGGGTCCTTCCAATAAAACGGGATTGTTAAAACATCGGTTCCACTGGTTATTAGTTCTTTTTCTTTTACTGAATTCTGTGGAGTCCAAGAAAGTTCAGCACGTCGATCTTCCGCATTTACCCAGAAATATGCAGGGAGACTAAAGAAGCTCTGAAAATTAGAAACACTGCTCAGTTCTCTCCCTTCGATATAACTCATAAAATTGGTCTTAAAATGATTGTTTACGAATCTTCTGATTTTTATATTATCAATAAAAAATTCTACACTTTCACCTGACAACAGCCGTAATTCACCTGGATTAAACGCCACTTTTATCTGTCCATCAACATCCAGTATTGCAGACTTATGTTGAGTAGATCCTATGACTGCTCCAGCTCCATTACGCCTAATATAGCTAATTAATACTTCCTCACCTTCATTTTCAACTATCCCTGCCTCTACAATTCCATTCCATTGAGATACCTCATAAGGTAGTTCCCCTCTTACAGAAAATGTGCTTTTTAAACTAACACTATCATCAGATGACACAAAAACCGAGCCCAATTCATCTGTTTCAGCAACTACAACAGAACTCTCCTGTCCAGTTCCATCCTTTAGAACCACATCACTCTTTACTTCACCACTTAGTTCAACAGGTACTTGCGTAAATACAAAAGCTGTTTCTCCTTGAAATATCCCATTTGCTGCTGAAAATCCCCAATATGCTTTATATCCATTCGTAGCCAACTTCAGCTCTTGGTTCAAATCTGCCCAAGGAATTTTGACAATTGGTGTTGCTTTTCCTGTAACAGGATTCCTTAACTGATAAGAAAATGATTTTGTCCCTGTTTCAAACGAATAAATAAACTCATACCAAGTACCATCTTGAATACGATCTCCTAAAATACCTGGTAATGAATAGGTCTGATAATGCTTTATTCGTGCATTTCTGGTTTCCTTTAACAAACCTGTAAACCACCATCCTTCATCTGCTAATCCAGGTCCTACAGCTTGATACCCTTTTTCTAAATTTCCAGGAAAAGAATAAGCCACATGCGGTCCATTACTTTCTCTCACATCATATACAGAGGTGTCTCCTCTATTAGCATATAAATCAAATTCCACAGCTACAGAATTTTTTATTGCACCTTCTTCTGGTGTATGAAGCGTAGTCCCCAAAAAACCTGATTTAGAGCTTCTGGCAGCCCCATACACGCCTAAATTCTGACCATCAGTTGATTCATTATTCTCTGTTGTTAGGGCTCTTCTACCATTGGGATCATTATGCATGACAAACGCAAACCCATCTGCTTTCGTTGTACCAAAATTCACATACGCTCTTCCGTTGAAAGATTTAGTAAAATCTAAACGATATGTACTTTCTGACCAAACAGACACCCAATTACTTCTTCCTGATAATTTAAGTTCTGTATATGGAAAGCCGCCGTTTTGACTAGGATCATTAATATTATTGACCTGAATTCCACTCCCATTAGGCGAAGTAAACAATCCCTCAATTTGGATAGCTCCTTTAGGGATCTTATCAGCACCTTTCTCTGCTGCAGCAACTCCTTGACCACAATAAAAATAAATTATCATCAAAAAAAGAGCACAAAGTACCTTTCTTTTCATTTCTTTCATACCTCCCCATTAATAAGTTCTAACTTGTACTATTCTTCCTTAAATTTCCACTATAAATCTGATTCTCTGGTTTTCTCCAATTAAAGAAGATAAACACAAGTAATACCACTATCCCAAAATCTATCAAATTGTCTTTTTGTATATTTTATCTGTATTACTAATGGTGTTAGTGGATAAGACCCCAGAGGAAAGCTCTTCCTATGCTCATTTTTCCCTTCTACGGTTGTCCAGCCATGATTGTCCAAGTCACTACACCAGAATAGGTACCGATACTTGACACCGTGGTTTTGGTTGGGTCTGCAATTAATTTCAATCCGGGCTCTGTTGGCGTACCGCCCCATGTACCAGTGACATCAAAGGTTCCCCCAGAAGCATTGGTATAAATAGGCTGATTGCCGGAATCCAATGTTAGAGAGAGTTCCTCTCCTGCACTGTCCACATACCAAAGGGCTTCGTTCATTATAGAACCTGTTTTATCATTTTTCATATTTGTGGTTAATGCGGCATACAATGTCCAGCCAGCAGCTTGAGTGGCACGAGTATCTGTAACCACCAAATCACCATCCGTGCTTGGATTGTCTACCCGCTGCACCTTCGCATTGTACGTGATGCTGCCAAAGTCAACGGTTGACGGGGCTGATTTTAGAAACAGCTGCCCTGTGACTTTATAGGTCACCGTTTGTGCAGTCTCTGTAATAGAGAAACTGGTTTCATTCTCCGGTCGCACACTGATCTCATACCCTGCTGTTTCCAACGCTGTCAGCTGATCCTGAACCGCTTGAAACTCACTGCCGGTTAAGTCAATCACATCCCCCACATTTAAAGCGGTATCAATGGCTTGACCTTCCCCAATTGTCAGAGTATAGCCAGGCATCACCTGATTTTCTTCATTAACAAACACTGCTGTTAAAACGGATGCTCTGGTAACCATAAGGGTTGCGGCAGGCTCAAATGTAGTATCATGAAAATCAAAGGATTCTGCCGGGTTAATATTTCCACGCTCATTATTGGTTGCAGGCGGGGCAATTACACCAGCGTTGCCTGCCAATCCTTCATTATCTCGTAAAAACACTTGTATTATATCGTCTTCTTCCAAGGTCAGTGCCGTTAAGTCAATGGTAAAATCCCCATCATCATCCACTGTTACACCAGAGGTGTCAAAGGCTTGCCCATTATGAGCAGCCGTCACTTCCACTTCCTTATTTTCAGAATGTCCCTGAATGCCGGCAGCCGTTTTTCCAATCATTTTCGAGGAAAATTCTGCTGGTTTTGGTGGTACAATTGGGAACACCTCCACCGTATCTGTAAGAATCAGATTTTCCATTCCCAGAGTTAATTCGTCTGAAACCAGCTTTACTTCCTTGATACGAACTTTATCGCCTGCTTTCAGGAATTCATCTAATTCAATGTCAAAGAGTCCTCCTCTTGGCTCTTCACCGTAAACGCTGAGTCCAACTTCGTCCTTAGTATGCCCCACAGTGGTAGCAGTATATTCTTCCAGTGAACCATTCTTTCGTTCCACTTCTACGATTACTTCTGCTTCATCAGTCCATGCTGGACGAGTTACTTCCAGTCCTACAGGAACACTCACACGTCCATAAATATGCTTATCTGCATTGGTTGGTACACGTAATTCATCTGCGATTGCCCAGCGCCCATTATTTGAGCTTACTCGTGCATATTCCTGCAAGCCTGTCGCACCAATCGTTGACGTATTCAGCTCTTCTTCATTGCTGGTAGACACCAATTCAGTTAAATTACTCCCGCTAAATTGATAATCTAACTTTCTAAAGTTCAAATATGGATCACCGTCTAAATCTGAACCGCCTTCCCAAAGAGCCAAGTCACTGTTGATACCAGTTAGTTGTGAATTACTAGTTGTAGAAAACACTCGTCCGCCGCCTTGACGATCATTCCGAAAATCCAGGAACAATGGATTATCAAATACAATGTCCGCAGCTGCAATATTGAAAGTACCTGAATTATTTGTAGCTGTATTTCCTCGTGCTTCAAAGTAGCCATAATTCGATACTTCCAGCATCATATCAAATTTAGTGAGGTACCATGAGTTAGTGATTGCCGCACCATTTTCTGCGTGAATTCTTACCTCACTTCCCATATCCCTTACAATGAAACCACTTTGCACATTACCATTACTACCTCTAAACGCTACAGCCGCATTAGGAGCCGCATTTTGACTATCACTAGGCACACCATCTCCTTTATTGTAAACAGATAACTTCCCACCTGATTCAATAGTCACCACAGCACCAGTCGCATTTCTTAATCCACTATTATTATTAACTTTTCCATCGGTCCTGCTAATATCCACAACAGCATTGGTTTGAATGCTTAAAGTAGTATTTGACAATCTGTCAGATCCCATGACGCCTTCATGTATCCCCTCCAGGAGATTATTACCAATGGATGAAGTGCTGCCATCATGATAAAGTTTGAGGTAAGAATAATTTCTTATTACTGTCTCTAGGGCATTGTAAAATAGCCGGGGTGAAACAATTTCAGAATTATCTATAGTTAATGTCTCTCCTGTCATCAACCATAAATTCCCCATTGGAATATGTATTTTACTATCTTTAATTACAGTATTCCCTGTTTCTGACTTAGTACTTTCTATTGCAGATGCCTCTCGAGCTGTTTTAACCATAATCTCACTATCAACAATAGAAATATCTCCGTTCATTCCTTGGACAAATAATCCTGCTTTACTACCAGATACAATATCTATAGAAAGTATTGACCCATCACTAATATCTACCTGCGGTTTTTCACCCGATAAATAAATCGCATTCCCACTACGCCCCATGCTCTCAATAGATATTTTAGACTCATTTGATAACTTTAATATCGGATTAGACTCAGCATTTCCAATTCTAATATCCGAGTTAATAGTCCCAGCTCCTCTACCCACAATATTAATCGTACTTTTATTTTCTAATAAAAGAACGGCGTCAGCGCCTGATAAGTTTATTCCATTAGAATCGTCTCTATCTGTTATTATTATTTCACTATTGTTCAATCTCATCTCAGGAGTCGTACCTCCCATGAAAAAACCTTGACCATTAGTTGCTTTCATATCAAATACACTATTAGTTAGCAGTATCTGTGAATCATCCCCTTGCAGGTTAATCCGTTGTCCACTAGTACTTTCAATTATTCCTTTACTATCTTGAGCAATTATTTTTGGCTCCTTGCCAGATAAGCAAATTCCTTGACCTGTTGTTGCTGTAACATTTAATTCACCTAGTTGCATTACTAAGCTTGGCTGATCACCAAATAAAAAAATTCCGCGTTTAGCTGCGGTACTTGATATTGTTACGTTTCCTCCCGAAAAAACAGAGAGTTTGGGGTTCGCTCCAACTAATGCGATAGTATTACCATTCGTATTTGTAGGAGAAGTTGTTGTCCCTATGGTACTCACCATCAAGGAAGCGGCTGTTTGTATTAACAGCTCTGGATTATTGCCACGTAAATCGATTGTATTAGCTGTAGCCCCCACACCTGCTGTTGGTGCTGCTGTTGTAATTGAGACAGATGCGCCGTCCTCAATTGTTACTTTTGGAGAAGATACCGTTTCAGCTGAGAAAAAGACTGCAGTATTTCCACGGCTAATAACAACTTCTGCATGATTTGATGCGATTATTTCTTTTGCTTCAATAAATGTTCTCGTCGATTGCGACCGTATGAAGCTGGAATTACCTCCAGTGAAGTGGACAACGCCTTGAGGGAGAGCCGCTAATTGCATGGTATTCGCATCTACTTCTTGAATATCTTCCAATTCAAATGTCCAATTTCCACTCGCTTCTGCTGAAGCATTCACCAATGGCATTATAACGCTTTTTGTAATCGTTACATTTTCCATACGGAAAACAGACGATTCAGCTACTTCTCCTAATTGAAAATAAAGATTATTATGTGCAAAATTCAATGTGTGTCCATTCCCTTGAATTAGCAGTGAATGATTTACCGCTAGTTCACTTCCTGTATTTCCAACTAAATTCTCTTGTACTGAAATAATTGAAACCTCAGACCTGCTCACAGCTTCCTTAAATTCATCCATTGTCGAAACTTCTGCTATTTCACCAGTAAATGGATCAATTTCTTCAGCTGCTTGACCATTAGTGCCTACTTGTGTAGTTTCTACAGTTGCTTGATTCCTAAGCGTTAGTATCTCTGGCTCACTTTGAATAGAAAGGGGGGCATCCTTTTTAGCTTCAATCGGTATTGCTGGTTTATACAAATACCCTATTGTTAATAAGAATGTTATTACTAGCAGCAGTTTAGTAATTTTTTTCATCTTTTCGCCTCCATACGCAATCACTTACTTTGTTCTTGTCTCTTTTTTAGAAAGCCGTCAAGTCATTCAAAGGTAATAAACGCATGCGAACAACCCCTATCACCTGCTCCTTGTCAATCAGTCCATAATCTCGACTGTCATACCCATATTCTCTGTTGTCTCCTAAAACCAAATAACAATTCTTGGGGATGACCGCTTCCCGGCTGATATCATACTGATCAAAATCAGCCGTGTACTGTCCCCCATTTTTTTGGGCTTCATTGATTTCATCAATGATAAATTTCTCATCCACTACCTCACCATTCACATAAAGAAAATCCTCTGAATACTTGATCTGTTCTTCCGGCAAACCAATAATTCGGCGAACCTGCTGCGTCTCTCCCCGACGAAACAGTACCAGATCAAACCGGTTAACTGCTTTCGTCTTTTGAACCAGAACCGTATGATTATCCTGTAATGTCGGCATCATGCTGTAGCCGGAAACTTTGGTGATTTTAACAAATAACGAACTGACAAACAGGAAAAGAAGCACCGCAGCTAGGAATGCCGCCCACAGCGCCCCTGCCCCTGTTCTCATACGGTGTAACAGGGTTCGCTTTTTACGCAAGACTCTTTTGGGGGCGCTTTTACTCTCCCGTAGCTTCTTTTTCCTCGTTGAAGCCGGTCGTTTCGCCAATGTCTTTTGATTAGAAGACACATTGGTTACCGGTTTCGAACGCTTCTTTTGGCCGGTCATTGCAACAGCCTTTTTCTGCGGTCTGCTGTTTGCTTTTCCTGAACGGCTTTGGCTGGCAGAAGCAAGTGCCGGTCGTTTTCTTTTCTTCTTGGCGGACGAGTGCTTCCCGACTTCCCCTTTTTTATTGCTTGGGGTGTTTTGAGGGGAGGAGGGTCTTCGTTGATGAGGCGAATTCTTTTGCTTTAATTCTCGACTCATTCATCCTCACTGGCTCCTTCTTCCTCAAGCTCGGACTGGTTCACCTTGTAATACTCAAAAGCAGTTGTCTCATAGGTGATCGTCTTCTCAATGTCTGCCAAAAACTCTTCCGCCAATTCACCATTCCCGTAAAAATTTCCGCTCATCATTGTTGCATTCATCCCTAGCTCAGACAAGGAGGCATAGTACCGGTTTAGAGCCGATTGCCCCTCCGGTGTATTCACAGTACTGGCCTTCTTGGTAGAATAAGCCGCCAAGGTGGTCGCCAAATAGCGAATGTTCTGCTGTGAAGCTACCTCTGTCTCTTCCTGCTGGGCAGCTTTCGTCAATTCTGCTTTGAAATCTCTAAGTAAATAATACGAGCGAACAATTAACGCAGAATCACCAGAAGACAAATTAATCGACTGATAATAACTGGCATAGCCTGCGCCGCCTCCACAAGCAACAGCCGATATTAATAGAACAATGACGAAAAGCAGCGCCCGTTTGCGTCGTTGTTTCAGCTTTGCGATGGCAGCCGTCCATCTTCTTCGCTTTTTCTTATTCTTAGGCGGTCGTTTCGGCAATCGTTTTAACTTCTGACTTTGAAAAAAGATCTGAGCTAAAAAGTAAAGGGTCAGCAGCAGGAAAATAATCGCTCCAGCCACAGCTCCCATAATAATCCAAGCAAGTATTGTCATTTTCAGTACTCCTACTCTTCTTTAACGTCTTTTCTTCTTGAGTGTTCCAGTATGACTATTCTTTGACGGTTGTTTTTTCTGCGTACCTTTTGCGGTCTGCATATCTCGTTGTTTCTTTTTGCGGAAAAGAGTAATCAATCCAAAGATCACCACAACTGCTGCGACAAAGCCGCCCACAATGAGTGCAATCAGCTGCCAGTTGATTCCTGTTTCCTGCGTCAGACCGACATCCCGCTCATTGTATTTCTGTGCTTCATCCTCTGTAATCTCAAAGTCTTCCGTCCATTCCCAGCGCTGTTCCCCAGAAGTGGCCAGAACATGAGTCGTGTAAGAGCCGGCTTCCATTCGCTCCCCATTCATACTAACCGGAAACTCCATAAAGGAGTTTGGCGCCATTCGCATAGAGGTCTTTTTCGCTTCATACAAAACGGTATTGCTGTCCTTTTTCATCACCTGTGCTTCCACGGTCAAATCATTTAAATACGCCGCAATCACATTAGAAAAATTAATGTACACAGAGTTGCGATAGTTTAACTGTCCTCCATAGGCACGGTTAAACTGAAGATCAGGGACAAGCTCTGTGTCACTCTCTTGTAATAGAATGGACACCACATAGGCATACTGATTGACAACCTTAGACCCTCCGCTAGAGTCTGCGTCCTCTGTCTGCCCCGCCTTCATCATTTGCAGGCCACCGGCAATGACTCCTTCAAAGCTGGTTTCAGGCATCTTAACAGTAAGCGTCACTTGCTTTGTCTCACCGGCTGCCAATTCCACCGATTCAGGACCCGTTACCAAGTCCTCAAAAGCGAAAGCCAATGATGCATCATTTTCAATGTCACGATTGGCATATTCAATAACCCCTGTTTTATTGGTTTTGGCGCCATTCAATGCCAGATTGACAGTGATTGCTTCTGAGCCTGGATTACTAAGAATAACAGCGAGGCTCTGTTCCTGACCAGGGGTCATCATTAGCTGATAATAGCCCAGATTCGGGTTTAGTTGATTTTCCGGAAATTCAAGACTATAAGTAAAGCCCCCTATAGAAGAAGATTCCCCTTCTGCCTCTGCTCCCCAAGCAGTTATGTTCGTTGCTGTCACTGTGAAACTCAGCAGAAAGAAACTGATGAACACCTTAAAAAAATTATTTACATTCTTTTTCTGAAAGTCTTTCCTCATTATAATTAACCTCATCATTTTTATTTATAGTGAAAACAAGAGATGTGTTCTATGTATATACATTGATTGAAAAAGCAAGCTGGTAAATAATTACCAGCTTACCCCAATAAAACATAAAACTAATGGTTCTTTATTATGCAGTAGCACCCATTGTCCAAGTAACTGTGGCAGTATATGTTCCTACAGTCATTGCAGATGCAACACTTAAAGGAATATCCAATTGAACAGCATCTTCAGCTGTTCCAGGAGTACCTGCTTCAGAAGTCGCGCTTTGACCAAATTCCAATGTCCATAGACCGCTTCCTTCGCCTTCTCCTGCAGAAACAAATGTTTGTGCACCTTCTTCTGTGCTCAATACAACGGATGCCGGAACTGCTGCTGCAATTGTTCCTGTTCCTGATGTTGCCAATAGTGGGTTTGTGTATGTGATTGATGCGCCATTAAGCGTTGTTGTATCGTTTGTAAATTGGCTTGTCAATTCACCGGTAATTGTATACCCAGTATACGAACCAGTCACATCACCAAATGATACGATATTCCCACGTGTTTCACCTGTTTCTTCGCCCTCCTCATCAATTAAGGCGATAGATCTAGCATTTACAGAAGTTGTCCCAACTTCAACACTGCCAAATTTTAGATTAGAAACTGCAATAATCCCTTTGCTTTCAATATCCGGGTTTGGTATTATCCCTGGTGTTTCCGGATCGATTCCAGGTCCCTCTGGATTTTCCGGGTCAATAATGCTGCCTGGATCTTCCGGGTCAATAATACCGCCGCTTACAGTTACAGTACCTTCTGATCCTAGAGATTTTTCGTCAGCACTTGCTGCTGCTGCTCCGATTGTTGCTGCTCCGATTGTTGCTACTAACGCTACTGCACATAATTTTCTTAATTTCATTTTTTGTTCCTCCTAGATTTTGTGATATATATATACAAATGGAATGATTCCAATTTGCCGAATGTTAAGTGCTGCTTTATTCTGTTGGTGCAGCTTCCAAACTCCACGTTAATGTGGTGGTATATTGAACCGGATAAATATTAATCGTTTCCGGTACACTTAGTGATACCGCTGAATTACTGTAGCTGGGCTTGTTGAAGAGTGGATCAATCATGGCATTGCCATTTTTATCCGTCAACGCAGTCAGAGTGTTTTCCTGATTCGAAGTATTTTCACCCGATGCGCCAAAGGCAATCGTCCAAACCCCTTTCCCTTGACCGCTTCCAGCAACTGCCACGGTATACGCTGTGTTCATTTCATTGATAATTAAAGTATCTCGACTAACCGTTGGTATCTGACTGTTTCCATCTGAATTTGCCCAGCCATTGCCAAAAGACAAGACCGCTCCCTTTAAGCTCTGATCTTCAAGTGTTTGAATGATTGAGCTGGTAAATGGTGTATCCTGTGACAAGGTTAACGACCAGCCGGAGGGTTCCGAACGAAAATCACTCACTTGGATATAATACCCGCGAGCAACTGTATCACTGTAAAACAGCTGGGCCAATGAATCATACGTTCGATTAGTCTCTGTGATTTCAGCGGCCGCAAAATTCAGACTGGAAACAAAGTCAATTCTGAGATCACCGGTGGTGGATGATCCTTCACCGGGATCGACTTCGTTCCCCGGCTTTTCCGGATCAACAGGCAGACTGATGTCCTTTCCTTCCACGTTTACAGAACCTCTGCCGTCCAGACTGGAGGCGCAGGCCTGTTCTCCAACAGCTGCCGTCATACCGGCGAAAAGAAGCAGAGCAAGCGAACACTTGAAATAAGTAATAAGTTTCATAGCTCCTCCTTCTTTCTCCGACGGAAGAGGAAGAAGGAGATCAACGCCGCGATTAAACCTGCTCCCATCAGGCTGTACTTTTGTACGATTTCACCTGTGCTGGGAAGGGTTCCTCCTCCTTGTGGTTTTGTTACTGTTGCTGCACGGCTGCTGGAAGTTTGTGCTGGTTCAGCGGTCGATGGTTCTGGTAGTGATGATTCAATAGTCCCCTCATAAAATGTAATTTGTCCTTTAGTCTTGACTTGCCCTCCGGCACCCATTGTTGCCGATGCAGTTGGCGAAAACCCAGCTATACCAACCAGGAACAGGGCAAGACTCAGGAGGAAAGCTTTTCTTATAGTCATTTTTTCCTTCCCTTCTACGGTTGTTCAGCCATGATTGTCCAAGTCACTACACCAGAATAGGTGCCGATACTTGATACCGTGGTTTTGGTTGGGTCTGCAACTAATTTCAATCCAGGATCTGCTGACGTATCGCCCCATGTGCCAGTGACATCAAAGGTACCGCCAGAGGCATTGGTATAAATAGGCTGATTGCCGGAATCCAATGTTAGAGAGATTTCCTCTCCTGCACTGTCCACATACCAAAGCGCTTCGTTCATTACAGAACCTGTTTCATCATTTTTCATGTTTGTAGTTAATGCGGCATACAATGTCCAGCCAGCGGCTTGATTGGCACGAGTATCTGTAACCACCAAATCACCATCCGTACTTGGATTGTCTACTCGCTGCACCTTCGCATTGTACGTGATGCTGCCAAAGTCAACGGTTGACGGGGCTGATTTTAGAAACAGCTGCCCTGTGACTTTATAGGTCACTGTCTGTGCAGTCTCTGTAATAGAGAAATTGGTTTCATTCTCCGGTCGCATACTGATCTCATACCCTGCTGTTTCCAGCGCTGTCAGCTGATCCTGAACTGCTTGGAACTCACTGCCGGTTAAGTCAATCACATCCCCCACATTTAAAGCAGTATCAATGGTTTGACCTTCCCCAATTGTCAAAGTATATCCAGGCATCATCTGGTTTTCCTCATTAACAAACGCCACTGTTAAAACTGATTCTTCAATATCAACTGCATTTCCTGAACTTACTCGGGCATAGTCCTGTAAGCCTGTCGTGCCAATAGTTGAAGTATTCAGCTCTTCTTCATTACTAGTGGATACCAACGTACTAAAATTAGGCCCACTAAATTGAAAGTCTAGAGTATTAAAACTCAAGTATGGATCACCGTCTAAATCGGATCTACTTTTCCAAAGAGCCAAATCACTATTGATACCAGTCAGTTGTGAATTAGTACCTGTAGAAAATACTCGTCCACCACCTTGACTATCGTTCCGAAAATCAAAAAATGACGGGCTATCAAGTATCACGGTCATATATCCAAATTCGAAAATGCCAGAGTACTCTGTAGCTGTATTTCCTCGTGCTTCAAAAGAACCATAGTTAGATACCTCTATTTCCACATTAAGAGAATCGTGCGCATGCAGATAACTAACTGCGGCACCATTTTCTGAATAAATTTTTATCTCACTATCTGGGTCCTTTACAATGAGACCACAGCGCACATCAATAGCAACTTGGTTAATTACTACACCTGCATTCCCAAAAGCATCTCTTGGACCACCCTGTCCTTTATTGTAAACAGATAATTTCCCTCCTGATTCAACAGTCACAATACCAGGCTCATTGAAATATATTCCTGCATTCATATTCACTGTACCCGCCATACTCTTACTGGTTTTATGAATATCTACAACAGAATTGGTTTGGATGTTTAAAGCACCACCCTTAATGCTTAGTAAAACTGCATTAAAACTGTTCCAAGGGTCACCATTGTTAGCATCATCTTGGTGAAGTTTGAGGTAAGAATGATTTTTTATTGTTGTATCCTTGGAAGTATACGTCAACATAGGTGTAATGATTTCAGAATTATCTATAGCTAATGTCTCACCTACAGCTAACCATATATGCCCAGTAGGAGTATGGATTTTGCTATCTTTAATTAGTGCATTCCCATTGTCTAGTATGACCTCCCTAAGCCCAGCAACGTGTAGTGCCATTGATTGCTGTTCAGCGGTTTTAATTATAAGCTCACTAGCAACAATAGAAATGTCTGAATCAGCTCCACTGATTTCCAATCCTTTTTTCTTACCAGATGTAATGTTGATATCAAATATTGAATTGTCGCTAATATCTAGATATGGTGATGGACCGGATACACGAATCGCAGCAGCATTATTGCCCCTGTCATATTCACTTGCAGCATTAATAGTTATCCCAGATTCATTTGATAGCTTCAAAGTTGGATTATTACCCTTAACCAGAATATTCGTATTACTCCCTGTTGAATCAATATTGATCTTACTCTTATTTTCTAACAAAAGGGCAGGATCACTACCCACCAAGTTTATTTCTCCAAATTCTAGAGAAATACTTATATCTGTATCTATTGTTATTTCACTATTGTTCAATTTCATCTCAGGAGCAGTACCTCCCATGGTAATTCCTTGACAAGAAACTAATTTCATATCAAGGATGCTATTAGTTAATAGAAACTGCGAATCATCTCCTGTTAAAAAAATACCACTATCTTTAATATGGCTACTTGTACTTTTAACTATTATATTACTATCTTGAGCAATTATTTTTGGCTCTTTACCGTTCAAATAAATTGATGTCACTGTAGAATCTATAGACATATTTCCATCATCAACTTGTATTTCTGGTCCTTCACCATCTAAAGAGATTCCTAGTTTATTATTTGTACTGGATATTACTAAACTTCCTCCTGATAAGACAGAAACTTTTGGTTTTGCTCCAACTAATGCGATAGCACTCTTCATTCCTGCAGCACTATTCGTTCCTGCAGAATTTATCGTCAAAAAAGCATCATTTTGTATTAATATCTCTGAATCATCCCCACGCAAATCAATTACATTCTCTGGGCCTGATGCTGTAATTGATACAAATGCACCTTCCTCAATTATCACTTTTGGAGAAGCTATCGTTGCATCAGATGAGAAGAATATTGTGCTATCTCGATTAATAACAACTTCTGCATTATTTGAAACGAATATTTCCTTTGACTCAATGAATGTCGTTGATGATGGTTGCGTAAAGTTAGAAACTCCTCCAGTGAATCGAACCACTCCTTGAGGAAGACTAGCTAATTGCTTACCATACCAACCCGCTTCTTGAATATCTTCCAATTCAAGTGTCCAGTTTTCGCTATCTTCTACAGAAGACAATACCCACAGAAACATTCCATTTTTGGTAATCGTTGCATTTTCCATACGAAAAACAGAAGGTTCTGTTACTTCTTCTAGCTGAAAAAAGAAGTCATTATTTGTAAAATCCAATGTGTGGTCATTCCCTAGAATTAGTAATGAACGATTTATCGCCATTTTACTTGCTGAACTTCCAACTAAATTCTCTTGTACTGAAATAATTGAAACCTCAGACCTGCTCACAGCCTCTTTAAACTCATCCATCGTTGAAACCATTGCCATCTCCCCAGT
The DNA here is from genome assembly GCF_020567645.1 of Enterococcus sp. CWB-B31. Classification (NCBI taxonomy): domain Bacteria; kingdom Bacillati; phylum Bacillota; class Bacilli; order Lactobacillales; family Enterococcaceae; genus Enterococcus; species Enterococcus sp. CWB-B31. Next base: position 142,494 of record NZ_JAJDJW010000007.1, read on the forward strand.
AAATAGGTTGCTTTCTTCATCAGCTTGGACATGTTCTATAGCTGTTCGTTCCATAGAAATTGGTACTTTTGATTCGATTGGTATTGGAGAAAATCCGCTGTTTTCAGCTTCAATTGGCGTTTCTGCTCCATATATATATCCTATCGCCAGCACAAACGTTACTACGCCTAATAGTCTAGTGATTTTTTTCATATTTCCCCCATAAGACTAATGATTCTTTATTATGCAGTAGCACCCATTGTCCAAGTAACTGTTGCAGTATAGGTTCCTACAGTCATTGCAGATGCAACACTTAAAGGAATATCCAATTGAACAGCGTCTTCAGCTGTTCCGGGAGTACCTGCTTCAGAAGTTGCGCTTTGACCAAATTCCAATGTCCATAGACCGCTTCCTTCGCCTTCTCCTGCAGAAACAAATGTTTGTGCACCTTCTTCTGTGCTCAATACAACGGATGCCGGAACTGCTGCTGCAATTGTTCCTGTTCCTGATGTTGCCAATAGTGGGTTTGTGTATGTGATTGATGCGCCATCAAGTGTTGTTGTGCCGTTTGTAAATTGGCTTGTCAATTCACCGGTAATTGTATACCCTGTGTAGTTACCAGTCACATCACCAAAGGATACGATGTTACCACGTGTTTCACCCGTTTCTACACCGTCCTCATCAATTAAGGCGATAGATTTAGCATTTACAGAGGTTGTCCCAACTTCAACACTGCCAAAATTTAGATTAGAAACTGCAATAATCCCTTTGCTTTCAATATCCGGGTTTGGTATTACCTCTGGTGTTTCCGGATCGATTCCAGGTCCTTCTGGATTTTCCGGGTCAATGATGCTGCCTGGATCTTCCGGGTCAATGATACCGCCGCTTACAGTTACAGTACCTTCTGATCCTAGAGATCTTTCGTCAGCACTTGCTGCTGCTGATCCGATTGTTGCTGCTCCGATTGTTGCCACTAAAGCAATTGCACATAATTTTCTTAATTTCATTTTTGTTCCTCCTAGATTTTGTGTGATATATATACAAATGGAATGACTCCAATTTGCCGAATGTTAAGCGCTGCTTTATTCTGTTGGTGCAGCTTCCAAACTCTATGTTAATGTGGTGGTATATTGAACCGGATAAATGTTAATTGTTTCCGGCACGCTCAATGATAGCGTCACCATTATACTAGCTGTATTTCCAGCTCCAACTGACGTTTTTCCATCCTATACAAAGTGCAACACTTCGCGATGTTCTTCAAAGTGTTTTGTTCAATAGCTATTCTTATTCTTTTAGACTCAACATGTAGCCTTGTGAACGTACAGTAAGTATAATCTCTGGTTTTACTGCATCTGCCTCAATTTTTTCCCGTAAACGAAAAACTAAATTAGCTACTCGATGCTTCTCGTTATTAGCCACTTGATGCTTCTCGTCATTGAATCCTTCATTCCAAATTAATTTGAATAACTCTTTATAAGTGACTGTGTTGTTCTTACGTTCGTAAAGCAGCTCAATTGTTTTGTATTCCAAGCGTGTTAAAAGAATCTCTCTTTCTCCGTTAATTTTTACACTCTGATTTCTAGGAATTAACTGAATCTTTTTCGTGGCTGCCGTAGTTTCCTCACTCAATGTCGAATAGTCTATTCCATAAACTCGACTTACTTTATGTTTATTCAGATTATTGGCGATAAACAATTGCAGTTCCCCTGATTCATAATCTTCAGACATCGTACCTAGAGCACCCAACTGTAAATAAATACTTCGCATGGACTTCTGCAGATTGGGAGAAAATATCCACACAAGTGCATTTGGTTTCTTTTTTAATTTTAATAAAATACTGCATGTACGAGCCATATCCTTTACGGCATCTTCACAAATAATCAGACCATCGCATTCAGACTCTCTTTTTTCAAAGTCCTCTATCGTCAAGGAAACCACATTAATATCATTCTTTTTTAGCTCTTCTGAATAGGATTCTTCAAGTTTGATTGATAAACTAATAACACCTACATTCATAATTGATTCCTCCTTTTCCTTTTTTTGAATTTAATACAATAGATATTTAAAGTATATATACTATTTTTCCACAAAAAATATCCGCGAAAATAAATTGGACAAAATGAAAAAGAACAACGAAAACACTTGATTTTATGGGGGGTTTATAATGAAAAAACTTATGTTTAATCTATAGACCAACAAATAAACCGCTGACGAACTAATACAACTAATTTAATAGTACAGACTAAAAACCCTATTTATAATAAACAAAAAAATATTTTTTATCATCTCCAAGACTATAAAACACTCTTTTAGATAGAAAAATATATTATTTCCAATCAAAAAAATATATATACCCAAATATACTATTCTGTTCTTTTTATTTTTTATTTTTATATTAAATTCATTTTAAAACAACAAATATTGAAAGTCTATATATATTTTTTTCATTTTTTTAACAAAAAAAGAGTTTCTGTGAGAATAAAATAGATAGAATGAGAAAAAACAAAGAAATATTTTTATAGAAATTTCATAATAAAAAATATTTTTAACCTACAGACCAGTGAAGCAGTAACATAATTGGCTTCATACTTGTGGATAACAACTCAAAAATATATCCTTTTGAGAAACGGATTTTTTGATTTTTTATTAGAAATGTCTGCATAATAAACACTGTCTTATACTTGGCATATCATTTTTTGACGTACCTCCTAATACCTTGCTGCATTCCGTATACTGATTTTTGTATCTGAGGGAGCTTCCTGCACACTCTAAGTCTTCTTCCTTGCTGAGCTTCATTCCTCTTTTTCAATCCCAAATACCCCTATCTGGGATTGAATTATTTCTTTATCCTAGATAGGGGTAGAATATTATGTTGTCTGTTACTCTTTTTACTTATTATTTTATATAACATCTCTTTTTGGTGTTGGCTTATATTGATCCCAGAAATTCTCTTCTACTACATGAAATCATCAGATAGACAAGCGGCAATTAAATAGACAGAAAAATAAGGTGTAGACAATGAAAGAACATACACTGGAAGGATTAAGCAACGTAAAATCGTAAATAGCAGACATTTACAAAGTTAAAAAATAGCTCTGTCTACTTATTAAACTTCTTACTACCTAATTTCATATGAAATTGAGGATCTTTCGGTATAGACGGATCTATTCCTCGAAGAACTGGAATCTTAGCACACATTAATTGCAATGGTATTATAAAGTTAAAGGTTAGCATTTCTTTATTATTCACAGTTGGTAAGACTAGATCCGCATTCTCTGATTCATAATTAGTAAATAAGTATATTGTTTTGCTCCAACCAGATAATATTCTTTTCATTTCATCTGATCGGGACTCATTACCAATGTCTAAAATGAAAACAGTTGATTCATTATCAATGGCATTATAAATCCCATGAATGAATTCTTCAAATTCATACCCTGTAACTGGACAACGCATAGTTTCCAGCAGCTTCAATGCACTTTCCAAGATATCTCCATATAATGAAGCCGGTCCAGTGATACGGATATCTCTAATTTCTTTTAATGAATCCTTGTGATTCTCAATCCATATTTCAGATGTATCAAAAACAGCACGAAAATGTTTTATTGCTTCTCTTACTTCAGTAATTTCCCTATTGAAAATTTCTTCTGAGACAGTCCTCTTCTCTAAACCAATGTACAAAGCGAACAATAATAAATTCAATTTAGTACAATAGAACCCTTTAGTTTTAGCCCCTGCCAACTCCTCGCCACAAGAAACAGTTAAAACATAATCCGCTACTTCATCGATAAAGGCTTCATCTACACCTGCCATGGAAGCCGTCATACAGCCATGATGTTTAGCCAGCTTCATTGTGTTATAGGTTGAGTAACTGCTTCCCCCTTGAGAAATTCCAACAACTAAAGTTTGTTCATTGTCTGCTAAAAAAGTCGTATCTGTAATTTCAAATGGATACATTGCACAAACATCCATTTTTAGTAAAGCTCGCATTTTTTGACTCATTTGCAAACCTGAATGATAGCTTGTGCCTGATCCAGTAATGATGACTCGTTTAATACGGGCTTTCTTTACTTCTGAGAATAATTCCCGAGCATTCTCAATGATAGCTTCCATTCTATCAGGTGTTTCCAGCATGTAGCTTTCAATTGTTGCCATTTATCTATTCTCCTTTTTTATAAAATTCCAATAGCGTGCATCAAAATTCCAAAAACGATGACTCCAATAGTCAACCAGGTAACACTAACCTTTTTAATCAAACTATAAATCACAAAGGTAAAGATCAGCGGAAGCATATTAGGTAAAATCTGATCCAAAATATCCTGAACAACAATTTCAGCTCCACTGATTTTTAATTCTAATGGTGTAGATATCGATAACATAGTCGCTACCATACCGCCTACAACTGATAATCCAATAATGGTTGCTATGGACATGATCTTATCCATCAGCCCTTCTTTTTGAAGGCGTTCCAGTGAGCTGACTCCAACCTGATACCCTAGTTTCAGACCAAAAATTCGAACAAGAAAATTTGGGAAATTGTAAATCAAAAGGAATAGTATCGGTCCAAAAACACTACCGTCTTTCGCAATTGAAACACCAATACCGGCAGCAATAATTCGCAAAGTTCCCCAAAAAATTGAATCTCCAATTCCAGCTAATGGCCCCATTAATGACGCCTTAACAGCATTGATAGATTGCTCATCAAAATTAGCATTGTCACAATTTTCTTCTTCCATCGCTGTGGTAATTCCCATGATGGCTGGAACCACGGCTGGCGTGGTATTAAAAATTTCAAGGTGCCTAATTAGTGCCTCTGATTGATCTTTTTTCTCGCCGTATAAGCGCCTAATTACTGGAATCATAGAATAGCAATAACCAATATTTTGCATTCGCTCATAGTTAAATGCGCCCTGTAAGGCAAATGAACGCCAGAAAACACTACGAAGCTCTTTGTTTGTTACCTTAGTCAAAGTCAATCTCTCCCTCCGTTAAGTTATCCTGAGTCAAATCAGATGTTTCTTTTTCCGGTTCGATATAAAAATGCAAGATAAATGCTAAACAGACCGCAAACAAAGCAATTGCAGTAATATTCAAGCCGCCATATGCGGCAGCCAAGAAACTGATGAAAAAGAATGGTGCCATTTTCTTTGAAAAGAGCATATCCATCAACAAAGCGAAACCAATTGCCGGTAATAGGGCACCAGCGATACTCATTCCATCTAAGATAACCTCAGGAACTGCGTTTATGAGATTAGTAACTTGGTCCGCACCCAAAAGAATTGCTAAAAAAGTTGGTAAAAAAGTACTTAAGAAAAACAGACAGACCGGAATCCATATAGAAATAGCCAATCCTCTATAATCTGCTTCTTTAGCATACGTATCTGCTTTGTGGGCAAAATAAGTATTGACAATCCTTACCGCAACACCTAAAGACTGTGCTAACACAGCTATTGGGACTGCCAACGCCAACGCTACTTCAACACCGCTTCCAGAAAGAATAGCGAATGCTGTTCCCAATATGCCTCCAGTTACTACATCAGGTGGTGTTGCAGCACCAATCCCCGCAATCCCCATCCAAATTAATTCTAGTTGAGCACCGATAATAATTCCTTGTGTTACATCTCCTAAAACCAGCCCAACAAAAAAGCCAGTCACTAGTGGTCGATCAAACATCATTTGTCCAAAAATTCGTCCATCCAAAATTCCGACCCCTGCTATCAGCCCCAGCATTAATGCTTGTGCTACCATTTACTTTCTCCTTTCTTATAAATCAAAATCCTCCAATGTTTTACGTTTGTCTCTTGGCAGCATTCGAAATTCAACTTCCACTCCAGATGCATGAATCGCTTTCAGATTTTCAACATCTTCTTCATTAACCGCCACTAAGTCCGTCAGCTTCCGTTTGCCTTCGTAATAGCGTAAACCGCCAATATTAATTCCTTTGATGACATTACCAGTATTTTCGATCAACTTGCGGGCATCAACTGTATTTTTTACTAAAACTAAGACATTGCTCTTTTTTGAGTGACTGAATTTTTCGATAATTTCACCAGATTCCTCAATACTGCGAATATACAAGTTTACATTGCTCGGCTTTGCCAAATTTAATGCCATGGCCTTCATCTGGTCATTCTTGGCTTCATCATTTACAACTAAAATAGTGTTAATCCCTAATGATGAGGTCCAACCAAAAGCAACCTGTCCGTGAATCAGCCGGTCATCAATCCTCAATAATGATACTGTCACTCTCAACGCCTCCTTTATTTTCGATACATGCATTCACATGTAAAATTCCTTTTTTGGCTTCCTCCAAACTATTGTTGATTCGTTCTTTTATTGGGCCTTCTGACAAGAACAGATTCAATAACATTGGTAAATTTACTCCAGTAACCAATTGAAAATCATATCCCTCTAATAAAAATTCCGCAAAAAGATTTGCGACGCTGCCGCCAAACATATCCGCTAAAACAATTAACGGTTCCTCCTCTATCCCTTTTAAATATTGTTTTACTTCCTGAAAAGCATCTTCAGAAGATTTCGACTTTGTCATGCAGAAATAATCAATCGTTATATCTTCCCCGATAATTAGTTGGACACTGTCAATGATTCCTTTTGAAAACTCACCATGTGTCGCAATTAAATATTTCAAGTAAATCCCTCCTTCACTTCTATCTACAAAGCAAAAAGCGTGCCATTAATTGGCACGCTACGGATTATAAAGGATATTGTGTATATATCCGATCTCTGTGAGAGGAACTGTCACACTATATATCTTCTCCAGCACACTAAACACTTCCTGAATCACTTGAATTTCCTTTTGATGCTCATAAGAGAATTTCTCCAAATCAGGAAAGTCCATAATTTCAGAATGACGAATCAAACGTTCCACCATACAACTAATATGCACGTACATAGCAACTTTGCGAGCATTGGACAATTCCAAAAACAAGCGCGTTTCCAGTTGTCGAATACAGCCTTCCACGAGTTCCAGAATTTTCTTAGTATCCAGAATAGTCAAATAATCAATCACTCGAATTAAAGAGAAGTTTTTCACCAGACGATTATTAATTTCTAGAATATCTTCCTCAGCCAAGGTCCGTTGGAAAATTTCTGCGATTTCACTAGCAACTTCACCGGAAATAATGGTTTCTAGAAAGACAAAATTTGCTTTTGGTACTTGTGGATCATCAGTGCCTATAATTGCCAAAATCTCATACTTGGCAATTACAGCCGAACTGATGCCGTTCTCCTTAAGCTCATGAAATTCAGTTGGGATAATTTCAATATCCACTATACCCTTTAAACAGTCATACAATAGCTTTTGAATTTGCACAGCTGTCCCAATTCCAGTAAAGCAGGTAGTAATAATTGCTTTCTGTTTACTGCGTTGCGGTTGAAAGAGCTGAACGTTCGGTGCAGCAACCTCTTTCATCCGATCTGCAATCTCCGACAGCTCCTTGCCTTGCTGAATTAGATTGCCGATTTCCAAAGCCAGCAAGGTTCCCAGCTGATCAATAAACAGAATCGGAATTTCAATATCTTGCTTCAACTGATCATAAATCATGTTCAAAGAACCCATATCAATTAAAATTATTAATCCACGATTAACCAAATTTTCTTCTATGTATAAACGAACTTTTTCACTAATGTCACTCAAGGCAGCCTCAATCGGCATGTCAATGGAAGAAAATGTTGCATTACCCAGCATTCGATTGCAAACATTGGCAATACTACTAGCAGTCGCATATCCGTGAGCCAAAATAAGGGCATTCAAATCAGCTTGTTGTTCGGCTTGTTCTAGAGTTGATAAAAAAAGGACAAACATACAACGATCTACCTCATTAAAAATTAAATCGAGCCTCTTATCTACTTCTGGTAATAGTTTATTTATTGCACCTCTCTCTAATTGATAGTTCTCAGTAACCAATTGTTTTAAACCCTCAGGTAAAGTTAACTGATCAGTTTCTCCCTTTAATACATACCGATAAATATAATGAGAGAAAAACAGTACAAAATTTCCATCATAGCGAAATTTTGTTTGGTAATCTAGTTCCCTAAAAATCTCTTGCATTGTCGTTGAAATGAATTTTTCCAATGACATATGGTTAGCATAGTTATCCTGGTACACTAGCTCATCCATAAATTGTGTCACCTGTTGTGACCATTGCTTTTTCAATTCATAAAAAGTTTCTTCACCAGTATCATAACGTTCATATAGCAGTACCACTTGAGAAATAAAACTGGTCAGTTCTTTAGCTCGACTGGAAACCGGCCTCCTTTCATGAGAACCGGAAAAAATAAGATTAGATCCTTCAAAGGTCGACCATTGCTCTTGTTTGGTATTACGAGCATAGATTTTTTGAGGTAAGTCCCGAAACTGAATTTTCACCTGAGTCTGTTCATTACGAGCAATGGCACTACCACAGGAGTATTTGATCGTATTCTCAATTTCTCCAATATTTCCTTCATAGTGTGTCTGCATTAAAATATTCATTACTCGTGGTGTAACCTCAATCGGTTGGTTCAGCTTGCGACTTTCTTTATCAAATAAGTACTCAAGCATTTGACGCTTTTCCATAACTCCCCGTTCCTCCATATTTGGAACGTATATATGAATCGGAATTCTTCTTAAAAACGTTTGCAAAAATCCCTGTAATTTTTCTGTCGTTGCAAACGCTAAACGCACCTTAGCTTTATACGGTTTTATGTCACCAATTCGTGTAAACCTTCCTTTATCCATAAAAGTAAAAAGCTTCTCTTGTCCTTCAGCATTTAAACGATGGACTTCATCTAAAAAAAGTAATCCTTGATCAGCTTCCTCCAACAATCCAATATGGTTCTCATAAGCTCCGGTAAAAGCTCCTTTTGTGTAACCAAATAAAAATCCCGACAATAATTCTGGATTATTGTAATATTGTGCACAGTTCAATACTTTAAAAGGAGCATCAAATAGTAGTATGCCAGCTTTAATCATATATTCATACATTACTTGTACAAAATAGCTTTTTCCAACTCCCGTATCTCCTGCCAGCATGATTGGCAATCCATTCCCAGGATAATAGACAGCTGTTCGTAATTGTTCCAATGCTTCAGATAAGCTTTTATCCCAACCTATCATTTGTTCAAAAACTCGTTCAGCTGGCACCTTTTTTATCAATTCGGCGATTTCCTGCACTCGTTCATATTCCTTATTCAAATTTAATTTAAAGTGCTGCTCAAATGTCTCTTTGGCTAAAAACAAAACCGGCCTTGTATTCACTTTAACCAACAACCCATTTTCAACAAGTCGGTTAGCTGCTCGGCTAGCTTGTGTTCTGCTTACCTTCAACAATTTCTCAATCTCAGGTGTGTCAAAGAAAAATCGGTCTAACTGGTCTAATTGCAGATTCGTGCACTTTGCATCTGCTAGTTCTAGAATTGCTTCTTCCAATGTTGACATTTTTATCACCTCTATATCCATTTTAGTGAAATCTGGAGCGAAAAATAATCTGTTGTTCACTTAGAAATCCGATCGTTTGCCTATTTTATTTACGACTATAGTTAATCATGATCCGTTCTTGCCGCAGGAATTTCTCGATACAAAGACATAGCTTCATTATTTGCCAATTCCTCAGCTAGTCCTTTAGTACCCTTTCTTTTTTCAAAATCCAATTGAATCTCTTCCAGTGTTCATTCCATTCTCTCACCCTTATGTTTTCTTTTTGTAGTAAACCATTAGTCCCCCTGGAATCTTCACACCGTAATTTTTCTTCTGTTGATCTAAATAATTCCAATGAATAGTCTCAGCTGCACTGCTTGCTTGAACCTTTGAAATAGCAATCTTCTTCATTAGCTCCTCAGCCTCTCTTTCAGAAGAACAAGCATGTTCATCAATAATATTAGTTCCATGCTGCACAATAACTATCCATAGAGCTCTATTTGCTTCTTCTTCAGTTTTACTAGTCAGATACTCCATACCTTGTCTAGTAATAACATATGTACCTCTATCTTTTTTTTCTGATTTCAACAGATCAACAGTTCCAACAAGAAATTTTTTTGGATACTTATTGTACTGCTGCTGCACATAGCTCCTTTCTTTCCCCCATCGTTCACTGGCCTGGCTAAAGGTCATTAGACCCAGTTCTCGAATATCTTGCATCCCTAACTCCGTTCTGACGTTTCATACATCTTTTGTTGTAAGACTATATTATACATCTTTTGAAGTATAGAGCAATAGATTTTATTCATTTATGGTATACCTTGTGCTGGCACTCCATGATGCTTGCGATATAATGTTTTCATTGTAAATAATACGTATAAAATAAATATGTAAAAGTTTAGGTGAATAAAATGAAAGTTGGCTATATTCGAGTTTCAACCATAAAACAGAATTTGGATCGACAATTATCTCTGATGCAAAATACCGGTGGGGAATAGGCGGGGATTTGGGTGAGGATTCAAAAAAAGAGGTTGTGACAAACACACATGAGGGCTAACACCTCACCAAACAGAATGAAAATAAAAAATCATCGACCTACACGCTATTTCCTGTCATACTAAAAAGGAACACTATTCATAAAATGAATAGCTGTGAATTGATACCTCCCTGGAGCTGCTCATATTTTCAGTATTGTTCGACTTATTTCCGAGATGCAACACTAGTTTGAAATGAATACAATTGACTTAAACACTAACCAAATCGGATAAATAATTTTAAACTATTCAAATTAGTCCCAGGAGGCGAACACATTAAAAAATGGCTTTCTATTAATGAACCTTATTTCAAAATGGAATGGAACACTAAAAAAGCTCATCGATCAAAGATTTTATAAAAATATGGAAACTCCAGTCAAAAATTGGTTATAATTAGATACAAGATACGATAAAATCGAACGTAAGCTCGAAATATTAGGAGGATAACTATTGAAAGTTAGGAGGTTTCTTATAGCTAAAGGATGATTACTCTGTCTCTCCACCATTTCCTAAGAAGTGGAGCCTCAAGGTTTATACTCAATGGTCTCTACAGGTATTTTGTACTAAACCAACTAAAAAAACAGGAGAAGATTTCACTCTATCTTTAATTTTCGGGAAATATTCTGCCCCGCCCAATTGCCTAAAAATTTTCATACCATGGAAAAAACGCTCTTCCCACTTGGCGGCGGTTAAGAGCGTCAAAAATGAAATACATTTCATGATAGCAACTAATTATATCATGAAATGGGGTTAGTAAAAAGTGGCAACTTTATTTAGTCTGATATTTGTTCTTAGTGCTGTGTCTGTGTGGTATTTCATTAAGAAAAGACCAAACAAAAAAATTAGGAATTACTCTATTATTGCTTTAGTAATATCGTTTTTACTTGTCAATGTAACGGCTCCTAAAAGTGAGAAAGAAGCAGTTTCAGATAGTCCTAAACAAGAAGAAAAAACAAAACCAACGTCAAAAGAAAAGGAAAGCACCGAGCCCTCTTCTTCTGACAATTCTACAGCGTTACTAGAAGCAGCTCAAAAGGGTGTAGAGAACGCTGAACAAAATCCTACACGTGATAACTACAATCAAGCAGTAAGTGCATTGGAAAAAGCAGGTGGAGAGAAGTCATTAGAGGAAAGACTAATTGCTGTCAATGAGATACTCGTCAGTGCTGAAGCCCAGGCAGCCGAAGCTGCTAAATTAGCAGAGGAACAGCGAATAACAGCCGAACAGGAACGAATAGCTCAGGAGCAGGCTCAGGCTGCGACGGCTGAACAGCAAAGAATAGCCGACGAACAGGCTCAGACAGCCGCTCAGCAAGTCACAGAGCATCTTGTTTATGTTGCTCCTGAATCTGGAACAAAATACCACTATTCAAGCACTTGTCGTGGCTTAAGGAACGCAAATTCAGTTATTTCTATGCATGAATCAGAAGCTTTAGCCAATTATACATTGTGTGGGTTTGAAGATTAGCTTTCGTATCTTTCTTTCAATATGAACTAAAAATTAAACCAGCTATCCACAAGGTATGGGTAATCTTTTTAAACCCGTCGAATTCGACGGGTTTAAAATCAGGAGGTATAATCATGTCACCGAGAGAGATCATAAATACAAATGGTGTATCAGTAAATATTTTTAATGAAAAAACTTTTTTCTCAAAATCAATCATTTGTCGTCCTCCTTCCTTTTTCTATTTTTCAAAGCTGTAACAACTTCGGTTACGATGGCTAACACCATTGAAAATATAATCCCGATAAACATCATATTACTATTATTTGGTGTTCCTTTAAATTCGTTCCCCACTTTTTGAATATCAAAAATAGTAAAACCAAAGATGTTTACACTATATTCAGTTAAAGAAGAACCTTTAACATAAGTATATCCAGAGCGAATTGCCATAAAGCAAACGAAAACTCCTAAAATAATTCCTAAAATAATAGATACGATAACACGAGTCGTTGGATTGTTAAACTTCTTTTTCATTAATGTATCTCCTCCTTTCACCAATTTAATTTTTCTTCTTTTGTGTTACAACAAAAATAGCAATTAGAATACATGTTAAGCCTACTCCTAAAATAGTATTCAACACTAAAAAATCTTGAATAAACACTTTTTTTTCAGCCCAAACATCAAAAAAGTCATTCATAACATATTTCATTGGGATAAATTTTCCAATTGATTGAAATGACGTTGGAAGATCTGAAAACGAAGAAAACGCACCTGTAAAAATATAAGAACTAAATAACAAAACCATACCTATTGGCATCAATATCCTCGTGTTTTTTACCAGCAGTGCAATTATTGCTCCAAAAATAAGTAAAACAAAGTTACAGTATAAACATTGTACGATATACGACAAGAAATAACCGATGCTTGGAATATGCAATCCATACATAAAAAAACCAAATAAAATATTGACGACAACGCTCAACAAGGTTAATAACGCGTAAGAGAAAACATCTGAAACAATCATATTGTGTGTGCTTAATCCAAAATACTCCAGACGTTTATAACTTTGATTTTGAATACTCTCACCTAACCATATAGGAAAACTAATCAGAGAGATTGGCATCATTCCCATACCTGTACTGATTAAAAAATATTTATCTACAAAATGAAACCCATTACCTATATCAAAATTCCCATATGATGTAACCATCGCAAACATCATAATTAACGGAAACAATAATGAAAAAAAGATGGATACTGGAATACGAAATTGTAACTTAATACTCGTCCCTAAATACCTCATTATTTTCTCACCTCCGTAATTAATTTGCTTGTAGTTTCAGTCATTGAATAGGCGACTAAATAAGTTGTGTATATACTTTGTTTAATGACAGTGTAACTTATGCTGTTCTCTTCAAAAGTTTTTTCTATATCTATTTGAAGGTCAGGACTTGAACAAATAAATGCTTCACCATCTCCAGTATCAGTGTGATCTACACTTTTAATAGTGGTTTCGTTCAATTTTGAAAATTCATTATAATCAATTTTCACGATAGAATAATGTGCGAATTTTGAGAAAAAATCTACCACGGATCCAAAAAAAATTAGCTGTCCTTGTTTTAGCATAAGAATTTTTGTCGCCCAATTTTCAATTTCGTCAAAATAATGTGTTACATTTATAACTGTTCGATTAATTACTTTTCTCTTCATCATAGCTAATAATGAAAGTCTTTTTTTATAATCTAAGCCTGATGTAAGCTCATCAAAAAAATAGATTGACTTGTTGCTTTCCAACACTAGGCTTAGTGTCAGTCGTTGTCTTTCTCCACCAGAAAGATCTTTAATATACTTTTTCTTCAAGTCCTCCAACTCATAATTTTCTAAAAAATGAGATAATTCCTCTTTTTTAAAAGGTAGAACAAGCTTTATTAGTTCATTAACTTTTAGTAAATCATTATAAGAGTTTTCTTGAAAAACAATTCCACAACTTAGTTTATCAAAGTTTTTTACTATCTTTCCCTCAAAATTAATTTCTCCTAAAATAGCATTGATTAGCGTTGTTTTTCCAGCACCGTTTTCCCCTAAAACTGCTACTTTATCTTTAGGTAGAATTGCTATTTCTTGATCTATATCCAATATTACTTTGTTGCTCTTTTCTATTTTCAATTTGTTTATCGTTAAAATGGAATCCATTTGTATACACCACCTATTAAAAAAGGGGAATGAATCCCCTTTCATTTCTAACCCTATTCTTTTGTTTCAGTAGCAGTTGAAGCGGAACACGTACATGTACATGTTGAACATGAGCATGAACAACATCCAGCAGCATAGTTGATGGCTTCAGCACCAACACCTGTGTTACTATAACCATTCATGGATTGAGACTTGATATTCATATAAATACCTCTTTACTCAAAATTGTGTTATGTCAACACTAAAATAAGTTTATCATAACTAATTAACAAGAACCAATATTTTCCTATCGATTAGTTGTTTATATCCAATTTTTGTTCATTTCAAAAAAACAAAATAGGTTATTATACATTCTTTTAATCCTTAATATACAATAATAAATAATATATATAATTCTTTAAAATTTATTTTTCAAACCAATCATAATAATCATCTTGATCTAGTTTTTGATACAATTCAATTAATTTGGAGCACATAGACTGAAAAATAGTGATTCGTTCATTATTAAATTCACGTCCAGAAAATCCAGAAGTTGGATACCTCGTCAATTCTTCACTAAGTAGATCAACTATTTTCAAACTTTGATCATATGAACTTAATACATTTTACTGTTACTTCTTACAATTAACTTAGGAGATCGCAAAAGTGAAACATACGCTTTACAATGGAAACACATCAAATGTTGTCAATCTTTCTACTCATGAAACATTCGAAAGACGACTAAACGAAGCACGAGAAGCTAAATAAAATAGCACTAAACTATGGAGGGAACCAATTAATTTTAACGTTCCTTCCACTTTTAAAGAAGTACAATTCTGTAAAGTGTTCTCTATTTTCAAAAAAAACAAGAGACACCAATTTCTTGGCACCTCTTGAAAATACTGATATATAGGTATTTTTAACGTTTTGAGAACTGAGAAGTTTTACGGGCTTTCTTAAGACCTGGTTGCATGTCAGATATTTTGAAACAGTTGAAAAATCCTTTAATATCAATGAGTTAAACAATATTTCAACAGGTAGGGTTTTAATGAACTTCAACACATTTTAAAGCTCTCGTACCCAAGAATACACGTGAATCAGAACACGACTATTTCTATAACCATTCCTCACCCATAAAATTTAAATTCACTTTCTAATACATAATATGCTATACTCATTTTGGCAACTTGCCCCCAAGGGGGTGATTCCATTGGAAAAATTAATATCGCTAGTCATTGCGCCTATTTTTGTAGGTTTAGTTATTCAACTAATTTCTCACTGGTTAGATGAGAAAGACAAAGACTAAAAGCAAGTTGCTTCTAACCCACACATTCGAAGTCGCAACGATTGTAAAAGAAAACCACTCTATTCGCAGTAGAGTGGTTTTTGTGTTCCATTGTAAAAATTAATATCGCTTCGCACAACCATCATATCAAAAATAATACCAAAAATCAAATTGTCCATATTAAAATAGTCAGTATCCATAAACAGCAACATGATAAAACCTCAAAAAATGGATAATTTTTTCTTGATAGTATTCAACTTTATTACTAACCTATACAAGATAGAGAATGTTCTTTGCCGGTACTCTCCTTTACGTTCTTCTCTATTTGATGGATTAAAAATATACAACCAGAAAGTTAAAAAGATGGTAAAAAATATAGTGAGAGAGATGGAGCTATGAAAATTTTCAAATATTTAAGATAACATCACTTAAATATTTGAATTTATAACTCTTGAAGGGTTCTCCTAGTGAGTCTATAATCAAATTTAATTTGTAAGTATTCATTCTATTATCTAGATTGTTATAATTCATAAAAATGACTATTGATAATAATGATTGGATTACTTTGTCAGCAACTTCAATAACCTCATTAAATATTTTTGCATCCTGATTACCAGAAAAAGCTAAACTACTTTCAATATATTGAGATAGATTAGCAATAGTTTCATCTTTACCAGGTATTGAATCCGATAAAGTCCCATAAATACTTACAATTTTCTCTGTAAATTCTTCATTGATATATTTTTTATGCGCTTTTTTTTAGTAAGTCCATGACCCCTTACTTCTTCTCTTATACGAGCCTCTTTAAGAAGCTTTTCGATATCATTTGAAAAGGAGTTTGTCTCTAAAGAATTATTATCTATCCTTATTAATCCTCTCCCAAAAATATCTAGACCTTTAAGAGCTATACTAGGAAGATTTTCACTTTCTGATATAAGATCCCGAAGTTTAAAAAGTCCAGAATGGTAACTTACTAATTTACATTCTTCAAAATTTTTATCTACAAAACATTGTAGCTCTCCAAAAGACTCAATTAAAATTTCTTTTAGAAAAGACAATGTCAACGTTCCTGTTCACATTGATTATCTCAATTATCGTATCAATTCCGTTAAGCGTAGACATCAACAGTTAGCTCATGCTACACCTCATAAATTAAGACATACTGGGGCAACCTTAGCTAGACAGTCCGGCACTTCTTTAGAACTGATTTCAAAAGCCCTAACCCATAGCGATACTACAATCACAAAAACTTATGTGAACACACCGAATGTCATTAAAATGCCTGTTGGGGAAATAGCCTATCGTAAGTTAATTCAAAAGGATACTGCCCTAAATGGTGTCAACAATGAAAAAAGACGCTTCACAAACTAAGTTGCGAAACGTCCAAATCGTTGATATAAAGCGAATATTAACGTTTTGAGAATTGTGAAGCTTTACGAGCTTTCTTAAGACCTGGTTTCTTACGTTCAACCATACGTGCGTCACGAGTAAGTAACCCAGCGCGTTTCAGAGCTGAACGGAAGTCAGGATCTACCTCCAACAATGCACGAGCGATTCCGTGACGGATCGCACCTGATTGTCCAGCGTATCCTCCACCGTTTACGTTTACGATTACATCGTAAGCGCCTTTTGTTTCAGTAACGCCGAATGGCTGATTGATTACTTCACGCAAGTCAGCGTGTGGAATATATTCTTCAACATCTTTTTTGTTTACAATAATTTTACCAGTTCCTGGTACTAAACGTACGCGGGCAACTGCATTTTTACGACGGCCAGTGCCGATATATTGAACTTGTGCCAATGAATTTCCCTCCTTAAATTAGGTTTGTAATATCTAATACTTCTGGTTGTTGTGCAGCATGTGGATGCTCAGCTTCGCCGTATACGTGTAACTTAGTAAGTTGCTTGCGGCCTAAAGTGTTTTTAGGAAGCATGCCTTTTACTGAATTTTCGATCAAGCGACGAGAATTTTTCTCACGCAGTTCTCCAGCAGTAACAGATTTCAAACCGCCTGGGTATTGGCTGTGACGATAGTAAATTTTATCAGAAGCTTTATTACCAGTTAATTTAATTTTGTCAGCAT
Organism: Enterococcus sp. CWB-B31; assembly: GCF_020567645.1. Taxonomy (NCBI): domain Bacteria; kingdom Bacillati; phylum Bacillota; class Bacilli; order Lactobacillales; family Enterococcaceae; genus Enterococcus; species Enterococcus sp. CWB-B31. The sequence continues at coordinate 159,909 of NZ_JAJDJW010000007.1, forward strand.
TGATGACAATTACAAAATCTCCAGTATCCACATGTGGTGTGAATGTTGGTTTATTTTTTCCACGTAGTATAGATGCTACAACTGTTGAAAGGCGTCCCATAGGAACATCAGTTGCGTCTACTACATACCATTTACGTTCTACTTCGCCAGCTTTGGCCATATATGTTGTACGCACGTTTCTTTCCTCCAATTTTCGTTTCGATGTTTGACATACACTTGAGTTTCCGGGGCTCTTGTGGGGCAAACAATACCATTTAACATAATACCTTCTATTCCCTGCAATGTCAATGAATTTATGCAGTTTTCTCACCTTTTTTCAATGATTTTTTGCCCAATTTTCACTGTTTTACAAGTTTTCCTTTCTATTCTGACTTTTCTAAAAAGAAACTAATGATCCATCTATCAACAGAATTTTTACATCTCCGATTATTCCGACATTGCTTACTTTTCTTTTATTATTATAACAGTCCTTTTCTTAATGTCAGCAGGCTTCCTGAGCTGAAAACCACAAATATTTTTTGTCATTTAAACAGCTATTTTCAATTTATTACTATCAATATTTCCCTGATTCTTTGTTCTTTTCCCAGTCTTCAATTGTTAATCCTTTAATAATATCCGTCACTATTTTATCTTTATCAATTCTGGATTTTGGTAATCGTCCTTCTTTTTTCATCCCGATTTTATCCAACACTCGCCCTGAGTTGTGATTTGTTTCATCATATTTAGCAAAGATTCGTTGAAGCTGCAGTTTTTCAAAACCAAATGCCATTAAAAGAATACAAGCTTCCGGCACCAGTCCCTGTCCCCAGAACTTTTTATTTAATGTATAACCAATTTCCGCATTCTTGTTCAGCATATCTACCCGCAGATCAATTGAGCCGATCATTTTTCTATTTTTCTTCAACTCAATCGCATACTTGCCTAATGGATCAGCAATAAAATAATTTGCAATGACTACTTTTGTTTCTGTAAAATCTCTATGGGTAGGAAAAACATACTTGGTATTTTCTTCGTCTGACGCATATTCATGCATATCTCCCGCATCGCTCATGGAAAGCGGGCGCAACAATAACCGTTTACTTTCCAACTGCTGATTTTCAGCTAAAATCAATTTATACTCTAATGTCGCTTCCATTTCATCTTCCCCACTTTCATTTGTTTTATGTCTACTTTAGCGAAATGAGTGCTAAACCTCAAGCGTTGTTCTCCATTATTTTAAGTCATCTTTAAGCTTAACCAAGTATCTTTAATTTATCCCACAGAATGAAGAGGTTCCATCGATGAAGAAAAAATACCTAAATACCTTATTCTTACTAGTAGTTTTATTGAGTGTCAGTTCTGCTTTCTACTATCTGAGATTACAGTCCCCGATAATAAAAAGCAGCGCTGCCAGTCAGGAAACAGCTTTTGAGGTAACACAAACTCAACTGGCCGCTGCCAAAACTTCTGCTAATCAAACGATGATCACCGCTGTGCAGATGGGACCTGAGGATAGTCCATTATACAGCCAGCCCGACAGCAGCAGTGAAGAAATTGCTCTAGTTACTCGAGGCGAGTATATGGAATACTTGAATACTGAAAACGACTGGTATCACGTGATTGTCAACAATGAATATGAAGGCTATGTTTCCAGCTTATACAGCGAAAAATGTTCAATAGATGTACCAGTCACACCTACTTCTCTGGAAGATGCCGTTGTTGTTCTGAATCCCGGCCACGGTGGTGAGGACACTGGTGCGCTTAGTAACGATGAGTATTATTATGAAAAAGACGTTACCCTTTCTACCGCTCAGGTGATTCAGGAAACACTTGAGACTGCCGGATTTACGGTCATTTTGACTAGAGATTCAGATATTACCGAATCACTGGATGATATTTGTGCGGACAGTATTGATAATCAGGCTGATTTTTTTATCAGTCTTCACTATGATTCAACGGAATATATGAATGATGCTTCTGGAACTACAACCTACTACTATTACAATACCTATAAAGGACTGGCGGAAACAGTAAATGACGCCTTAGCTTCTACACTTCCACTAGAAAATCGCGGCGTTGAAGTCGGAAATTATCAGGTTCTACGTGAAAATACCCGTCCATCACTGCTTTTAGAGCTGGGTTACATGAACAATGACTACGATCAGTGGACCTTTATGACAGAAAGCTATCAACAGCAGGTAGCTGATGCTTTATTGGAAGCTCTAACAGAGTATATCCAAGCGGCATAACCTAGACAAAACAATTAAAATTATGCTACCCTTCACCTTTAATTTGAAAAATAAAGGTAAGACACATTTCATATACAGTATTTCTCCATGACTTTTGATTATACTTATCAATAAAAAGTTATGGAGGTTTTTTTATGGAACAATGGATTTCAAAATTTTTAACATACAAAGGAACATATCACAATTTGTCTTCACGAACAATCAAAGCATATAAATCAGATCTTTATCTTTTAAATGACTACTGTACCCTGCAAAATATCGAATTGACGGACGGTATCCTCCCCTTTATCAACGAACTCAATCACAAGAAAAAACTAAAAGCAACCTCCTTAAAAAGGAAGTTAATCACTTACCGCATGTTCTATAGATACTTGTTAAATAATCAAGTAGTTGTGAAAAACCAGCAGTTTGAAGGAGCACGTTTAAGTTATCCTATTCCAAAAAAGATGCCAAAAACTCTAAAAATTACAGAAATCAATCATCTTTTATCAACAATGTATGAGCGAATACATAACCCGACAGTCAGCTCTTATCAAAAAGGGAACTGCATACGGGATACTGCACTCTTGGAACTGCTGATTTCAACAGGTATTCGCATCAGCGAAGCTAGCAATATCCAGCTAAATGATTACGATCAATCTGATCACTCACTTTTAATCCATGGAAAAAATCGAAAAGAGCGGTTAATCTACCTTTCCAGCAACGAAGCAGCAGAAGCCATCGCAGCCTATTTAAAAATCAGAGACAGGTTCCATCCTAAAGACAACAGTCTTTTCGTCAATAAATATGGAAAGCAGCTTTCTATCTATGGCATTGAAGATATTTTTTCAAAATACTTAAGGCTGGCAAATATCGAAAGTACCGCAACACCTCATTATCTACGACACACTTTTGCAACCGAACTATTAAACAATGGCGCCAACATAAGAGAAGTACAGGAGCTGCTGGGGCACTCCAGCATCGTAACCACTCAGATTTATACAGAAGTATCGCTAAAACGAAAACGACATGTGCTGGATACCTATAATTACCGAAATTCAATGAACATAAAAACCTCCAAATAACTATAAATTATTTGGAGGTT